>JARWZW010000023.1 GCA_029866155.1 Caulobacter sp. | reverse complement strand
GGGCTACTCAGCATGACGAAAACTGTGCAACTTCAATAAAATCGTCATGCTGAGCAGCCTGAGCAGCAGGCGTGTCGAAGCACGCACTTTGGCTGCACCCGCGGCATGTTCGCGCCGCCTGACCCGCCCGTCCGTGATAAGCGTTTGACCCGCGCCCCGACAGTCCCTACCAACGCGCCCGTTTGCCCACCCGCCGGAGATTCACGCTCATGACCGATCTGTTGCCCGGCGTTACCGGTCTGCTCGTGCTCGCAGATGGCACTGTTCTTCAGGGGATCGGAGTCGGGGCTGCGGGCGAGGCGGTTGGCGAGGTCTGTTTCAACACCGCCATGACCGGCTATCAGGAGATCCTGACCGACCCCAGCTACATGGCCCAGATCGTCGCCTTCACCTTTCCCCATATGGGCAATGTCGGGACGAACCTGGAAGACCTGGAACAGATCAGCGGCGGCGCCGAAACGGCGGCCCGGGGCGCCATCTTCCGCGATGTCCCGACCCTGCCGGCCAACTGGCGTTCGGACGCCACCCTCAATGACTGGATGGGCCGTCGAGGCGTGATCGGCCTGGCCGGGGTCGATACCCGGGCCCTGACCAAGGCCATCCGCGAGAAGGGCATGCCGCATGCGGTGATCGCCCACAGCCCGGACGGACAGTTCGATATTCCGGCCCTGGTCGCCCGGGCCCGCGCCTGGAGCGGGCTGGTCGGCCTGGACCTGGCCAAGGACGCCACGACCCGCCAGACCTTCACCTGGGACGAGGGACTGTGGTCCTGGCCCGAAGGCTATTCAAAGCTGGGCCAAACGCCGAAGTACGAAGTCGTGGTGATCGACTACGGGGTCAAGCGCAACATCCTGCGCAGCTTGGCCTCCATCGGCGCCCGCGCTACGGTGGTGCCGGCCGATACCTGCGCCGAGGACATCCTCGCGCGCAATCCGGACGGGGTGCTGCTGTCCAACGGTCCGGGCGACCCGGCGGCGACGGGGGTCTATTCAGTTCCCGAGATCCGCAAGCTGGTCGATAGCGGCAAGCCGGTATTCGGCATTTGCCTGGGTCACCAGATGCTGGCCCTGGCCCTGGGCGCCCGCACCGTGAAGATGGAGCAGGGGCATCACGGCGCCAACCATCCCGTCAAGGACCTGACCACCGGCAAGGTGGAGATCGTGTCCATGAATCACGGCTTCACGGTCGACCGTGACAGTCTGCCAGAGCCCGTGGTGGAAACCCATGTCTCACTGTTTGATGGCAGCAACGCCGGCCTGGCCCTGAAGGGCAGGCCTGTGTTCAGCGTGCAGCATCATCCTGAGGCCTCGCCCGGTCCGACCGACAGCCTCTATCTGTTCGAGCGGTTCGCGGGATTGATGGACGCGGCGCGGTAGCCCGATAGATCAACTCAGGCCGCGGCGACGGCCACGACCTTCTTCTTCCGGGGCGGTGCAGCAGCGCGCTTGGTCGCCGCCGCCGCCAGCTTGGCCGACTTGCGGGCCAGGGCCTCGGCTTCCAGGGCCGGCAGGATCTCGCCAGCCGCAGCCTGCTGACGGGGGTCGCCTGACTCGCCCAGCCGCCTGGCGTTGGCCAGAAGGTTGACCACCTGCTCATCGCTCATGGTTGGGATTTTTTCGAGAAGGGACATGGGCGCTCCGGAGTCCTGCTCCGCCGCGGCGCGACAGATTTCACCCGATTATAGCGGTATTTCCGGTTGGTTTTGAATGGCTGACCAAGTTTTTTTGGTTTCAGCTTGCCAAGGAGGCAAAAGAAGAGGATGATGCCTCATCGAATTCGTTTCGGTTCGGCCGTATATCCTTTGCTTCAAAATCTGAAGCGCCCGGACCTGCACCCCGATCCCCATCGAACTTTGATTGTCCGCCCGAGGTTTTCGTGCGGGCAAATTCTATGCACTAAAGGACTAAACTCAAATGGCTACCGGCACCGTCAAGTGGTTCAATGGCACCAAGGGCTTCGGCTTCATCCAACCTGATGAAGGCGGCGCTGACGTGTTCGTCCACATCTCCGCGGTGGAGAAGGCCGGTCTGCGTTCGTTGAACGAAGGCCAGAAGATCAACTACGAACTGGAACGCGACAGCCGCAGCGGCAAGATGTCCGCTGGCAGCCTCCAGGCGTAAGCCAAACCGATCCGCCTTCGGGCGGATTGTGATCAAGAGCGGGCCGGTTCCCTTTGGGAGCCGGCCCGTTTTGCGTTGGCGGACCGGCGGCCGTCAGGGCCCCCCTGGCGTTGCATTTTTTCTGACAACCGACTCAGGGGTTTTCGATACCTGAGCGCCACGCTCAGGATTACAAATGCGTCATGGCCTTCAAGCGGCCAGATTGGGTTCCTATGTGGAACCATGACGGGGTGGGGCGGTTCATGCCGGGTGCGGGTGGACGCTGAAAATCGCCTGTCGTTTGTGAGGGGATAGATCAAGATGGCCGCCACTTCTGTTTCCGTGATGTCGCCCGATGGCGGTCTGTCCCGGTATCTCAGCGAGATCCGCAAGTTCCCGATGCTTGCCCGCGACGAGGAGTTCATGCTGGCCAAGCGCTGGAAAGAGCATGAAGACCCCGAGGCCGCCCATCGCATGGTCACCAGTCACCTGAGGCTCGTGGCCAAGATCGCCATGGGCTACCGCGGCTACGGACTGCCCATCGGCGAGGTGATCAGCGAAGGCAATGTCGGGCTGATGCAGGCGGTCAAGAAGTTCGAGCCGGACAAGGGTTTCCGCCTGGCGACCTACGCCATGTGGTGGATTCGCGCCTCGATCCAGGAATACATCCTGCGCAGCTGGTCCCTGGTAAAGATGGGCACCACGGCGGCCCAGAAGAAGCTGTTCTTCAACCTGCGCAAGGCCAAGAGCCAGATCAGCGCCTTCGAGGACGGCGACATGCGTCCCGAACAGGTGACCCAGATCGCCACCAAGCTGGGCGTGCTGGAGGACGAGGTCATTTCGATGAACCGCCGTCTTTCCGGTCCGGACGCCTCGCTCAATGCTCCCATGCGGGTTGATGGCGACGCCGAATGGCAGGACTGGCTGGCCGATGACACCCAGGTCAGCCAGGAAACCCGTCTGGCCGAGGACGAGGAAAAGTCCCTGCGGATGGGCCTGCTGGAAGAGGCCATGGCCGAACTGACCGACCGCGAGCGCCATATCATGACCGAGCGCCGGCTGAAGGATGACCCATCGACCCTGGAAGAACTGGCCGCTCAGTACGGCGTCAGCCGTGAACGGGTCCGTCAGATCGAGGTCCGCGCCTTCGAGAAACTGCAGAAGGCCATGCAGACCGCCGCCCGGGAACGGAACCTGGTCAACGCCTGAGTATCCTCCCCCAGGGCCGCAGGCCCGTTGCGGAGGAGGTGGCGGCTGGCGATAGCCGGCCGACGGAGGGGGTCGTCAAGATATGACGACCGCCTGTCGCCCCGGATCAGGCCGGAACAGGCGGCTGATTGTACGACGCCCCTGCTGCAATGGCCTCGTCCGGCGCCTTGAGCATCTGAAGATACATTTCCCGCGGATAGGCCATGTGCGGCTTGTCCGGATCAAACGCGGGCTGTGGAACGGGGGATGCGCCGTCAAAGGCGGCAGGGGCCCGGAAGCGGGCGGCCTCTTCGGCGTTGATGCCGGCCTTTTCCAGCACCGCCGGGTCTATCCAGCGTTTCGGATCGATCGCCGTCTGCGACGCCGCGACCTCCAGGGTCATCTGGTCGGGCCCGGCGAAATAGATCGAATGGCACATGCCATGGTCGATGGGGCCGATGACATTGACCCCGTGGCTGCGGATCCGGTCGCGCATGGCCAGCAGATCGGCATGGGAATCCGCCCGGAAGGCCAGATGCTGCAGGGTGCCGGGGGCCGAGGGCAGGGCGCCGTTGCCAGCATGGGTCTTGCCCAGCTCGATCGGAATGTCGTCGACTTTTGGGAGTTGGACGATCGAGAAATAGCTGTGGTCGTTCATCCGCAGGAAGGCATGAAGCCCGCCTGGCACGCCATGCATGTCAAACAGCGCGACCAGCGGGCACCCCATGACCTGGGAAAAGAAGTCGATGTGCTTCTTGATGTCCCCGGCCATGAAGGCGAGGTGATGAATGCCGCTCGGTTGCTGGGCCATGGGGTCCCCCTGATTTTTTCTTGGACCCATCAAAACATTGACCGCCCGTGATGCGCAACCGCGTCTAGACTTCGCGCCAGCCGTGAGCTTCAAAAACGGAAAAGATCGGGGAGAAGGCCATGAACGTCGTCAGGGAGCCCTATGGCTACGTCTACAAGGAAGAAAGCCGGCTGAAGGAGGTCTATGGCGGCCCGACGGGGCGGGTCTTTGTGGAATGCATGCGCATCCGCCCCGAGGCAGGCGAGTCGAAGACCGCCCTGCTGTTCACCCACCCGATCGGCGGTGGTTCCTTCCTGCCCCTGGTCACGGCGCTCGCCAGGGCCGGCCACCACATCATCTATTGCAACACCCGCTATCGCGGTAACGACACGGCCCTCATCCTGGAAAAATGCGTTCTCGACCTGGGCGCCTGTATCGCGGACCTCAAGCAGCGGTTCGGTTATGAAAAGGTGGTCATGGGCGGCTGGTCCGGCGGCGGGTCCCTGTCGCTCTTCTATCAGGACCAGGCCGAGCACCCGACCATCACCGCCACGTCGGCGGGCGACGATGTCGATCTGACCGCCGCAAACCTGCAGCCGGCAGACGGGGTCATGCTTCTGGCGGCCCATATCAGCCGGTCGGTGACCATGACCGAATGGATGGACCCTTCCATAACCGACGAGGACCGGCCCTTCGACCGGGACCCCGAGCTGAATCTCTATGATCCGGCCTGTCCTCATCAGCCGCCCTATAGCGAGGCCTTTGTCGCCCGTTTCCGCGCCGGCCAGATCGCCCGCAACCGCCGCATCACCGCCCGGGTGAAACAGACCCTGGCCGAGCTGAAGGCTTCGGGCCAGCCCGCTATGGAACGTCCCTTTGTGGTCATGGGCACCATGAGCGACGTTCGCTGGACCGACCCGACCCAGGACCCGTCCGACCGCCGGCCCCATACCTGCTATCTGGGAGAGCCGCAGATCGCCAATGACGGGCCGGTGGGCCTCGGCCGCTTCACCACCCTGCGGTCCTGGCTCTCGCAATGGAGCTATGACGAGAGCCCGGCCAACGGGGTGATCAATGCCGGCCGGATCCGCTGCCCCGCCCTGGTGATCAACAACACCGCAGACCTCGCCTGCACCCCCAGCCACGCCGCACGGCTGTTCGAAGCGCTTGCCAGCCCCGACAAGACCTATGTCGATATCGAGGGCGCCGACCACTACTACATCGAGCGGCCGGACCTGTTGCCCAAGGCTGTCGAGGCCGTATCGGGCTGGCTCGCCGCTCACGGGTTCTGACGCTGGATTGCGGACGGCCGGGACCCGGCCCGGTCGTCGCCGCTGGCCGGATTAATTCGCCTTCACGGTCCAGATTTTCAGGTCTCCAGCGCTTGTCGAAGGGGCAGGGCTCGGTAGGTTTCGACTCGGGATGGGTCCGGTCACAGGGGTGGCCAGGCCCTCCGGAGCGAGAACAGGCATGACGCTGACACAGAGGCCTTCACGGCGGGGCCTGGGTCTGGGCGTTCTGGCGACGGGGGCCGCCGCGGCCCTGCCGGCGACGGCCAGGGCTCAGACCGCCACTCCGTGGCGAAAGCTCAGCACTGTGGCCTATCCGGGCAAGCAGGACGACATCGCCTTCGCCAGTCCCGACATCGGCTGGTACGGCAATGGCGCCGGCAAGCTCTACCAGACCGTCGATGGCGGCGAGACCTGGTCGGCCGTCTGGGAACAGCCCGGGACCTTCATCCGCGCCCTGGGCTTCATCGACGACAAGGTCGGGTTCCTGGGCAATGTCGGGGTCGGCTACTATCCCAATGTCTCTGATCAGAAGCCCCTCTATCGCACCGAGGATGGCGGACGAACCTGGACGGCGATCACGGCGCCGGGGATCGAGGCCGTGGGCGGCATCTGCGGGATCGACATCCTGCCGGTGAAGCAGATCTTCCAGGGCGAGGTCCGCACCGGCCATATCATCCATGCTGCCGGCCGGGTCGGCGGTCCGCCGGCCATCCTGTCCTCCCGGGACAGCGGCCAGACCTGGAGCGTCCAGGACCTGTCCAGCCAGATCGGCATGATCCTGGACGTGAGGTTCCTCAGTCCCTCGACCGGGTTCCTCTGCGCTGCCTCCAGCGCCGACCTGGAACAGGCCAACGCCATGATCCTGCGGACCACCGATGGCGGACTGAACTGGGCGCCGGTCTACCGGTCAAACCGGCCGTTCGAGAACTGCTGGAAGATGAGCTGGCCCTCGGCCCGGGTCGGCTACGCCACCGTCCAGAGCTATCTCGACAGCCCGGAAAACACCCGTCGCCTGGTGATCAAGACCGTCGACGGCGGGGCCAGCTGGCAGGAACTGGATCTGGTCGTCGAGGCTGGCGTGCAGGAGTTCGGCATCGGCTTTGTCAACGACCAGTGGGGCTGGGTCGGCTGCCGGGCCGGCGGCTATGAGACCCGCGACGGCGGCCGGACCTGGGCGCCGGTGGCCTTCGGCCGGGCGGTCAACAAGATCCGGGTGGTCCAGGCCGGCCGGGTCACCCGGGCCTTCGCCATCGGGGTGGACGTCTACCGCCTGGACCTCTGAAGCGTTCGGTCACGTCAGCCGAACAGCGATGCCCAGCCAGTGCCGGCAAGGATGCTGTCAGCCTGGGAGCGGCCTGCATCGCTGAGTGCAGCCCGTTCCTCCCGAAGCCATTTGAGGCATTTGGCCTGATACGGAAAGGCTTGCTGGCTCCAGGCCTGGCCATCGATGACGGTGTCGAGGGACTGCGCCCCGGCCGCGATCGCCTGCGCATTGGCCAGCAGCAGCGGCGGATAGACCCGGCCCATTTCCGCCAGCAGGGCCATCAGGGTCGGCGGCAGATTGGCCGGATCGAACATCGGCCCGGGCTCGAGCCCTGAAAGATCCTCCAGCATGCCGATCCAGCCCATGATCCGCGGGCCGCGATCCTGGGCGATGGCCAGGGGTGTGGGATCAACCCCCGCCAGCTGGGTCAGCTGTCCATAGAGGGCAAAGTCCCCGGCCCCCGGCGCACCGCCCAGCAGGAAGGGGTGCCGGGCCAGATGCTGTTCCAGGGCGTCCAGCAGCCGAACATAGCTGGCCTCGATCACCGGCCCGGTCTCTGGATTGGAGCCGACATAGCGCAGCCGGCCGATCTGCCGGTCGCTGATCATCTTGGCCATGGCCGGCAGGGTGTCTTCGTCCAGGGGGACGGGGCCCCAGGTGGGCAGCAGCCGGCCGGCGAACTCCGCGTCCCGGGCATGGGCCCAGCGATAGTGGAACATCGCCTTGGTCAGCCATTCGTCGCCATAGTCCTCGATCAGGGCGTCGAGGAAGGCGATCACCGGGTTTTCTGGGCGGATGCGACGGTCCGGATACTGGGCGTCGAACCGCTGGATCAAGGGCGTGGAATCCGTCACCGCCTGCAGGGTTCCGCCGGCGTCCGGCAGGAAGAAGGTCGGCAGCAAGGGCACCTTGGCCCTGGGATAGTCCGCCGGCTCCCGGCCGCGATAGAACAGGCGATAGGGAATCCGGCGATAGCGCAGGACCGCAACCATCTTGCGGGTATAGGGCGAACCCGGCGCGCCCAGCAGGGCGACAGGCTGTTGTGCGGTCATGGCGTCATTCCCCAACGCGTCGGCTTTTTATTGACATGCATCATGCCAATAGATGGCGTCAGGACGCAAGCCCCGGACCACCCTCCCGCATCAGGGTCACCGTATCCTGCACCCATTGCCGCAGCGCCTCCTTGACCTCCAGCGGAGATCGGCCGTGCCGCACCAGGATGAGATCAAGGTCGGGGACCAGCAGGGTGTATTGCCCCTCATAGCCATTGGCCGAGAAAGATCCCTCGCCCCCCAGGCCCAGCCACCATTGGGCGCCATAGCCGTCCAGTTCCGTGGCCGGAACGGGGGTGGGGGTGCGGGCATAGTCGACCCAGTCTGCCGGCAGCAGCGCCCGGTCCTCCCACTGCCCGCCCCTCAGATAGAGCAGGCCGAACCGGGCGAAATCCTGTGCAGTGGCATAGCAGAAGGACGACCCGATAAAGGTTCCCGCCGCATCGAACTTCGGCTGCGGGCTGGTCATGCCCAAGGGGCCAAACAGCCGCGCCTGCATATGGGCCTCGAAGGCCTCGCCCTGCAGGCCAAGGGTGCGCTGCAGGATGGAGCTGATGATGTTGGTCGTGCCGCTGGCATAGGCCCAGACCGATCCCGGCTCATGGATCAAGGGCTGGTCGGCGGCATAGCCGGCCACGTCGCCCTGACCGGCGCCGAACAGCATCTCGATGACGTCGGAAACACTGCCGGGGACGTAGTCCTCAATGAATTTCAGGCCGCTGGACATCCGCAGCAACTGATCAAGGGTGATGGCTCCACGAGGATCGCCCTGCGCCTGCCAGGCGGGAACCTGCGCTGGCCCATGGATATCGAGCAGCCCGTCCGCCACGGCCAGCCCGACCAGGGCCTGGGTGATGCTCTTGGCCTTGGACCAGGAGGAGAAGGTGCTGGTCGCATCCTTGCCGGGTCCGTAACGTTCATAGACCAGTCGGCCACCCTGGATGATCACCAGGGCGTCGGTCGGGCCGATCTGCGCCTCGGACTGCGCTCTGAAGGCGTCGTCCAGTCGCTCGACGATGGCCGCCGGAAGGGCGGGGCCCGTCGGCCAGGCCTGTGTTGGCCACGGCGTGTCACGGGGCTGGGCGGGCAGGGGCATCAGGGTCATGGCGCCAGATTGGCCAAACCCTCGCCCCTTGTCACCTGCAAGCTGGCGGCGCGGACGCTCGGGACTGGAACCGCCATGTCATTGCCGCGTTTGCCTGCCGACATGGGGTCCGACGAAACGGCGGCGGACCGGGAGACAGATATGCGCTATGAGATGGGACCGGAAGGTATTGTCGAGGTCCCCAGGCGGGCCACCAGCACCACAGGCCATGTCCTGCTCGGCCTGCTGCTGGCCGGCGGGGCGGTTGCGGCGGCGGAACTGATCGGTCGCCGGGCGCGGCCCATCGTCGATGATCCGGACCTGATGACCGCTTATGCAGAGCTCCAGGCCCCGCCGGCCGGACCCCGTCATGCCGCCTTCGCGGTGATCTGGCCGTCCATGTTCATGGCCCTGACCCTGTCCGGCCTGCGCGTCTGGAACGCCCAGCCGGGGCCTTCCCGGACCCGCGCCCTGACCCTCTGGGGTCTGGTCCAGGGCTTTTCGGCGGCCTGGATGGCCCTCGGCCCCCGCCGGGTCGGCGGCCGCTTGGCGGCGGCCGTGGCCTCTCTGGGCGCCGGCGCCGTTTATGCCTGGCATGCCGGAAAGGTCCATTCGGGGGCAACCTCGGTCCTGGTTCCGACCACAGGCTGGATGGGGTTCGCCGGCCTGGTCCGGGAGGCCTGGTCCGGCCCGCAGCCGGCCAGCAACCACTCCGTCCACTGAAGCGCCGAAATCCCGAGTTCCAGACCGGGTTTCAGCCGCGGGCCAGCCGCAACACCTCGACCTGGGCCCCTGTCTCAAGGGCCGTCGCACCGGGCAAGCGGCGAACCAGGGCATTGGCTGCGGCAAAGACCGTGATCAGGGAACTGTCCTGATCCGGCAGGACCCGGACGCCATCCGCTCCCAGGATCGCCCTCATCCAGTGTTCCCTTGGGCCGTTGGCCTCCAGGCTATGGGAGAGGATGGCTGGTTCCAGCAACGGACCGGCCTCCCCGCCCTGCATGGCGGCCAGCAAGGGCCTCAGAAACAGTTCCGCACAGACAAAGGCCGAGGCTGGATTGCCGGGCAGGCCCAGCACCCGTTGACCATTGCCGAGGATTCCAAACCAGGTCGGCTTGCCCGGCCGGACGTTGACCGTCTCCACCGACAGCACCAGCCCAAGGCCCAACAGGGCCGGCTTGACCAGGTCATGATCGCCGACCGAGGCGCCGCCGACCGTCACCACCAGGTCCGCCTCGGCGGCCTTCACGGCAGAGGCTATGGCGTCCAGATGGTCGCCGGCGGGGTTAAGCCGCAGGGGCTCGCCGCCCCAGCGGCGGATCATGGCGGCCAGGCCCAGGGACCCGGACTCGAAAATCTGGAAGGGACCGGGCTCACTCCCCGGCGCCGCCAGCTCTTCGCCCGTCGCCAGGATCGCGACTCGAGGCCGCTGTGACACACTTACCTGCGCACGGCCGGCCGAAGCCGCGAGTGACAGTCGCCAGGGATCGAGCCGCAGCCCTGCGGTCAGAAGCCGCTGGCCCTGGCGAAAATCGCCGCCTGCCGACCGGACATGGGACTTGTCAGGCGGCTGGACTGTCAGCCGGACCTGGCCCTCCAGCCTCTCGGCCTCTTCCTGGATTACCACCAGGTCGGCGCCCCGCGGAACCGCAGCGCCCGTAAAGATGCGCACAGCCTCGCCCGCGCCCAGGCCCCGCCCATAGCCGCTGCCGGCGGCGCTTTCGCCCGCTATGGTCAGGACGCGCCCTTCGACGGCATCCGCCCGCCGGATCGCCCAGCCATCCATGGCCGAGGCGTCAAACGGCGGCTGGTCCCGGATCGCCAGGATGTCTTCGGCCAGGGTGGCGCCATCGGCCTGGTCCAGGGGCAGGTCATTGACCGGCAGCCGCACCGCCCCGGCCAGGATTCGCGACCGGGCCTCCTCGACGGACAGGCCCTTGAGCGGCCTATCCGACAAAGGCGCGCTCGAGGACAAAGTCGCCCGGCTCGGCGTTGGAGCCTTCCACCAGGCCCTGGCTTTCAAGAAGGGCCGCCATGTCCTTGATGAACTCCATTGAGCCGCAAAGCATGATGCGGTCCTCGTCCCGGTTGAACACCGTTCCGGGATGGCCAAGCTCGCGGAAGATCTGGCCGCTGCGGATCAGGTCGGTAAACCGCCCCTGCCTCAGGAACGGCTCGCGGGTCACGGTGGGATAATAGGTCAGCTGGCGCTGCGCCTCTTCGCCGACCAGGGGATCCTCGAAGATCTCGCGGGTGAACAGGTCGCGATAGGCCAGTTCCGCCACGTCCCGCACGCCATGCCCGACAATGACCTGCTCGAACTGCGCATAGGCGTCCGGGTCGCGCGCCACCGACAGGAAGGGCGCCAGGCCCGTACCGGTGCCGAACAGGAAAAGCCGCTTGCCGGGCCGCACCGCGTCCAGAACCAGGGTGCCGGTGGGCTTGCGGGCCATCAGCACCGGGTCGCCGGGCTGGATATGCTGCAGGCGGGAGGTCAGGGGACCGTCCTGAACCTTGATCGACAGGAACTCCAGGTCCTCGGCATAGCTGGGGGAGGCGATGGAATAGGCGCGCAGGATCGGCTTGGTCTCACCCTCTTCGGTGCGGGGCGGCAGGCCGATCATCACGAACTCGCCCGACCGGAATCGGAAACTGGCGGGCCGGGTGATAGCGAAGCTGAACAGGCGGTCGGTCCAGTGTTTCACCCAGACGACGGTCTCCAGCGACTGGGAAGCCGAGGGTTGCCAGGCTGTGGTTATGGTTGTCTCCGTCATGGCGGATCCTCGAATACTGCGCGCTCAGGCGCTGACGTTCCCGGCCTCCATGTGATGCGCGGGGCAGAGATGTCAACGCAGGGAAAATGGCAGCCGCCACAGGCCTTCTGGCGCCGGTCCGGCAAAATCGACCTGCGGCGACGTCGGGTCAGCCTTGGCTTTCCCCCGGCAGGCGCCTAGCCTTGGCTCCAGACATTGGGGAGACCAGACCATGACCGCCTATGTAATCTTCATTCGTGACGCCATCACCGACGCCGAGTCTTTCGCGACCTACGGCAAGATGGCGGCCACGGCCGGCGCCGGACACACAATGACGCCCCATGTCTTCTACGGCCCGTTGGAAACCCTGGAAGGGGCCGAAGCCGAGGGTGTGGTGATCGTCTCCTTCCCGACCATGGAAGAGGCCAAGGCCTGGTACAACAGCCCTGCCTATCAGGCGGCCCTGCCCTATCGCCTGAAGGGCGCCGAATACCGGGTTATCCTGGCCCAGGGCCTGGGTTGATCCGTCCGCGTCTCGTTTTCGTCACGCTGCGGCGGTAGGATACCCTCATGACCCGCAAACTTTCCTTCGCCACCATCGAGAACCTGCGTGACTTCGGCGACTATGCCGCAGGCCATCGCCACATGAAAAAGGGTGTGCTGTTTCGCTCCGCTCACCAGGCGGAGGCCAGCGACGAAGAACTCGATGCCCTGGCGGCCCTGGGTCTGTCCCTGATCGTCGATCTGCGCCGGCCCGGGGAACGGGAAAGGGCGCCGTCCCGCCGCTGGAAGGGATTCGAAGCCGAGGTCATCGCCAATGATCATCCCGAAGAGGGCGATGATCCCTGGCAGACCTTCATGAAGGAGGCCGAAATCACGGCCGACAGCATGCGTCGCTACATGGTCGACTACTACCACGCTGCGCCGTTCGAACACCGCCACGTCGATCTCTACACTCGCTGGTTCCAGCGGCTGGGCGAAACGCAAGGCGCAACCCTGGTCCATTGCGCGGCTGGCAAGGACCGGACGGGCATCCTCTGCGCCCTGACCCACCATATCGCCGGGGTGCATCCCGACGACATCATGGCCGACTATCTCCTGACCAATGACGAGGAGCGGTTCGCCCGCAGAATGCCGCTGTTCGCCGCGCATGTGGAGGAACTGACCGGACGGCGTCCCGATGATGCGGCCATGCGAACCACCATGGGGGTGGAGGCCGAGTATCTGGAAACCGCCATCGCCGCCATGGTCGATCGGCACGGCTCCATCGACGCCTACCTGGTCGAGGCCCTCGGCGTTGACAGCGCGCGCCGGGCCGCGATCGAAAGCCGCATCCTGGTCTAGGCTCGGCTGTCGTTTCGGCCTTTCCACACAGGAAAATTCGGCCCACGCTACGGTAAAGGCCGCAACTGCAAAGACGGTCACAATCCCTGGGGATACGGAGACGTCAACATGGCCAGAGAGCCCGCGCCCGGCGCGTTCGGCGATGGTTTGCCAGGCAGCCTAGCGCCCGTGGCCGAAGCAGCCGCCGACGCGGCCGGCCATGCCCGGGCCGGCTTTCACAACCTGCCCCTCGGGGCCTGGGCCTGGTCAATCTTCCAGGGCGGCCGCGATCCCTATGTGATCCTGATCACCATCTACATCTTTTCGGCCTATTTCACGACCCAGGTCGTGGGCGACCCGGTCAAGGGTCAGGCGATGATCGCCAATGTCACCACCCTCAACAGCCTGTTCATCGCCTTGACCGCGCCATTCCTGGGCGCTTCCATCGACCGGTTCGGCGCGCGGAAGCCGCTGATGCTGCTGCTGGTCGTCATGATGGTCCCCCTGATCGGCGCCCTCTGGTTCGCCGAGCCGGGCGGCGCCGGCCTGCCGGTCATGGGAACCCTCTGGATATTCGCCCTTGTGGGCATCCTGTTCGCCTATTGCGAAGTGATCCACAACAGCCTGCTGATGGCGGCGGCCGGTCCGCGCCACGCCCCGCATGCGTCCGGTCTGGCCCTGTCCATGGGCAACTTCTTTTCCGTGATCTCCCTGACCTTCTGTCTGGTGGCCTTTGCCCTGCCGGGTTCGGTGGACTGGAGCTTCATTCCCGACAAGCCTCTGTTTGGCCTCGACCAGGCGACTTTTGAAACCTCCCGTATCGTGGCGCCGATTGCGGCGGTCCTGCTGGCCCTGGGCTCCATCCCCTTCTTCCTGTTCACCCCTGACGCAAAGGCGACCGGCGCGAAGATGATCGACGGCGTTCGCGACGGCGCCGCCAGTCTTTGGGAAACTCTAAAGGGCCTCCTGAAGGAGCGGGATCTGGCCACTTTCCTGGGGTCTCGCATGCTGTTTACAGACGGCATGACGGCCTTCCTGGTCTTTGGCGGCATCTATGCCTCGGGAGTCATGAAGTGGGGCGTGCTGGAAATGCTGGCCTTCGGCATCCTGCTCAGCATCTTCGCCGTGGCCGGCGGCCTGCTGGCGGCGGTGTTCGACAATGCCCTTGGCCCGAAGCGCGCGCTGCAGATGGAGATTCTCGGCGCCATCCTCTGCATCATCGCACAACTGGGCATGTCCCGGGACCGGATCCTGTACTTCTGGTCCTATGACCCGGCCGCCCATGCTCCGCTGTGGAACGGTCCGATGTTCCGCACCCTGCCTGAATTGATCTATCTGCTGATCGGCTTTGCCGTGGCGATCTTCGTCACAGCCCACTACGCCACCAGCCGCACCCTGTTGACCCGGCTGGCCCCACCGAGCCAGCTTCCGGCCCTGTTTGGCCTCTATGCCCTGTCGGGCACCGTCACGGTCTGGATCGGTTCCCTTTTGGTCGGCATCTTCACCGGGGTGTTCAAGTCCCAGCAGGCAGGCTTCATCCCCATCGCCGGGCTGCTGATCGTTGGCCTCGCGGGCCTGATGTTTGTGCGGGGCGGCGGCAAGGATGAGTTCCGGACCGACTGACCGCTCTTTGCGCCGGGGGTCCTGAGCGCTATCTGGCGGACATGAACCTGATCGCCCTGGAGCCCCGGCCCTGGAAGGCCCCGATTGAGGTCCTGCAGGGCCTTGGGGACAGGGCTGGGGTCTGCGCCTTCCTTTCGGGTGGCGGCGGCCATCGGGCGCGTTGGTCCTATGTCCTGGCCAGACCGGAGCGGTTCCTGCGAATAGCCGGTGAAGATCGCTCGGACCTGTTCGGGCGTCTTGCGGATTTTCTGGGACCGCGCCTGCCACTGGACCCCGAGGGGCCGCCGTTCCAGGGCGGCCTGGCCGGACTGGCTGCCTATGAGATGGGTGACCGGATCGAGCCCCTGAACGCCGGACGCCACGCGGACGGCTGGCCTGATCTGGCCGTCGGATCCTACCCCTCGCTCCTGGCCTTCGACCATCAGCAGAGGCAGGTCCTGGCGATTGGTCGCGGCGAAACCCGGGATCAGGCCAGGGGACGGGCGCTTGAGGCGGCCGGGGATCTGGAGTTCTCCGCTAGTCCGCTCTTCCCCGATCGCCTCTCCACGGGGTCGATCCTGGCGACGCCCGGCGACGCCTATGAACGGGACGTTGCGGAAGTGGTGTGCCGGATCCATTCGGGAGAGATTTTTCAGGCCAATATCGCCAGGGTGTGGCGGGGCCGACTGGCGGAGGGCGCCCGGCCGATCGACCTGTTGGGGCGGCTCGCCGGCGACAGTCCTGCGCCCTTCGCCGGATGGCTGAACCTCGGCGACCTGGCCCTGGTATCCAACTCGCCAGAGCGGTTCGTCACCCTCGACGCCGCCCGGGATTCCCGGATCGAGACCCGGCCGATCAAGGGCACCCGCCGGCGCGGCGCAACTCCGGCTGAGGATCTGGCCCTGGTCGCGGAACTCCGGGCGAGCGGCAAGGACCAGGCCGAGAATCTGATGATCGTTGATCTGATGCGTAACGATCTGGCCCGGGTCAGTCCGCCAGGCGCCGTTCGGACACCTGAACTCTTTGCAGTGGAGTCCTTCGTCAATGTTCATCACCTGGTCTCGACGGTCACAGCGCGTCTGTCGCCGGGCCTGACGGCAATTGATCTGCTGAGAGCAGCCTTCCCCCCCGGATCGGTGACTGGCGCGCCCAAGGTCCAGGCCATGAAAGTGATCCAGCAACTGGAACCGCCCAGGGGCCCCTATTGCGGGTCCCTTTTCTGGGCCGGATTCGATGGCAGTCTCGATTCCAGCGTACTGATCCGGACTGCGGCCTTTGCCCGGCAGGGGGAGGGATGGCGCTGGGAGGCCAGGGCCGGGGCCGGTCTGGTCGCGGAAAGCGATCCCCGGGAAGAGCGCCTCGAAACCGAGGCCAAGATCGGCGCCCTGCTGAACGCGCTTTCCGACGGTCGTCCATGAGCGGCGTTCCGTGGGATGACCGGGGTCTGCTGCTGGGCGACGGCCTGTTCGAGACCCTGTTGGCCGAGCGAGGGCGGCTGGTGAACCTGCCGGCCCATCTGGCGCGGATGATGGCGGGATGCGAGACCCTGGGCCTCCCCCCGCCAGACCCCGAACGGGCTCGTTCGCTTTGCCTTGCAGCCCTGGAAGAAGCTGGCCTGGCCGGGGAACGGGCTGCCGTGCGCCTGACACTGACAGCCGGGTCCGGCGGCCGGGGGCTTGATCGACCGCCGGTCCTCCAGCCGCGCCTTCGGGCCACTGCCGCAACCTCTCCAGAGCCGGTCGGTCCGGTCCATCTGAGGCTGGCGAAGGTTCGCCGGAACGAGGGATCCCCTGCCAGCCGGCTCAAGACCCTGTCCTATCTGGACAACGTCCTGGCGCGTCGGCAGGCGGCGCCGGATGAGGCCCTCATGCTCGATAATGCCGGCAACCTGGCCTGCGCCGGTGTCGCAAACCTGTTCTGGGTGGCGGGCGGGCGGCTGTTCACCCCGGCCCTGGACTGTGGCGTCCTGCCTGGAACGGTCCGTGCAGGCATCCTGGCCTGGGCGGGCGGCGAGGGACCTGGCGCCGCCGAGGTGTGCATGGGACCGGAGGCCCTGGGTCAGGCGGACGGCGTCTTTCTGACCAACAGTCTGATCGGGGTCCGGCCGGTCGCCAGCCTGGATGGGCGACCCTTGTCCCGGTCGCCTCTGACGGAGCGGGTCGAACAGGTTGTTCGGGCGCTTAATCGGTCTTGGTGACGGTGTCCGATTTCCTGGGGCGCAGGAAGAAGATCTTGTCGAAGTTCACCGCGTACGGGACAAAATAGTCCACCGGTGAGTCGTAGCTGTACTGCACCTCGGACATGATCACGCTCTGGCCGGCGACCGTCAGCAGGCCATTGGGCAGGGACACCTTGGCGCCGACCGCCAGGGGCGTCATGCCGTCTCCCGTGCTCCAGGCCACGGCCGGCTTGAGACTGGCGTCGGCCACGACGGAGGTAATCCGCATCTTCAGGCTGTCGGTCGGAAAGGGGCTGATGATGGTGTCGCCGATGGAATAGATGTCCGTCAGGCTGGCGGTATTGATCTGGGAGGACTGGGCCACCAGGTCGCCGATCGCAGAAGCCGCATGCGCCACCCGGCGTTCGGCCATCATGGCCTGGGTCAGTTCTGCAAGACCGAAATAGAAGGCGATGATCGCCGGAGCGATCAGGGCGAACTCGACGGCGGAGACGCCGCGCCTGTCCTGCCGAAAGCGTTTAAACAGTCCCATCAGGTTGACCAGGGCTCGTTGCGGAAGGTGACGGTGGTGGAGATCAGCCGCTTGCCGCCGTGCAGTGTCTTCAGGCCTGTATTGAGCAGCGGCGTGAACAGCGTCCAGGTATAATAAACCCGGACCACGACAATATCCTCGGCATTGCCTGGCTGGAACTTTGTCTTGCTGGGATCGACCTCGCCATCGGTCACGGGGTCTTCGAACAACACGCTGTTGAAGGTGGTGAAGGTACGGACGTCGATCAGCAGGTTGCCGCTGCAGTCCGAACCCAGCCAGGTCATTTCTCCGCAGATGGCATCCTTGAAGGTCGCCGCCGTGCCGCTGGCTGCCTGGAGTTCGCCCGTCCGGATCTTGCGGCCGGCGGCGTCTGCCGCATTCTGCAGGGTCGTGGACACCAGGAAGACCATGCCCAGTTCCAGGACGGCGAACAGCAGGGTTAGGAAGGGCAGGGCGACGAAGGCGAATTCGACTGCAGCAGATCCCCGTCGAGCGGCGATGAACCGTCGGATCAGGCGCTGGGCGCGGCGGGGAAGGCTGGAGGTCTGCACATCGAGGACCCTGACAGATTGAGCTTAAGGTCCGGTTTAGGCCCATCGGGGTCTTCAGGGCGGAGGTGTCGCTCCGGTTGAGGTCGTCAGTTCGCAGCGAGGTGAGCAGGCGTAGTGGGACGGCGTGGCGCCCTTATAGACCGAGATCCGGCCTGTATCGGGGGCGGTCACATTGACCACACGGTCCAGGATCAGCCGTCCTGAGCGATCCAGAACCACGACATTTGTCGTTCCATAGGCCTTGCCCAGGATCAGGATGTTGCGCTCGTCCATGACAGTGACATCCGCAATGGCCGGATTGCCAACCGCCACATCCTTGGCGGAGGCGGACAGTCCGATCCGAACGGCCCGATCCACGGGGACCGTGAGGGACTGTGCATGGGCTGGCGCCGCAAGCAGAAGGACGGCGAGAATGGCCAGGGCAGGGCGGCGCATGGACGGCTCCGGATTTCTCGGATGAATCAAGCCTTAAGGATCGGGGGGATTGGTCAATAAAGCCTGAAGGTCGTGCCTGGGCTGGGGCTCCCGTTCGAATGGTGAATCAAAATTAAGTAAAACGCTTTGTAAACCAAAATAAACGCGATCTTCATTTCGCGCTTTACTTGAAATTAAGGGCGGCTTGTCATTCTGTTGTTGCATCTGGGGCGAGCGGGCAACGACCTGAAGACCCCGAAGTTGGCCGCTAGCAAGGAGAGATACCCATGACCAAGTTTGTTTCGCGCTTCCTGAAGAATGAATCCGGCGCCACCGCCATCGAGTATGGCCTGATCGTCGCTCTGATCGCCGTTGTGATCATCACCGCCGTCACCACCCTCGGCACCAAGCTCAATACCGCTTTCGGCGATATCAACGACAAGCTGCCGTAAGACGGCGGGCTGAAAAGCCCTTCTCTACAAGAGAAACTGAAGGGCCCTGGCGCAAGCCGGGGCCTTTTTTCATGCGCTGGATCAACCGCTGCAATGAGCATCGGGCCTGCCGCGGCCCTGGAGCTGGCCACCGGCCCTGTCCAGCAAGGTCTGAAGCTCGGCGCCGGGGCGGCAAACCGCTGCCGGATGGACGGACCCGACGCCGGACGGGACTCGGGCGCTGGGGCCGTTCAGCCTGAACCTGACCGGGCAGGAAAAATTGCAGCAAGGCGAGAAAGATTTGAAATTACCATAACATATGGAAAAATAACGATAAATGATACATAGTTAAGAAAAAATAATAGTAAAGAAAGATCAACTATAATAAAACCCGGAATGGGCGCTCGATGTTTACTTGAGTTTAAGCAGGATCCCCCAAGATGGCCTTGTTTTCGGGGCGAGCAGGCCAAGCGGCTTGAACCCGCTAACGAGGCTTGCAACAGGAGAAAAAGCCATGACCAAGTTTGTTTCGCGCTTCGTGAAGGATGAATCCGGCGCCACCGCCATCGAGTATGGCCTGATCGTCGCTCTGATCGCCGTTGTGATCATCACCGCCGTCACCACCCTCGGCACCAAGCTCAACACCGCTTTCGGCGATATCAACGACAAGCTGCCGTAAGCGATCGCGCCTTACTGCTGCGAAGAAAACGGGGGGGCCGCGGAGAAATCCGCGGCCCTTTCCGCTTGAGATCAACCTTTGCTTCACCGTCATCCGGCAGTGTAACCAACCATGATCCAGCTCCTCCAAGCTCTTCTGCTGATGGTCTTTCCCGCCCTGGTCATTGTGGGCGGCCTGAAGGACATCACCAGTTTCACGATCCCCAACTGGATTTCCCTCGGTCTGATCGGCGGTTTCCTGCTGGCGGCCCTGGCTCTGGGTCTTCCCTGGCAAACCGTCCTGCTCATGGTCGGGGTAGGGGTCGGCGCGCTGTTTCTGTCCATGGGCATGTTCGCCATGGGCTGGATTGGCGGCGGCGACGCCAAGATGTTTGCGGCTGCGGCCCTCTGGCTGGGCTGGCCGGCCTCCATGCCGTTCGTTCTGGTCACCGGCCTGGCCGGCGGCGCCCTGGCGGTTTCGCTTCTGGGCCTGAGGTCGGTCTGGATCCGGCCGGTCGCCGTACGGGGGCCAGAATGGGTCGGTCGCCTGGCGACCCCGGGCGGCGATGCGCCCTATGGCGTGGCGATCGCCATCGGCGCTCTGGCGGCTTTTCCGGAGAGCCCATTGGCCATGGCCTTCGCCGCACTTCCTTAGTCACGCGTTAACCATGGCCCGCGCATGGTCAGGAAGTCGCCGGAAAGCTGCGACGCGAATCATCGGCCCGGACCCGCCAAAGCGGAGTCTGACCGGTTCCCTCCCCGTCCCCAGGACGGGCCAGCCGTTTGAGCCGCATGAGCCCCGTCCGACTCTTCATTCTCGTGATCGCAGCCGTGGCCGCCATCGGTCTGGCCTTCGTGGTCCGTGGAGCCTTCGGCTCCAGGTCAGCGGCCCCGGCCGCTGTGACGGAGACCGCTCCGGCCAAGCCCATGGTTCAGGTGCTGGTGGCCAAACAGGACCTGGCCGTCGGCCTGCGCATCACCGCTGCTGACGTCAGCTGGCAGGGCTGGCCGGCCGAATCCCTCAATGCCGCCTTCATCTCCGACGGCGCTGCGCCCGAGGTGGCCAAGGACGGCGCGGCGGGCGCCGCCCAGACCGCAGCCAAGACCGCCGGAAACCTGTTCTCCGGCGCGGGCATGGAGCAGGTGGTCGGCGCGATCGTCAAGGAACCCTTCGTGAAGGGCGAGCCGATTGTCCTGCGCAAGGTCGTGCGCGGCGGCGAGGGCGGTTTCATGGCGGTGGTTCTGGGCGCCGGGATGCGCGCCATCTCCGCCCCGGTCACGGTCGATACGGCGGTCGCCGGCTTCATACTTCCCGGCGACCGGGTTGACGTCATCTATAGCCGCGACAGTCCCGATGAGAATGTCGTGGGTTTCGAGACCCACACCGTCATGCGCAATGTCCGGGTCCTCGCCATTGATCAGAAGCCGGAGCCGGAAAAGGACGCCAAGTCCATGGTCGGCACCGTCGCTACCCTCGAGATCCCCGCATCCGCTTCCGAGGTGATGGTCAGCGCCCTAGCCCAGGCCAAGCAGAGCGGCGTTCTGATGCTGGTGCTGCGAGGGGTGTCGGACACCGCTGGCGGGCCATCCCGGGGCGGCGGCGCCAATAGTTCAAACACAAGCTCCATGGTGCGGGTGCACCGGGCCGGCGTGATGACCGAAGTAAAGGTGTCCCCATGAAGCCGCTTCGGCTCCTTCCCGCCCTGCTTTCGGCAGCCGGACTGCACCTGGCCGGCGCACCCGCTCTGGCCCAGACCCTGTCCGGGGGACCTGACGTCCGCAGCCAGGGGATGGCCTCCGCCACACCCGATACGGTTCGAGTCGACCTGTCTTCCGGCGCCGCAGCCCAGTCCCTGTCTTTGCCGCGCGGCAAGTCAGCAATCATCGAACTGCCTGTCGACGTTCGCGATGTTCTGGTGACCAATCCTTTGGTGGCCGACGCCGTGATGCGGACCAGCCGGCGAATCTATCTGCTCGGCCTGGCGGCCGGCCAGACCGATGCGGTGTTCTTCGACGCCGCCGGCCGGCGGATCCTGTCTCTCAATGTGAGGGTCGATCAGGACATTTCCGCCCTCGCCGACACCATCAACCGGGTTCTGCCCGGGTCCAAGGTCCGGATCGAGCCGATCGGCGACTCCATCATCCTGACCGGACTGGTCCTGACTCCCGGCGACGCCGACAAGGCTGGCCAGATCGCCGCCCGATCGGTCGCCAAGCCCGAGATGGTGATGAACCTGCTGCAGGTGGCCGGCAAGGACCAGGTCATGCTGAAGGTCCGGGTGGTCGAGGTGAACCGGGATGTGGTCAAGCAGCTGGGCTTCGACCTCAACGCCGTCCTTGGCCAACTGGGACAGGACCAGCTGACCTTCGCCAAATCGGCGACCTTCGGAATCAGCGGGGCCCTGCTGGGTGGCCTGTCCGGCGGCTATAACCTGGACACCACCAAGGCGACCATCATGGAGCAGCCCTGCACCGGCGCCGGCTGGTCTGCCGGGGCGCTCTGCCCGGTGATCGTCAATGGTCCCAAGGACGCTGCAAACTGGGAGACGGCCACCACCCAGAATGTGGCCGGCTCAAATGAGCTGAACAAGGGTAGCGCCACCATCAAGGCCTTTGAACGTGTGGGCCTGGTCCGCACCCTGGCCGAACCCAACCTGACCACCTCCAATGGCGAGCCCGCCAATTTCCTGGCCGGCGGTGAGTTCCCGGTCCCGGTGGGCCAGGACAATTCCGGCCGGGTGACGGTCGAGTTCAAGAAATATGGCGTGGGTCTGGGCTTTACCCCGATCGTCATGGGCGGCGGCCGCATCTCCCTGAAGATTTCCGTCGAGGTCTCCGAACTCAGCAGCGCCGGAGCGTTCTCCCTGCAGTCCGGCTTATCGACCCTGACCATTCCCGGCCTGTCGGTGCGGCGGGCGGAGAACGTGGTTGAGATGCCGTCCGGCGGCACCATGATGATCGCCGGCCTGCTTCGTGAACGGACTGCCCAGAACCTCGATTCCATTCCGGGCATGATGAACATGCCGGTGCTGGGCAGCCTGTTCCGGTCGCGGGACTTCATCAGCGGCCAGTCCGAACTGGTGATCCTGGTGACGCCCTACATTGTCGACCCCCGCGCGCCCCGCCAATTCCAGTCTCCGGCGGATGGACTTCAGCTGGCCAGCGACCCGGAAACCCTGCTGCTCGGCAAGCTGAACAAGGCCGTCAAGGCCCCTCCGGGGGCCAACGCCGACCGTCCCTACCAGGGCCCCATTGGATATGTGATCGAGTAGCCAGATGACCCATCGTCCCAGCGCTCCAGTCCTGTCTCTTCCTGGCCTTTCCGCCCTGGCGGCGGTCGTGCTTCTGGCCGGCTGCGCGACCGGAACCGGCCCCCAGGCCGAAAGCCTGGCGCCCACCGCCCTCGACGCCTGGCAGGACCAGGTCAGGGTGTTGCCGGCCCCGGTCGATATCCGCCTCGCGCCCCATGACACCGGCCTGTCGGCGCCCCAGGCGGCGGCGCTTGAGGAATTCGTCGGCCAGTGGCTGAAGGCCGAAGGACGCGAGATCCAGGTCCGGGCGCCCGAGACGGGTCCGGAGGCCAGGGGCGCCAACCGGGTCGCTTGGGACGCCCGCGACCGACTGCTGTCGTTGGGGGTTCCGCCGTCCGCCATCCGCATGCAGGCCTATGACGGCAGCGATCAGCCCAGGGCGCCGGTGGTCATCAGTTTCAGCCGCTATGTGGTCGAAACCCCGACCTGCGGGAACTGGCGCAACCTCAGCCACAGCAGCGACAACCGGGTCTATGACAACTTCGGCTGCGCCATTGCAGCCAACATGGCGGCCCAGATCGCCTCCCCGGAAGACCTCCTCAATCCCCGCGACATGACGGCCGCCGACGCTCAGCAGCGCGGCGTGATGTTCGAAAAATACCGGCAGGGCAAAGCCACCGGATCCGAGCGGGATGAAAAGGCGACAGGCGCGGTTTCTCAGGTGGTGAACTGACATCATGCCGTCCCGATCCACAGCCCCTGACCCCTTCGCCACCGGCTTCGAAGTCGACGACGAGTTTGCCGCGACCGGTTTGGCTCCAGGCGTCGACCCCTGGGCTGATCTGGGCGCTGCGGCCTCCAGCCGCGCGGCGGATTCCGATCCCTTTGCGACGGACGCCTATGCGCCCGACCCGTTCGCTGATTTTCCGCCCGCCATGGGGGGGGAGGATTTTGGCGTCCAGAAGGCTGCCCCCGCCGCCAGGCCGGTTCCCAATCCTGTTCATGAAATGATCGCCGGCGCCGAGGCCACAATCGGCGAGACCCCTATTCCCCGCATCACCATCCATGCCTTCTGCGCCCGGGCCGAAACCGCCGGGCTCATCGAGACTTCCGCCGCTGACCGACGCCTGTCCAGGGCTTCCACCACCGTCCGTCCGGGTGGACTGGCGGCTGCCGTCGAGGCCTACCAGAACCAGCCGACCCCCAGCCTGATCATTGTGGAGAGCCTGGATCCGGCGCCGCTGATGATCACCCAGCTGGACCGACTGGCCGAGGTCTGTGATCCGGGCACCAAGGTCATGGTGGTCGGCAGCGCCAACGACATCGCCCTCTATCGCGAACTGATGCGTCGCGGCGTCAGTGAATACCTGGTGCCGCCCCTGCAGCCGCTGCAGATCATTCGCGCCATTGGTGGTCTCTATGCTGACCCGGCCTCGCCGTTCATTGGTCGCCAGATCGCCTTTGTCGGGGCCCGGGGCGGCGCAGGGGCCTCCACCCTGGCTCACAATGTGGCCTGGACCATCTCCGAGCGGATTCAGGCGGGCACAGTCATCGTTGACTATGACCTGGCCTTCGGCACCGCTGGCCTGAACTTCAATCACGACCCCCTTCAGGGCGTTGCAGACGCCCTGGGCCAGCCTGATCGCCTGGACCCCGTCCTGATGGACCGGATGATGGCCCGTTGCACCGATCGGCTCAGCCTCTTCGCCGCCCCCGCCACTCTGGACAGCGACTACGAGATTTCCGCGGAGGCCTATGAAGAGGTCACCCAGAAGATCCGCAGCGCGGCCCCGTTCGTCGTCCTCGACCTGCCCCATGGCTGGAACAGCTGGACCCGGCGCATGCTGATTTCCTCGGACGATCTGGTCATCGTCGCGACTCCGGATCTGGCGTCTCTGCGCAATACCAAGAACATGATCGACCTTGTCCGTCTGGCCCGGCCCAACGACAGTCCGCCCAGACTGGTCCTTAACCAGGTGGGCCTGCCCGGCCGTCCGGAAATTCCGGTCAAGGATTTTGGCGACGCCCTGGGTCTGGCGCCGTCCATCGTGATTCCGTTCGACGCCAAGACCTTTGGCCAGGCCGCCAACAACGGCCAGATGGTTCCCGAGGTCGCGCCCAAGACCAAGTCTTCCGAAGGCATTGAACAGCTGGCCCAGCTGCTCACCCGGCGCGAACCGCCCGTCGTGCAAAAGACATCGCTGCTCTCTGGCCTGTTCAGGAAGAAATAGGTGTTCGGAAAGCGTTCGACAGAGGCAGACGCTGCGGCCAGGCCGCCACCGCCACCCGCGGCGGGTGCTGCCATTTCGACCCGCCCGCAGGCTGCGCCGGCGGCGCCGACACCAAGCAAGCCCCCGGCCGGAAAGCCCCAATCAGCCGCCGCCTTGCAGAGCAACAAGGTGATGGACAAGCTGTCCTCGGCCCAGGCGCCGGCGACAGAGGTTGTCCGGGAACAGAGCGACTATTATCACGCCACCAAGACGGCGATTTTCAACGCCCTGCTCAACACCATTGACCTGTCACAGCTGGCCCAGCTGGACGTCAAGGCGGCCGCCGCCGAGATCAAGGACATCGTCGCCGAACTTGTGGCGATCAAGAATGTCTCGATGTCGGTCTCCGAGACCGAGGTCCTGGTCCAGGACATCATCAACGATGTCCTTGGCTATGGCCCCCTCGAGCCCCTGCTCGCCCGCGATGACATCAGCGACGTCATGGTCAACGGGGCTAGCCGGGTCTTCATCGAGGTCGGCGGCAAGACGCAGCTGACCAATGTCCGCTTCCGGGACAACGCCCAGCTGATGAATATCTGTCAGCGTATCGTCAGCCAGGTTGGCCGGCGGGTCGACGAATCCAGCCCGATCTGTGACGCCCGTCTGCCAGACGGCAGCCGGGTCAATGTCATTGCCCCGCCCCTGGCTCTTGACGGTCCGACCCTGACCATCCGGAAGTTCAAAAAGGACAAGCTGACCATGAAGGACCTGGTGGACTTCCGGTCCATCAGTCCCGAGGGCGCTAGGGTGCTGGGCGTCATCGGCGCCTGCCGCTGCAACGTCATCATTTCCGGCGGTACGGGCTCGGGCAAGACAACCCTGCTCAACACCATGACCGCCTTCATCGACCCGACCGAACGGGTCATTACCTGCGAGGACGCGGCCGAACTGCAGCTGCAGCAGCCCCATGTCGTCCGCCTCGAAACCCGACCGCCCAATCTGGAGGGGTCCGGTCAGATCACCATGCGCGATCTGGTCAAGAACTGTCTGCGGATGCGTCCCGAGCGGATCATCGTCGGCGAAGTGCGCGGCCCCGAAGCCTTTGACCTCCTGCAGGCCATGAACACCGGCCATGACGGCTCCATGGGCACCCTTCACGCCAACAGCCCCCGGGAGGCCATCAGCCGGGTCGAATCCATGATCACCATGGGCGGCTATGGTCTGCCGTCTCGCACCATCCGCGAAATGATCGTTGGCTCGGTGGATGTGATCATCCAGGCCGCCCGCCTGCGGGATGGCAGCCGCCGCATCACCCACGTGACCGAGGTGGTCGGGCTGGAAGGCGATGTGATCGTCACCCAGGACCTGTTTGTCTATGAAATAACCGGCGAGGACGAGGCCGGAAAGATTGTCGGCAAGCACCGCTCGACCGGCATCGCCCGTCCCCGCTTCTGGGATCGCGCACGTTATTACGGCCTTGAGCGGGAACTGGCCGAAGCCCTGGATGCGGCGGAATAGGTCATGATTACCCTGCTCGTCGCCGTCCTGGTCTTCATCACTGTCGCCGGACTGGGCTTTGTCCTCGCCGGTGGCGGTGACGCGGGTTCGGCCAAGGTCGTCAAGCGGGCCCAGGCGATCGTCTCCCCGGGCGGGCGGACCGCCCGCAAGACGTCCATGGCCCGGACGGCCAACAGCCAGGACACCCGGCGCAAGCAGATTCTGAAAACCATCAAGGATCAGGAACGCCAACAGAAGAGGGCGACCCTGAACCTCACAGCCAAGCTGAAACAGGCCGGGTTGAAGGGCAATATCCGCAACTTCTGGATCGTCAGCGGCGTCATCGGTCTCCTGGTTTTTGGCGCCATGATGCTGCTTCGCCAGAATCCGCTGCTTGCCCTGGGACTGGGCTTCGCCGCTGGCCTGGGCCTGCCGCGCTGGGTGGTCGGCTTTCTGGCGGCGCGCCGGATCAAGAAGTTCACCGAGCATTTTTCGGACGCCATCGACATCATCGTCCGGGGCATCAAGTCAGGCCTGCCGGTCCATGACTGCCTGAAGATCATCGGCCGGGAGAGCCCCGAGCCCCTGGCCGGCGAGTTCCGCAGCCTGGTGGAAAACATCGGGGTCGGGGTTTCGATCGATAATGCCCTGGAGCGCATGTACGAGCGCATGCCGACCAATGAGCTGCGTTTCTTCGCCATCGTGCTGGCTATTCAGCAGAAGACCGGCGGCAACCTGGCCGAGGCCCTCAACAATCTTTCCCAGGTGCTCCGCTCCCGCAAGCTGATGCGAGAAAAGATCAAGGCCCTGTCCTCGGAAGCCATCGCCAGCTCCTTCATCATCGGCAGCCTGCCTCCCGGGGTGGTGGTGCTGATCACCGTCACGACGCCCGCCTATATGGCCCCCATGTTCAGCGACAGCCGCGGTCACCTGATGCTGATGGGGGCGGCCTTCTGGATGGGCATGGGCATCTTCGTGATGCGCAAGATGATCAACTTCAAGTTCTGACGGGAGCACAGGTCACGCCATGAGCCTTGTCAGCACCCTGACCGATCCGGACAACATCCTCTCGGCCTTTGTCGCTGTGGTCACCTTCGCAACCATTATCACCCTGGTGCGGCCCTTGATCCGGGGTAGCACCCTGGAAAGCCGACTGAAGTCGGTCTCGAACCGTCGGGAAGAACTGCGAAAACGCAATCGCGCGGCCCTGTCCAGCCGACCAGCCGCCAACGCAACCTCAACGCTGCGCCATACCGATGAGGGTCTGTACAAGAAGGTGGTGGAACGGCTTCAGCTGTCCCGCCTTCTCGAGGATCCCAAGGTGGTGGACAAGCTGGCCCAGGCCGGATTCCGCGGCCCCCGGCCCGTGACGACCTTCTATTTCTTCCGATTCATCATGCCCTTCGCCTTCGCCTTGGTGGTGGCTTTCTACCTTTTTGTCGTGAACGACTTCGGCATGCCGATGATGCAGAAGATGACGGCCTGCATGGCCGCCTTGCTGATCGGCTACTACGCCCCCAACGTCTATATCTCGAACATCGCCACCAAGCGGCGCGAGAGCATCGTCAGCGCATTTCCAGACACCCTCGACCTCCTGTTGATCTGTGTCGAAAGCGGCATGTCGATAGAGGCGGCGATCATGAAGGTAAGCCAGGAGGTCGGCAGCAGTTCGATCGAACTGGCCGAGGAACTGACCCTGCTGACGGCTGAACTGTCCTACCTGCCAGAGCGCCGCCAGGCCTATGAGGGCCTGGCCAAGCGGACCAACCATCCTGGGGTCAAGTCGGTGGTCACCGCCATGATCCAGGCCGAACGCTACGGTACGCCGCTGGGCTCGGCCCTGCGGGTCATGGCCAAGGAGAACCGGGAGCTGCGCCTTTCCGCCGCCGAGAAAAAGGCCGCCGCCCTGCCGGCTCAGCTCACCGTCCCGATGATCCTGTTCTTCCTGCCCGTCCTGTTCGTGGTCATCCTGGGCCCGGCCATCATCAAGGTGCAGGACATCATGTCCCGGCAGTAGGGGCCGGGCTGGTGACCGTGTCCTTTTCTCACTTGAGGAGAAGGACAGACTACCCCCCCGGCTGGGTCACCGACTGCCAGTTTCGGCCGCTCCCTGGCGTTCCCGCCGCCCCACCTGCTGCAGGCTTGGCAAGCGCCGCTTTCAGCCAGGCCATGTTGCTGGCCACCATCTCGGGCGGCAGGTCCTGGCGGGCCAGGCGTTCGGCTTCATCGAGGCGTCCCTGCAGGCCGACCACCAAGGCCAGGTTCTGGCGGACGGTGGGCAGCAGTTGCGGTGCGGCGGCGGCCCGGCGCAGAAGCCGCTCGGCTGCGGGCAGATCGCCTCGGGCGGCCTGGTACATGGCGTAGTTGCTCAGGACCGCAGGCTCGCCGGGGGCCAGGGAGGCCGCCTGCTGGTGGGCCGCCAGGGCTTCTTCGTCCCGCTGCGCCTGTTCATAGGCGACGGCCAGAAGGGCGACGGGGCGCCAGTCGCGGGGCGACAGTGCGGCAGCCTTGCGGGCCGGTTCGATGGCGTAGAAACCCTGACCCATGCCGATCCAGGCCCGGGCCGATTCCAGCAGGGCGTTCATATTGCCTGGATCGACCACCAGCACTGTCTGGGCGGCGGCGGCGGCGTCCTGGAAGCGGCGCAGGGCGCGCAGGGATTGCGACAGGCCGATCCCTGCCTCGGCGTCCCGGGGGTCGATCTCGACCTCGCGACCCCAGAAGGCGGCGGCGGCCAGGGGATCCAGGCGCCGGGCCTCGATCCGCTCGGCGGCGCTGGCCTTGAGCGGGGCAGGAGGCTGGGATGGGGCAGGGGCCGCGCCCTTGGGGCCGACCTTGCCGGCGTCCGTGACGGCGACCTTGTCGGTTCTGTCGCCAAACGGCCAACCGGCCGCCTGGGCGGACGCCGCGCCCAGTCCCCAGAACAGGGGCGTCGCGCCAAGCGTCACGCCGCTCAGCAGGGTCAGGCTCAGGAGGGTTGCGGCGGGCGCGCGCTTGCGACACATGGAGGAGACCTCGACCGGACGGGATGCGGATCGCAACCATCCCCCGGCCGGATCAAGGAATCGTTAAGCATAATATTCTGCAGGTCCCGACGATGCCCGACCCCGAGAGCCCTTCCTTGACCCATGCCGTAGTTTCAGCCGCCGATGGACCCGTCACCCCGCTGCGGCTGGTCGCGGCTGCGGAATGGCCGGATCTGGTCGCGGCCCGGCCGACTGCCCTGGCACGACAGGCCGAGATTTCGGGGTTCAAGGGGGCGGCCGGCCAACTGCTGCTGGTTCATGGCGTCGATGGGGCGCTGGTCGAGGCGATCTTTGGCCTTGGCAAGGGTGGCGACCCGATGGCCCTGAGGGCCATGGCGGTCCGGTTGCCGGCAGGCCTCTATGAATTCGCGGCCCTGCCCGAGGCCTTGGATCCGGCCCAGGCCGTACTGGCCTTCGCCCTGGGCGGTTATCGCTTCGACCGGTATCGCAAGGCCGAGGGGCCATCTGCCCGGCTGGTCGCGCCTGCGGGGGTAGACCTGGCCGGAGTCCGGAGCCTCGCCGGGGCCTGCGCCCTGGCCCGGGACATGGTCAATACCCCGGCCTCCGACATGGGGCCCCAGCAGATCGAGGCGATCGCTCGCGAACTTGCCAAGCAGAATGACGCCGCCCTGTCGGTCATTTCAGGGCCAGACCTGCTGGCCCAGGGCTATCCCTCTGTCCATGCCGTAGGGCGGGCCGCAGGTCCGGGACGGGATCCCCGGATGATCGAAATGGCCTGGACCGGTCCGGGCGCCGGTCCGGATTCGCCCCTGGTCGCGCTGGTCGGCAAGGGGGTCACCTTCGACACCGGCGGCCTCGACATCAAGCCCAGTTCGGGCATGCGGCTGATGAAGAAGGACATGGGCGGCGCCGCCCATGCCCTGGCTCTGGGCCGGATGGTGATGGAAGCTGGCCTTCCCATCCGCCTGGCCATCCTCGTCCCGGCGGTCGAGAACGCCATTTCCGGCGACGCCATGCGGCCGGGCGATGTGCTGGACACCCGCAGGGGTTTGACGGTGGAGGTGGGCAACACTGACGCCGAAGGCCGGCTGATCCTGGCCGACGCTCTTGCGCGGGCCGAGGAACTGGCGCCGGACCTGACCATCGACCTGGCCACCCTGACCGGCGCGGCCCGGGTGGCCCTTGGCCCGCAGGTCATCCCCTATTTCACCGATGACGAGGTCCTGGCGGCGGACCTCGCCGCGGCGTCCGCCGCCGTCAGCGATCCCCTTTGGCGACTACCCCTCTGGTCCGGCTATGACGACGCCCTGGACGGAGACGTGGCCGACCTCAAGAACGACCCCGATGGCTGGGCCCAGGCCGGCTCCGTGACGGCCGCCCTGTTTCTGCGCCGGTTCGCGCCCCGCTGCGGGTCCTGGGTGCATTTTGACATCTATGCCTGGAACACCCGCAATCAGCCGGGCCGGCCCGTGGGGGCCGAGGCCCAGGCGATCCGCGCCCTGTTCCATCTGTTGAAGGTCCGCTTCGGATGAGCTTTGACCGTCGCCTCACCCTGTTCCATGACGGCCTGGCTGATGCCCGGCTGCAGGGAGTGGTCCCCGCGGATCGCTTTGCCGAGACCCGGTCCATGCAGGTCAGCGCCTCGGTCGCGCCGCTTCGGCGTCATCCCCGCGATGACGCGGAACAGGAAAGCCAGCTGCTGTTCGGCGAGCAGTTCCAGGCGCTGCTGGAACAGGACGGCTATGTGTTTGGCCAGGCGACCCGGGACGGCTATGTCGGCTGGGTGATGGCCGAGGCGCTTTCCGCCCCGGTGCTGGTCGCGACCCATCGGGTCCGGGCCATCCGGACCTACGGTTTCAGCCGGCCGGACATCAAGTCAGCCCCGGTCGGCCTCTATTCGTTGAATGCCCTTGTGACCGTCTTGGAGCAGGAAGGCCGGTTTGTCCGCACCGCCCGGGCTGGCTGGATGATGGCCGAACACCTGGCGCCCGTGGGGCTGGGTTTCGAATTGGATCGAGCCGCCGTAGCCCTGCGGTTCCTGGGCGCGCCCTATCTCTGGGGTGGGCGGGAGAGCCTGGGCCTCGATTGCTCGGCCCTGGTGCAGAACGCGCTGCTGGCCTGCGGCCGGGCCTGTCCCCGGGACACCGACATGCAGGCGGCCCTCGGCGCAGAAATCGACCCGGCTGAAGCGGAACGCGGCGACCTGGTCTTCTGGAAGGGCCATGTGGCCATGTTGCTCAGCCGCCAGACCATGATCCACGCCAATGCCCACCATATGGCCGTGGCGATCGAGCCCCTGTCCGCTGCGATCCGCAGGATCGCCGAGGCGGGGAATGGTCAGCCCACGGCCTGGCGACGACTGTGAACGCGCCTGCGGTCGCCGAGGATCAGCGGCCGCCCAGCTTCTCGTTCAATTCCTTCAGCGCCGATTCGGTCTGTTGCAGGGTTTCCGGGGAGGCGGCGATCCGTCCGAACCGGCCCAGTTCGACCAGGGTCTTCATGATCGCCAGGACCAGCAGAGCCCAGATGGGCTGACCCAGAATGATGATCACCACGGTTCCGCCCATGATCCCGAGATGCAGCACCACGATCCGGCCATAGGGTTCGAACATCAGGTTCATCGGGTTGGTCCGCGCCGGCCCGCCGCGCATCAGCCAGCCGACCAGGTCGCCTGCATGCAAGGCGGCGATGGTCAGCAGGCTCAGGGCAAACCCGGCCTCTGTCCGGGTCAGGGTTTCGACCCGGGCGTAGAGTTCCGGAATCGACATGGCGGGCATAAGCATCGTCCCGCCGCCGATCGTGGTGATCAGCATCACGAAGATGCCGTGCACGAAGCAGAACATCCCGTAATGCACGACGAAGAACGGAACCAGGAACAGCGACAGCATCTGGCCGCCCCGACCCCAGGCCATGCCGCTACTGAAGATCCGCACGGCATAGGCTGCCCCGATGATCAGGTTCTCTGACCAATAGAGGATCAGCAGCACCGCCGCCTTCCAGCCAAACAGCAGGACACAGACAACCGGCACCAGATTGGCCAGTACGGTCCAGACCGTGCGCCACCGGCGAAGGCCCGCGGCCATCCGTCGAAGATCAGCGAAGCGCCCTGTCATGCCTGTCCCCCGTTCAGCGAACAGACAACAGTGACTAAAGGCTGGCAACCGCCAGAGCCTGGCCCTGGCGTTTCATGGGACCCGAAATCGAGGTTCGGGTCCCAACCGGCGTTCCGGCTATGAGGGTCTAGGGAGCGACCGGCGCGGCGGCGGGGGCGGCTGCCGGGGCAGCAGCGGCGCCATCAGCCGCCGGAGCAGCCGCGTCCGCCGCCGGTGCTTCGGCTGCAGGCGCAGCGGCCGGCTTCGGCG
>JARWZW010000034.1 GCA_029866155.1 Caulobacter sp. | reverse complement strand
CCGCCGGGCGCGCGCCCCCCCCCCCCCCGCCTCCGTAACTCACTTCAGACTGGATGGATTAGAAGTCCAGGGTGAAGCCCATGAAGACGTAACGACCGAAGGAGTCGTAGGTCTGGGGATAGGTGTTGCCGTTGCCGGTGGTGCCGACGCTGTAGGACAGCTGCGGGTCATCATCCAGAACGTTGTTCACGCCGACGCGGAAGCGAGCCGAGTCGGTGGCTTTCCAGGAGGCGAACAGGTCGAAGTAGTTTTCAGCGTCGAACACGCCGTCGATACGGCCAGCCGAACCGGTATCCAGCTCGACTTCACCAATGTGGCGCCAGGTGCCGGCCAGATCGATGCCCCACGGGGTATCCCACGACAGACGGGCGCGGTGGCGCCATTCCGGGGTCGGGGTGCCGCAGACGCCGCCGAACTTGCCAACGCAGTCGCCAACGCTGGAGTTGGAGGCGTCAGACGCTTCCATCCAGGTGCCGATGAAGTTGACGTCCATGCTGCCCAGTTCACCGACATCGAAGCCGTAGTTGGCCACGAAGTCGACACCCGAGGTTTCGAGCGAACCGACGTTGATGTTGAAGTCTTCAACATAGCCGCTGCCGACCCAGAGCTGGCCGTTGGCGTTGCGGTTGATACGGGCGCAGGCCACGGCGTCGCCGCCGGTGTAGCAATCCGAAATCGTGTTGGCCGCGCCGTAGGTGGTGATCAGGTCTTCAACTTCGATGTTGAAGTAGTCGATCGACACGTTCAGGCCGGGGATGAACGCCGGGGTCAGGACGAAACCAACCGTGTAGGTCTTGGCCGATTCCGGGCTGAGGTCCGGGTTACCACCGCCGAGCAGGTTGTACTGACCAGCCGGGCTGTCCAGGGCGCCGGTGCCGTATTGAGCGGCGGGGACGCCGGTCGCGGTACAGGCGGCGAGGGAAGCCGTAGCGGCAGTGCCGCAGGGATCCTCATCCAGGTCGAACAGACCAAAGCCCTGGGCCGTGAACAGTTCGATGACGTTCGCAGCGCGGACAGCCTGTTGATAGCTGGCGCGGAAGCGGATGTCGTCGGACGGAGCCCAGTCACCGGCCAGCTTGTAGGTGTCGGTGTTGATGCCGGTGCCGTAGTCGGAGAAGCGGTAGGCGGCTTCGACCGACAGGAGCTTGGCAAAGGGCGCATCTTCGATGATCGACATGCGAGCCTCGGCGAACAGGTCATAGACTTCCGTCGCACCGGAGAGACCGATGGTCGGGCCACCCTGACCGGCCAGGTCGCCAGTGGCGAAGGCAGTGTCGGTGGTCGATTCCAGTTCGTCGCGGCGATACTCGCCGCCGACGGCGATCTGCAGGCCATTGGAAGCCCAGGGGGTCTTGACGCCATAGGCGCCCAGATCACCGGCCACCGAACCCGTCACGACCTGCTGGATGGTCGCGGCGCGCTGGATGCCCGGAACCTGCAGGTAGTCCAGGGCTGCGTCGGTGACGCCGCCGATGGAGAAGATGTTCCAGGGCACGCAGTTCGGGTCGGTGCCATTGACCACCGACCGGCAGGTCGGGGTGCCGCCAACGCTGACGACGTCCAGCGACCGGCCCAGGCGGGTGATCGAGAAGTCGTTCAGGTAGGTCCGGGACAGCTGGACGCGGCTGTACTGGCCGGCCACGTCATAGGACCAGACGTCGGACAGTTGGCCACGAACGCCCAGGACGCCACGGTAGGACTGGTAACGCAGGTCATCCTGACGGCCGCCGCCTTCGACGTTCCGGCGGGCGATATACATGTCCTTGGTGTTGTCGGCGGCGATGTCGCCGGCGGTGCAGCCAATGGCGGCCGACTGGGAAGCCGACAGCATCGGGTTGCCGCAGTTGATCGTCGAGGTGCTAAAGAAGTTACCGGACGGGGCGATCTGGGCCACCGTCGAATAGTCGGTGAACATCAGCTGGGTGAAGACTTCAGCCTTGTCGTTGACCTCGTAACGACCGACGGCGCCGAGCGAGTAACGCTCGTCGGGGCGCTGGTAGTAGTTGATCGGACCGAAGTTGTACTGGTCCGTAGCGCTGTTGAACGGACGGAAGGTGTTGCCGGTCGCCGAGTTGATCGTGAAGTTGTAGGTCGCGAAGTCCGTGAAACGACCCGGATAGCTGGTGCTGGAACCGCCGCAAGTGAAGTTCTTCGGCAGGGCGGCAGTCGGGGCGCCGATGGAGCAGCCCGAGAAGTCGCGGTCAGCCTGGGAGATGGCGTCGTTATTCCGGTAGGTGACATAGGCAGTGATGTTGCCCTTGTCGTCAGGCGAGCTGACGCCCATCAGCATCGACACTTCCTTGCCGTAACCGTCGATGACGTTGTCATCGGGCGACTGGAACTGCGACGGGTTGGTCAGGGCGCGGGTGGCGATCGTCTTGCGGATGTTGCCGACGCCGCTGAAGTCGTTCTGGTGCTGATAGAAGCTGTACTGGCCCGACAGCTGAACGCCCTCGAAGTCCTTCTTCATGATGAAGTTGACAACGCCGGCGATGGCGTCCGAACCGTAAACGGCGGAAGCGCCGCCGGTCAGGACTTCAACCCGCTCGACCAGGGCCGAAGGGATCTGGTTCAGGTCGGCGGCCGGATCGTTCGGCGAGCCGTAGGGCAGGCGGCGACCGTCGACCAGCACCAGGGTGCGGACGGAGCCGATGCCCCGCAGGTTGACGGTGGCGGTGCCGGAAGCGCCGTTGGAGACGGTGGAGTTCTGCGCGGCGAAAGCCTGCGGCAGCTGGTTCACCAGGTCTTCAACGCGGTTCACGCCCTGGGTGGTGATGTCTTCCGACGTCACCTGGGTGACCGGGCTGGTGGTGACCAGGTTCGGTTGCGGGATGCGCGAGCCGGTGACGTAGACGGCGTCGACTTCACCCTCGTCCTGGGCAAAGGCCGGCGCAGCGGCGGCGAACGCCGCGAAGGCGGCCCCGCAAATCATCGTGGATGCCAGCAGGCGTCCGCGCGTGGAATGGTTTCTCAACTTAGTCCCTCCGAGCCAGCGCGCCGTATATTCACGGTCGCGCTCCCCTCAAAAGCGTGAATTCGGGCCTCCCGGACGTATAAACGACCGGTTAGCTGCAGGTTTAGGCCGTCGCTTGAAGGCGGGTCAACGCACATTGCCTAATCGTAATGCTATCGCCGCAGGATTGTCGCATCCGCGCCACAGGACGCCCCTAATTGGGCCACGGATTTGCGGCCTGCGCGTCCCGAAGGCATATTTCACCGTTCGCATCAGCAATCATGGCTAACGGCTGGCTCAATCAAGGCGGGACTCGCCGCATCGTTCCCCTGAAAGGTTGCCTACAGGCCGCGCCCCTCCCGGGTCTCAGGCTGCGGGCTTCACACAGAGCCAGCGCGTGCGGTGGTGATCCACCAGATTGTCGATCCAGCCAGTGATCCTGGGATTCACCAGGTTCTTGTTGATGTAGAAATAGACGGGCGCGATGGGCGCGTCGTTCAACATCATGGTCTCCGCCCTCGAGAGAATCTCCGCGCGCCGGGCGGCGTCCGGCTCATTGTCGGCCTGGATCATCAGGGAGTCATAGGCCGGGTTGTCATAGTCGCCGTAGTTCTGGGGCCCGTAGTTGGATCGCTGCAGGTCGAGGAAGCTGGTGGCGTCGTTGTAGTCGGCGATCCAGGCCGCGTCGGCCACCTCGAAATTGCGCACCCGGTAGTCGGCATAGGAGATCTGCCCCTCCTGCTGCGCCAGGATGGCCCGCACCCCGACCAGTTTCCAGTCGGCCTGGATGGCCGGCATGAACAGCATGGGATCGGCGGAATTGCGGTGCTTGATCTCGACCTTCAGGGGGTTGCCGGGACCAAATCCGGCTTCCGCCAGCAGTCGCCGGGCCTCTGCCTGGCGCTTCTCCAGCGACCAGCCGGCCCAATAGGGGCCAGGGGATGCCTGGTAGTTGGCCACGCCGGGCGGAACCATAGTGTTTGCGGGCAGTTGACCGCCTCGCAACAGTCCAGTGGCGATGAAGTCGCGGTCGATGGCCATGGTCAGGGCCTGGCGCACCCGCCGGTCCTTCAGGGCCGGAACCCGGGACTTGGGTCCGCGATTAAAGGCCATATAGGTGGTGCCCAGCCAGACATGGGTGCGGACATAGCCCGGCATCTTTGTCCGTAGTCGGGCGATGCGGTTGGACTGGATGTCGGTATTGATGTCCAGTTCGCCCCGGTCCACCCGCCGCTCGGCGGAAATGGCGTCGGTCGTCGGATAGAACCGCACCTCGTCGACACAGACCTTGGCTGCATCCCAGAAGCGCGGGTTCTTCTCGATCCTCACATGGTCGCCCAGCCGCCAGTCGACCAGCCGGTAGGGGCCGTTGCTGACCATCCTGCCCGGCTTGACCCAGTCCTCGCCGTACTTTTCCACCGCATGGCGGGCCACCGGATAGAGGACGTGATGGCGGGTCAGTTCCGGCAGATAGGGCGCCGGATGGGTCAAGGTGATCTCCAGGGTGCGGGCGTCCACGGCCCGGACGCCCAGGGCCTCCAGCGGCGCCTTGCCGCTGTTCACCGCCTCGGCGTTCTTGATGAGAAAGATCAGGGAGGCGTATTCCGACGCCGTCTCCGGGTTCAGCACCCGCCGCAGGGAAAAGACAAAGTCGTCGGCCGTCAGGGGAACGCCGTCTGACCAGACGGCCGGTCGAAGATGGAAGGTCCAGACAAGGCCGTCGGGACTGGCCTCCCAGCGTTCCGCCACCCCAGGGATGGTCCTGCCGGCGGCGTCAGACTGGGCCAGCCCTGTGAACAGATCGCTCTGGATCCGGTCTTCCCAGGTGCCGGTCGAGGTATGGGGATCGAGGGTCGCCGGCTCATTGGTGTTGCCGATGGTCAGGCAGACCTTGCCCGGGGCGCAGGGCGGCCGGGACACGGCCTGCTCGCCACAGGCCGCCAGCCCTCCCGCCATGGTCCCGCCCAGAAGCAGGGCGAGGAAGAGATTGCGCATTGCCGCCCCCGGTCGTTCAATGGGGCCCAAGCCTGTTTCGGAGTCCGTCATGATCTCACGCGCCGCACATCTGGAAAACGCCGCCAGCCGACCCGGGTCTGTGGGCCGGGCGGCGGTGGCAGGTCTGGTCGGAACCCTGGCCCTGGCCGGGCTGACCCTGCCGGCCCTTGCTGCTGACCCGGGCAAGCTGGGCCGGGCCAGCGCCGTGAAGGCAGTCACCGACTGCCGCGCCATCAGCGACCCGGCCGCCCGGCTGGCCTGTTACGATCAGGCCACGGCCGCCCTGGATGTGGCCGAGGCCAAGGGCGATGTGGTGATCGTCGATCGCGAACAGGTGAAACAGGCGCGGCAAGCCGCCTTCGGCTTCAATTTCCGCCTGCCCAGTTTCATGACCCAAGGCGAGCCGCCCGAGGTCCTCAGCCGCCTCAGCACCACCGTCGCCTCGGCCCGCCAGGACCCGCGCGGCCGCTGGACCATCACCCTGCAGGACGGCGCCGTCTGGCGCCAGATCGACACCGAAAAACTGCGGCGCGCCCCGACCCCGGGTACGGTCGCAGAACTGCGCACTGCGGCGCTTGGCAGCTTCTTTATGAAGATCGAGGGCCTGGGCGTCATCCGCGCCAAACGCGAGAACTGAGGCCATCACCGGTCCTTCGGATCGATGGCGTCCCGCAGGCCGTCGCCGATGAAGTTGAAGGCCATCAGGGTGATGATCATCACTGCCGAGGGGAAGATCAGCAGCCAGGGGGCCATCTCCATGTCCTGCGCCCCGCCGGCGATCAGGGTACCAAGCGACGCCATGGGCGCCTGGACCCCCAGGCCCAGGAAACTGAGGAAGCTCTCGGCGATGATGATGGCCGGGATGGTCAGGGTCACATAGACCACCACGGGGCCCAGCAGGTTGGGCACGATGTGACGCAGGATGATGGCCGAGGAGGTCAGGCCGGCAGCCCGGGCCGCCTCGATGAATTCCTTCTGCTTCAGGGACAGGGTCTGGCCCCGCACGATCCGCGCCATGGTCAGCCATTCCACAGCCCCGATGGCCAGGAAGATCAGGAAGATGTTCTTGCCGAACACCACCATCAGCAGGATCACGAAGAAGATGAAGGGCAGGCTGTAGAGCGTGTCGACGATGCGCATCATCACCTCGTCCACCCGCCCGCCCAGATAGCCGGCCGTCGCTCCCCAGGCCACGCCGATGACCAGGGACACAGCCGTCGCCACCACTCCGATGCCAAGGGACACCCCCAGCCCGGCGAACAGTCGGGCCAGCAGGTCCCGACCAAGGGAATCGGCGCCGATCAGATGGCCCCTGACTCCCGGTGCGCTCCAGACATCGCTCTTGGTCACGGTGTCATAGGCATAGGGAACCAGCAGCGGCCCGATCAGGCTGAGCGCCACCATCAGCGCCAGGACCACCATGCCGGCCACGGCCGCCTTGTTGCGGAACAGTCGCCTTCGGGCGTCGTCCCAAAGGGACCGGCCCCGCACCGCGGCCTTCAGGAGGTCCGCCCGTTCCGGAGAGCCCGGGATCATCGCCGATACGGTCATGCGAGCCTCACGCGGGGATCAAGGGCGGCATAGAGCATGTCGGCGATCATGTTCAGGACCAGGATCAGAGCCGCATAGAAGATCACCATCCCCATCACGACGGTATAGTCCCGCTGAAGGGCGCTGATGACGAAGAACTTGCCCAGGCCCGGCAGGTTGAAGATCTTTTCCACCACCAGCGACCCAGTCAGCAGACCCGCACAGGCCGGGCCCAGATAGCTGACCAGGGGCAGGATGGCGGCCCTCAGGGCGTGCTTGCGCACCACCACCCATTCCGGCAGCCCCCGGGACCTGGCCGTGCGGACATAGTTGGAGCGCAGCACCTCGATCATCCCGGCCCGCACCAGCCGCGAGATGATGGCGATCTGCGGTAGGGCCAGCACCGTCACCGGCAGGACCATGTTCCGCCAGGCCGGGAACTCGATCCCCGCGACGGTCTCCCAGCGCCAGCCGGCCAGGGGCAGCCAGCCCAGGATCGAACCAAAGGCCAGGACCAGCAACGGCGCGGTGACAAAAGTCGGGATACAGACCCCCAGAATGGCGATCCCCATGGTCACATAGTCTATGGACCGGTTCTGGCGCAGGGCGGCCAGGACCCCCAGGCTGACCCCGATCACGCTGGCCAGCAAGATGGCCGACAGGCCCAGCCACAGGCTGACCTTGAAATTCTCGGCCAGGATGCTGACCACGGTCTTGTTGCGGTATTTCAGGGATGGTCCGAAATCGCCCTGCACCACATCGGCCAGGTAGCGGCCGTACTGCTCGATCAGCGGCCGGTCGAAGCCGTATTTCTTCTCCACCACCTTCTGAACCTCGGGCGTCATCTGACGCTCGTTGACGAAGGGGCTTCCGGGCGCCGAGCGCATCATGAAGAAGGCCAGGGTCACCACCAGGAACATGGTGGGAATGGCGATCAGCAGCCGTCGGATCAGAAAGCGGAACATGGCGACCCGAAGATACCTAGTGAACAAGAGGACGGACGATACCGGAGGCTGGCGCAGGGCCATCCGTTGTGAAACTTTCATTCACCCCCGATGATGTCAACGAACCCCGTGCGAGATGATTCAGGCCATGACCGATATCCGTAAGGTGACCCCCGATTTTGCCGTTGCTCCGCAGTTGGCGCCGCAGGACCTGGCGGCCGCGGCCTCCCTCGGCTTTCGACGGGTGATCAACAACCGCCCTGACCATGAAGCCCCCGGCCAGCCCACCGGCGCACAGATGCAGGCCGCCGCCATGGCCGCCGGCATGGACTATGTCGCCATCCCCGTGGTCGGCGGCCCCTCCCCGGCTCAGGTGCTCGAAAACCATGCCGCCATCGAAACTGCCCCCGGCCCGGTCCTGGCCTTCTGCCGCTCGGGCACACGCTCGATCATCAGCTGGAGCCTCGGCCAGCTTCAGGCCGGAAATCGCACCCGCGAGGACCTGGTCCAGCTCGGCGAAGCGGCCGGTTACGACCTGTCGATGGTATTGCCGGGATAGGCCCCGAAAGACGGCGCAAGGTCAGTCGTCATCCCGGTCAGGACCTCCAGGGCTACCGCCCGCTGGGCTTCAACCTGGATCGGAGCACAGTCGCTTCTCAGCCCGCCGTCGCCGAAACAACCGGATCGGCAAGGCCGCCCGTCTCGGCCTGATCGTCGATCGCCCAGCGGCTGATGGTGTTGACCAGCCGCTCGGGATGGATCGGCTTTCCCAGATGATCATCCATCCCGGCCTCGAGACAGCGGGCGATCTGTTCCGGCAGGACATTGGCCGTCAGGGCGACGATCGGGACCCTGCGCTGGCCGGGCGCGGCGGCGGCGCGGATATGTTTCGTGGCGGTCAGGCCATCCATATTGGGCATCTGCAGATCCATCAGGATCAGATCGAACCGGGCCCGCCCGGCGGCCTCCACGGCCTCGACCCCGTCATTCGCCGTCTCGATCTCGACATCGAAGGGCTCAAGCAGCGCGCAGACCAGTTCCCGGTTGACGGGATTGTCATCGACCACAAGCAGCCTCAGGGTCTCGCCCATCTCGGCGGCGGGCCCCTGGTCGGGTTCCTCCCTGAGAACCCTATCCGCCGGCGGCATGACCACTTCAAACCAGAAGGTCGAGCCCTCCCCGGGCTGGCTTTCCACCTCGATCAGGCCGTTCATCGCCTCGACGATCAGGCGGGAGATGGCCAGGCCAAGGCCGGTTCCACCATAGCGCCGCGACACCGAGGCATCGGCCTGGGTGAACCGCCCGAAGATTCCGCCCAGTTGATCCGATGAGATGCCGATGCCCGAGTCACGGACTGCAATGCGCAGTCGTCGCTGGTCGCCGGCCACGGTCTGCCGGACAGTGACCAGGATCTCGCCGGAGGCGGTGAACTTCACCGCGTTGGAGATCAGATTGGTCAGGACCTGACGCAGCCGGGCCCCGTCGCCCAGCAGCATGCCATCGGCGCCGTCAGAATTTACCGACAGGACAATGCCCTTGGCCTCCGCCTGGCTGGCCAGCAGCGCCAGGGTGGACCTTGCCATGGCCAGGGGGTCAAACGGATGGGCGTCCAGCTCGACGGCGCCAGCCTCAAGTCGCGAGAAATCCAGGACATCATTAACGACGGTGAGCAGGTTCTCGCTGGCGTCGTGGATGATGCCCATCTGCCGTGCGTGACGCGGGTTGAGGTCTTCGGCCGCCTTCATCAGATTGGAGAAGCCCACAATGGCGGTCAGGGGCGTGCGCAGCTCGTGCGTCATATTGGCCAGGAAGTCGGACTTCGCCTTGAGCGCCGCCTTGGCCCTGTCCAGCGCCTCATGCAGCTCCCGCTGCAGCTGCTTGCGCTCGGTCGAGACCCTGCCCGTGGCGAGCAGGCGCTCGCTGCCATCGTCCAGTCGCTGGAAGGTGCCGTCCACCCAGACGACCGAACCGTCCTTGTGGAACATGCGATAGTCGATCGCGCGTGCGCCGTCTTCCGGCTTCAGGCTTTGGAAGACCTTCCGAACCGCCTCTGCGTCTTCAGGATGCAGGTTGATGAACTGCGGCAACAGCGCTCGCTCTTCGAGCGTGTAGCCAAAGGCGCGAACCACCGAAGGCGTGCTGTAGATCGGGCTGCCATCCGCCCCCCAGAGGGCGATCATGTCGCTCTGGTTGTCAGCCAGCAGCCGGTAGAGGGCTTGGCTCTCCCGTGACCGGCTGAGAGCACGGTCCGCTTCGTACTTGTGCTGGATCAGGTCTTTGAAGGCGCTGGCGTTGCCGACCTGCAGGTAGCGGGCATTGGCAATCAGGCCGACCCCCAGGGCGACGAACAGCCAGGAGTCCATGCCATCCCCCAGCGCGTGGAGATTCCACAGCAGGGCGAGGGCGCCAACCGGCGCCGTGGCAAGGAACATGTGAGGATGCAGGCTGTGCTGCGCCCCGATGATCAAAAGCATGCCGGCCGCGATCAGCACACCGACAATCTGGGCGGCGGGCGGTCCGCCAAGGGTGAAAAAGCAGGGGATGGCGGCATAGGCGCTGACCGCCGCAGACAGGCCGATCAACTGGGCCTGCAGCCTGTCAATCCCGGCCTTGTCGGCTGTCGGCAAGACCGACTGAGCCTGTCGCCACCAGACCACGATGGCGAGCTCGCCGCCCAGATAGCCCAGGGCCCAGACGGCCGCCCAGGACAGCGGCCAGACGCCCATGTATATCGTGATGCAACTGAGCAACAAGACGCTCGCCAGCCGGATCGCCAACTGATCGCCATAGGTCCGGCGATAGTAGGCTTCCAGTGCGGTCTGGTGGACCGAAGGGAGGAGCTTGGCGTTCACCAGCAGGAATAAACACCAAAATGGGTAAAATAACTCTGAAACGGCCAGATGAACCGCCTTGTGGAGCCGGTCCTCGACCTAAAGCCCCATCTGCCGCGCCGCCAAATCGCGCATGATCTCCTCCGACCCGCCGCCGATGGCATTGACCCGGACCTCGCGATAGATGCGCTCGACCCGGCCCCCTCGCATGTAACCGGCGCCGCCCATGATCTGCATGGCCTCCCGGGCGCAGTATTCCATGGTCTCGGTGGCCTGGACCTTGAGCAGGGCGATCTCGGCGATGGGCTTCTCGCCCTGGCTGATCCGCCAGGCCATAGTCTCCAGCCAGGCCTGGGTGGCGCTGATGCGCTTGTACATCTCGGCCAGCTTGTGGCGGATCACCTGGTGGTCGGCCAGGCGCTTGCCGAAGGTCTTGCGCTCCCGGGCCCAGGCGATGGCGTCCTCCAGGCAGACCTTGGCAAAGCCGGTGGCCCCGGCCGTCATGCCGATCCGCTCGCCATTGAAATTGTTCATGATGCCGGCAAAGCCCTGGTTCTCCGCCCCGATCAGGTTTTCCACCGGCACCCGGACATCATCGAAATAGAGGGCGGCGGTGTCAGAGGCCCACCAGCCCTGCTTCTTCAGGGACGTGCGGGAAAACCCCTCCCGGTCCCGTTCGATCAGCAGCAGGGAAACGCCTCCCGCCCCCTCCCCGCCGGTACGGACCGCCACGGTGTAGTAGTCGGCCCTCATGCCCGAGGTGATGAACATCTTGGAGCCATTGACCACATAGTCGTCGCCGTCCCGCCGGGCCGTGGTCTTCAGGTTGGCGACGTCGGAACCACCGGACGGTTCGGTGATGGCCAGGGCGGAGATCTTTTCCCCCGACAGGACCTGGGGGATGATCCGGTCCTTCATCTCCTGCGTGCCCAGGGCCCGGATCGGCGGCAGGCCGATGCCATGGCTCATCAGGCTGGCGTTTATGCCCCCTGCCCCATGGCGGCTCATCTCCTGGCTGGTGACGATCGACATGAAGGCGTCGGTCGGCACGCCGCCGTATTCCTCCGGCCAGCCCAGGCGCAGCAGACCAATCTCCGAGGCCTTTCTGTACAGTTCCCGCGGAAACTCTCCGGCCTCGTCCCACTGGTCGGCAAAGGGCATGATCTCCGCCTCGACCCAGCGGCGCAGGGTGTCGCGCCAGGCATGGTGGTGATCCTGGTAGAAGGGTGACAGGCGGCTGGCGTCCAGGTGGTCGAGGGCAGACATGGCGTTCCTCTTGGCGTTTGCCGGCAGGATAGCCCGGTTTCCGCAAGGATAGCGCCAGCGGAAAGTTGGAGCGAGGCGCCCGCCATGCTGTCTGGGCTGTTTTTCCGGAAGGACACGACCATGGCCTTCAGCAACAAGTCCGGGGAAGCTTATCGGCTGGCGAGGGAACTGGCAGCGATCACCGGCGGAACCCTGAGCCAGGCCGTCTCAGTGGCGCTGCGCGAGCGGCTGGCATGGGTGCAGCGGGAACAAGCGGCCCGCGATCCCGTCCTGCCGGTAACCTCTCGCTAACCACGTCCCCTAACCTGCCCTTCACCATAAGGCCCGAGAGTGGCGGGACTCTTTTTTGCGTTCAGGGGCTGCCATGACGTTCGGGTCAGAGACGATTATCCAGGGCGACTGCATCGAGCAGCTGCGGGCCCTGCCCGATCGCAGTGTCGATCTGGTCTTCGCCGACCCGCCCTATAACCTGCAACTGGGCGGCGATCTTCTACGGCCCGACAACAGCAAGGTCGATGCGGTCGATGACCACTGGGACCAGTTCGAGTCCTTCGCCGCCTATGACCGCTTCACCCGCGAATGGATGAAGGAATGCCAGCGGGTCCTGAAAGACGACGGCGCGCTCTGGGTGATCGGCAGCTATCACAACATCTTCCGGGTCGGCGTGGCCCTGCAGGACCTCGGATTCTGGATCCTCAATGATGTGGTCTGGCGCAAGTCCAACCCCATGCCCAACTTCAAGGGCACAAGGTTCACCAACGCCCATGAGACCCTGATCTGGGCCTCCAAGTCCCGCGGCGGCAAGCGCTACACCTTCAACTACGATGCCCTTAAAGTTTTCAACGACGACACCCAGATGCGGTCCGACTGGACCCTGCCGCTCTGCACCGGCGACGAGCGGGTCAAGAAGGCGGACGGCAGCAAGGCCCATCCCACCCAGAAGCCCGAGGCCCTGCTGCACCGGGTCATCCTGTCGACCAGCAAGCCCGGTGACCTGATCCTCGATCCCTTCTTCGGCAGCGGCTCCACCGGGGCGGCGGCCAAGCGGCTGGGCCGCCGTTTCATCGGCATCGAACGGGAGTCCGAATACATCGCCGTGGCAAAGGAGCGGATCGCCAAGGTCCAGCCCGTCGCCCTGCAGGACCTGGAGGTCACAGGCTCCAAACGCTCCGAGCCCCGGGTGCCGTTCGGCCAGATCGTCGAGGCGGGCCTGCTCAATCCGGGCGATGAACTCTGGTGCCCCAAGGGTGAACGGGCCGCGCGGGTGCGGGCCGACGGCTCCCTGGTGGTCGGCGACCTGACGGGCTCCATACACAAGATGGGCGCCATGATGGAGGGCGCTCCGGCCTGCAATGGCTGGACCTACTGGCGCTTCAAGACTGATGCGGGTCTGGCCCCCATCGACGTCCTTCGCAGCAAGGTTCGGGCCGGCATGGCCGCCTGATCACAGGCGGCTTTGCGGCGCCGCTCAAAGGGCGCGGCGGGCGGCTTTCAGAAAGACGCTGGGCAGGGCTTCCAGCTCGGCCTGGGATGTCCAGATAGCGTCCATCTGCCCCTCTGCCTTCAGCACCCTGAGAGTCAGGGAAAAATGCGTGAAGACATGCTCGATCTCGCCCGCCGCCCGCCAGTCCGCCAGGACGGGCGCGGCATCCAGGGCCTGGGCCCGCGATAGGGGCGCGTCGATCCAGTCGCTGGTCGGCAGGGCCAGCATGCCGCCCAGCAGGCCTTTTGGCGGCCGGCGCACCAGCGCCACCTGATCGCCCCGGGTCAGGACATAGGCCACGCCATGCCGCCTCGGCCGCGCGGCCTTGGGGCTCTTGCGCGGAAAACTGTCCGCATCGCCCCGCGCCAGTCCCCGGCAATGATCCGCCAAGGGACAGAGATCACAGAGCGGCGCCCGGGGTTTGCAGACCGTCGCCCCCAGATCCATCAGGGCCTGGGCCCAGTCGCCGGGACGATCCTCCGCAACCAGCGCCCCGGCCAGGGCCTTCAGCTGGTCCTTGGCGCCCGGCATGGGCGCCTCCACTGCAAAGAGGCGGCTGATAACCCGCTCGACATTGCCGTCGACCACATTGGCCGGCCGGTCAAAGGCGATGGCCGCCACCGCCGCCGCCGTATAGGCCCCGACGCCCGGCAGGGTCCGCAGGCCCTCCTCGGTGTCCGGAAACACGCCCCGATGGTCCGCCGCCACCGCCCTGGCGCAGGCCAGCAGGTTGCGCGCCCGGGCGTAGTAGCCAAGCCCCGCCCAGGCCGCCATCAGGTCCCCGTCTTCCACGGCCGCCAGATCGGCCACGGTCGGCCAGCGGGCCGTGAAGCCCAGAAAATAGGGCCTGGCATGGGGCACCGTGGTCTGCTGCAGCATCACCTCAGACAGCCAGACCCGGTAGGGATCCGGCTGTACACCAGCCCGCCGGTCCTCCGGCGACACCCGCCAGGGCAGGTCCCGGGCATAGCGGTCATACCAGTCCAGCAATCGGCGTCGAAGGTCAGGGTTCTGCACGCCCCTCACCTAGCATGGGAAACGACGGCGGCCAGTGACTGGGTGGCGCGGGAGTCGATCGGACTGCCTGTCTCCCTTCCTGCATGCTGTTTGCCTTCATTTCCGGTGTGATCAGGTGCGCAACAGGCGCGTTTGGAGACTTCGGGTGCGAAACCTTGGTAAACAGGCCGGCTGGCTGAAGGCTTTCCCCCTCTCCGAAATGACATCAAGCTCTTGTATTTATGCAGTTTTCCGGGGTGATTGCGACGTCGGCCCATCGCCCTGATCCGGCCCCTGGACCGGCTTCCGCCCTTTCCGAAACGTCGGATTCTGGGTCAGATTCTGCAAGATTTTGTCGGTTTCTGTAAGACCTTGACGGCGTCCTGTAAGATTTGTCCACGGGTGCGGCAGGTCGGGCCAGGGCGTCTGCGGATGGCTCGAAGCGGTGAGAGCATTATAGCCGATGAGCAGCGTCAAATCCTTAGCCACCCGTCCCGACAGCCTGGCGGACGGGCTTGCAGGACCGACCGGTGACAGGGCTTCCGCATCCCGGTCCAGTCGGGACGGCGACCCGCCCTGTCAGAAGGGTCGTTTTCAGGCCAGGCATTGTACGGGTCGTCACAGGGTTCGGTAACGAGGAAGTCAGGGTCGTCACAGGGTTCGGTAACGACGATATCAAGGTGGTCACGGGTTTCGGCAACGACGGGTCGCGCGCTCTGCAAGATTTCTGGACGGACGCGGAAGGGCGGGACAAGGGCTCTCCGATGGCGGTCGAAGCGGGAGGGGTGATTATCCCATGGGGCCGGTCGGTCGCGGAAGCCGCGCCCTGGCCCCGGAACGCCCGGGCCCGGGCCAGGACCGGGTGGAGTTCGGTGTGGTGTCCCCAGAATTCGTCCCCGGAACTCCAGCAATCGGTGTCGAAGGTCAGGGTTCTGCACGCCCCTGACCCAGCATGGGAATCGATGGCGGCCAGTGACTGGGTGACGGATTGCGACGGGGCTCTGTTTCGAACAGACAAGGGCCAGCTGGAAATCCCATGCCTAGCCCCCACCTTTGCTGCCCCCGAAATCACCTGCAAAGCTGCGAAATCCGGCGGTGAAAGCCTCGGGGTCTTCCAGGAACGCGCAGTGACCGCCGCGGAACAGGGTCACCCTGTGTAGGGGCATGCGGACGACCGCCGCCCTGGCGCGACTCCAGGAGACGAACTGGTCACCGCGGGTCCAGGCCAGCCATACAGGCATCGACAGTCCGGTCGCGAGGGGCCGAAGGTCGCTGGCCGGCTCTGCGAAACCCGACCAGGCGTCCGCCAGTAGCGGGGCCATTTCGCGCCCGGCCGCGATGATGCGCCTGCGATGCGCCCTGGCTGGGCCGCGCGACAGCACCAGGAACCGGTAATAGGCGGCGAAGGCCGCCGGAAACCAGGCCGCGCCACGGGCGCCCGCTCGAAAGAAGGCGGCCATGCCACCGATCACGAATCGAGCGGCGCCATCCACGGGCGCAAGTCCGCCAGGATTGCACAACACCAGCGCCGAAAACCGCTCGGGCGCCGCGGCCGCCGCGATGATCGCCGCAGCGCCGCCGATCGAATTGCCGATCACCAGGGGGCGGTTGAGGCGCAGGGCCTCCGCCACCTCCAGCACCAGACCTGCAAGGCGGTCGGCGCGGACGGGCAGTCCGTCAGGGGGCGAACAGCCCATCCCGGGCCAGTCGATGGCAATGAACTCGAACGCTTCGCCCAGCCGCCCTGCCAGTTCGGCGAAGTCACCGCTGCCATGGCCGACTGCATGGAGACAGAGCACGGGCGGTCCCCGGCCCCAACGCTTGACAGCCAGCCTGGCGCCGGAGGGCAAGGTCAGAAGATCGGCGGCCTGGGCTGCGCTCAGGGCGCCCAGCTGCGGCGCGATCGAAAGTGATTGATTTATCACAAGCCAGCCTCAAAAAAGCCGGGCGGACGGCCCGGCATGGTGATATGATTATCACATGAAGCCCTCTGATCGCAAGCGCGCCGGCGCGGCCGGACCCGACACCCGGTCCCTGCTGCTGGCGGCGGCGGCTGCCGAGTTCAACAGCCGTGGCTTCAACGGGACCGACACCAACCGCATCGCCCGCGCCGCAGGCTTTGCCCCCCAGACCTTCTATCGCCACTACGCGGACAAGACTGAGATCTTCATCCGCGTCTATGAACGGTGGCAGGAAGACGAGCGAAAGACGATCGCTACAGCCCTGCGCGCCGAACCGACCAGCGCCGGACAGGCCCTGGCGGTCGCCGCCGCCCTGATCGCGGGGCACAGCGAATGGGCTCGCTTCCGACGCTCCCTGAGGCTGCTGGCCGTCGAGGATGACCGGGTCCGCGCCGCCCGCGCGGCCAGCCGGCGAGCCCAGCTTGAAGCGCTTTCCGACAGGCAGGCGTCATCGCCCTGGGCCGCCAGGGTCGCTGCCCTCCTGACGGTCGAACGCCTCTGCGACGCCGCCGCCGACACAGAGACTGATGATCTGGGAATCGACGGGCCGGCCTGGACCGCCCTGGTCGCAGAGGCCATTGGCCGGCTGCGGGGCGACTGATGCGTCTTGACGGGGAGCGGCACTGAAAGTCGGAAGCCGCCAAAACATTGATCTGGTTGATCAACACTGGAACCTCGATGGCGCTACAATCGGGAATCGGAACCCTTCACCGGCCGATACATGACCTCCGGGATCGTCCGGACCCACCGCGCGCGCTGGTCATCACAGACACCGACGAGACTGTAGACGGACCCTTCGCCCTCGGGATGGGCTGGATCAAAGCCCAGGGACCCGACGGGAAAGTCGCTCCTGACATAGCGAGCCTCCAGCCGCGCCAGAAAACCCATTACGTCGTCAGGATCGTCCCCCACAGCCGCCAAGGCTGCGCTATCGGCAAACTGCAGATAGTGCTCGGGCGCCGCATACCAGTAAATCAAAAGCGCCGTGGCCGCTTCGCAGGCGGGATTCCCGAGAATTTCTTCCAGGACGGCGTGCCCTGAATCCCAGTTCCAGGTGCTTGCAAAGGCGTGGAGTTCTTCCGGGTCTTGATTGTCCCTGCAGAAAGCCAGGGTCTCCGCATCGAGTTCAGCGTTGAACCGATCCCAATCGGCATCCGCAAAGTCGGTCGTGTCTGTCCGATCAACGCGCTCGTCGTTCGACAATTCGCGGATATAGGCCAGACGTTCCTCCGAAACCGGCACTGACGCCCCCTCCCCATCGGATCCGGCCAAGGCTATCATCCGGCCCATGCGCCGCAAGCTGCCAACCGCCCAGGAGACTGCCGAGATCCTGGCCAGGGTCCGGACACGGCCGGCGCGACGCCCGCCGCCGCCGGCGGGCCGGTCGCTGGCGCCCCTGATCAAGGCGCTGGACGAGCGGTTCGGCAAGGGCTCGGCTGGTCTTGCCGCCCGGTGGCGGGAAATCGTCGGCGAGACCCTGGCTCGTCACACCGAGCCTGTGCGGGTGGTCAAGGGCCGGGCCGGCGCCCCCTCGACCCTGGAGATCCGCGTCGACGGTCCCGCCGCCGCCATCGTCCAGCATCAGGCCAACGACATCCTCTCCCGGGTAGCCCTGCTGCTGGGCGACCGCACGGTTTCAAGGCTGCGGATTGTCCAGGGGCCGGTGCGCCGGACTGCGGGCCCCGCGCCCCAGGTCCAGAAGCGCCGCAAGCCGCCCCTGGCGGCCGATCAGGAAGCCGGGCTCCAGGCGGGGCTGGAGGCCTGTCCCGAAGGTCCGCTGCGCGACGTGCTGACCCGGCTTGGCCGCGAGGTCATGCGCGGACGTTGACTTCCGGCCTGTGCTGTCGCATCGCCAAATCCAAAATCTGCGTTGTCTGGCCGCATTGCTGCCATGATGACGCGGGACGTCCTGCAACCGTCTGTTTCTCGGGGAAGCCACCCAATGGGTAAGTTCGATCGCCGCGCCTTTTTCGGCATGACCGCCGTGGTCGCCACCGCCGTTGCGTCCCTGGCCCTGGCCGGCTGCGGTCCCAAGGGCGCCGCCGTCGAGGGCGACATGAGCCTCGGCAACCCGGACGCCAAGGTCAAGATCATCGAGTACGCCTCGCTGAGCTGCATCCACTGCGCCAACTGGAACAAGGATGTCTTCCCGGCCTTCAAGAAGAAGTACATCGACACGGGCAAGGTCCAGTACACCTTCCGGCCCTTCCAGTTGGGCCCCCAGGACACCTACACCGCCGCTTCCGACCTGCTGGGCCGCTGTGTCGGCAAGGACAAGTATTTCACCGTCATCGACGCCCTGTTCCACTCCCAGGAAGAGGCCCTGACCGGCGGCCCGCGCGACGTCCTTCTGCGGGTGGCCCGCACGGCCGGCCTGTCGGAAGAGCAGGTCAGCACCTGCCTGGGCGACGAGAAGGCGGTGCTGGCCCAGGCCGAGCGTTTCACGACTGGCCTGGCCAAGGAAGTCTCCGCCACCCCGACCTTCTTCATCAACGACCAGAAGCTGGAATCGGAAGTTCCCCTGGCCCAGATCGACAAGGCCTATGAGGCCGCCATGGCCAAGGCGAAATAACCCACAGAAACCGGCCTTTCGGACGGGTTTGAACCCGCCCCCAGGTCAGCGAATCGCAGTCTAAGCGACTCCATTCAGGTCCCGGCGGCGTTCCAGGCCAATCCTGGCCAGGGCGTCCGGGCGCCAAGGCGCAACGTGCAGTTCCAGAAGCTTCGTCTTGCGGGCTTCAAGTCCTTTGTCGAGCCGACCGAGTTTCGGATCGAACCCGGACTCACGGGCGTCGTCGGGCCCAATGGCTGCGGCAAATCCAACCTTCTTGAAGCCCTGCGCTGGGTCATGGGCGCCAATTCCGCCAAGGCCATGAGGGCCGGCGGCATGGACGAGGTGATCTTCGCCGGGGCCGGGAACCGTCCCGGCCGGAGCCATGCCGAAGTTTCCCTGACCATCGACAACAGCGACCTGACGGCGCCGGCCCAGTTCAACCAGCATCCGGTCATCGAGGTCATCCGGCGGATCGACCGGGGCGAGGGCTCGACCTATCGCATCAATGGCCGCGAGGTGCGGGCCCGGGACGTGCAGTTGCTGTTCGCTGACGCCTCGACCGGGGCCAATTCCCCTGCCCTCGTCCGGCAGGGCCAGATTAGCGAGCTGATCGCCGCCAAACCCCAGAACCGCCGCCGCATCCTGGAAGAGGCCGGAGGCGTGTCGGGGCTGCACACCCGTCGCCACGAGGCCGAACTCCGCCTGAAGGCCGCTGAGACCAACCTGTCGAGGCTGGATGACATCATCCGGGAGCTGGATTCTTCCCTGGCGAGGCTGCGCCGGGAGGCCAGGTCGGCCGAGAAATACAGGAAACTGTCGGCCGAGATCCGCGCCCTGCAGAGCGCCATGATGTTCACCCGCTGGGCGGAGGCCCGGGACCTGCTCCAGAAGGTCGAGGCCGAGACCCGGACGGCGGGCGCCCTGGTGGAGACCCGGACACGGGAAGCCGCAGCGGCCAGTGTCGCCGCCATCGCCGCCGAGGCCGCCATCAAGCCGCTTCGGGACGAGGAGACCATCGCCACGGCAGTGCTCAACCAGTTGGCCATCGAGCGCGACCGGGTCGAGCGCGAGGCCGAGGCGGCCGATGCCGAGGTGCGGCGGCTGTCGGCCGATCAGGTCCGGATCGACGCAGATTCGGCCCGCGAGGAGACCATTGTCGAGGACGCGACAGCCGCCCTGGAGCGTCTTGCCCCCGAGATCGCAGCGATCGAGGAACAGATCGCCGCGGCGCCGTCCCGGCTGCCGGAGCTGGAGGCTGCAGCCCGGACTGCAGAAGAAGCGCGAGCCCAGGCAGAGGGCGAGGTTGAACGCCTGGCCGCCAGCATTGCCGCCGATGAGGCCCGCCGAAGGGCGGCGGAAGCCAGGCTGGAAGACGCGCAGGGGCGGCTGAACCGGACGGTCCGGGCCCAGGACCAGGCCCGCTCGGAACGGGCGGCCCTGGGTCCCGCCATGGATCCCCGGATGGAGGCGGCCCGCCAGCTGCTGGCCCAGACCGACGCCGCCCTGGCAGAGGCCCGGGCCGCTGTCGAGGCGGCGGAAACCGCCCGGGGCGACTCTGCCAGGGCCGAGCAGACCGCCCGGGACGAGATGCGCAGGCTCGAAGACCAGTTGGGGCGGCTGAAGACCGAGGCCCGCGGCCTGGCCCAGCTTTCAGCCCCCCGGGGCAAGACGACCTGGCCCACCGCCCTGGACGCGGTCAAGCCGGACCGAGGCTATGAGGCTGCGCTGGCGGCGGCGCTCGGGGACGACCTGGAAGCGGCCCTGGACGCCCGGGCTCCGGCCCATTGGGGCGGACGGGAGCTGCCGCCGCCCCAGTGGCCCTCCGGGGCCGTCGCCCTGCCCCCCCTGGTCAAGGCGCCGGCCGAACTTGCGGCCAGGCTGGCCTTTACGGCCCTGGTCAGCCGGACGGACGGGCCCGGGCTGCAGAGCCAGCTGGAGCCCGGCTGCCGGCTGGTCTCGAAGGAAGGCGACCTCTGGCGCTGGGATGGCTTTGTCGCCCGGGCCGAGGCGCCCCGCGCCGCCGCCATCCGTCTGGAGCAGCGGACCCGGCTGGCCGAGGCCGAGATCGAGATTGAACGGGCGGCGCCCCAGGCCGAGTCAGCGGCCGCCGCCCTGCGTCAGTGCCAGGCCGCCTTCAGAAACGCCGAGTCCCATCTGGCCACCGTCCGCGCCCGGCCGCGCGAACTGGAGCGTCAGCTGGCTGCGGCCCGGGATGCTGTCGAGGCCATGGGCCGGGAAGCGGCCCGGCGGGACGCCCGCGCCCAGTCCCTGGACGAGACCATCGCCCGGTTCGAGGCCGAACGGATCGAGGCCCTGGCCGCCCGAGACAGCGCTGCCGCCGGCCTTGAAGGCGAAGGCCCCGGACAGGGCCTGTCGCCCATGCTGGACGCCGCCCGCGGCAAGGCCGCACAGGCCCGGGAACAGTCCGCCGGCGCAAGATCGGCCCTGGATGCCGAGCGGCGGGAGCGGGACGGCCGCAACCGCCGGCGGGACAGTCTGGTCGGCGACCGTGACGGCTGGGTCCGCCGGTCGGGCGCCGCTCGAAAGCGGCTGGAGGCCCTGGCGGCGGACCGAACCACCGTCGCCGCCGCCCTGACCGCGGCCCGGGACGCCCCGGACCTGATCAAGGACCGCCGCGAGGTCCTGATGGACCAGTTTTCCCAGGCAGAAGCCCGCAGGAACCGGTCGCATGACGCCCTGTCCCTTGCCGAGACGGCCCGGGCGGCGGCGGATCGCCAGCTGAGGGCGGCGGACGCAGCGGCGTCAGAGGCCCGTGAGGCCCGGGCCAGCCTGAGCGCCAGGCTGGACGCCGCCAGGGACAGGTTCGGCGAACTGGCTGGCAATATCCGCGATGCCGCACAGATGGAGCCGGAGGAACTGGGACGACGGATCGCCGAGGAGGCCATCGCCGTTCCCAAGGATGCCGAAGGGATCGAGACCCACCTTTTCGCCCTGGAGCGGGAGCGGGAAGCCATCGGCCTCGTGAACCTGCGGGCCGAAGAGGAATCGGTCGAACAGGCGACCCGCCTTCAGACCATGAAGTCGGAGCGGGCCGACCTGACCGGCGCCATCGCCAAGCTGCGGGCCGGGATCGAGGAGCTGAACGCCGAGGGCCGCAGCCGCCTGCTGGCCGCTTTCGAGATCATCAATGGCCATTTCCAGACCCTGTTCCAGACCCTGTTCGGCGGCGGCGAGGCCGAACTGCGGCTGATCGAGAGCGATGATCCCCTGGAGGCCGGCCTGGAGATCTATGCCTGTCCGCCCGGCAAGCGACTGTCGACCATGAGCCTGATGAGCGGCGGCGAGCAGGCCCTGACCGCCTCGGCCCTGATCTTCGGGGTCTTCCTGGCCAATCCGGCTCCCATCTGCGTGCTGGACGAGGTGGACGCGCCCCTGGATGACGCCAATGTCGACCGCTACTGCAACATGCTGGAAGAGATGCGTCGGCGCACCCAGACCCGCTTCATCGCCATCACCCACAACCCCGTCACCATGAGCCGCATGGACCGCCTGTTTGGCGTGACCATGGCTGAACGTGGCATCTCCCAGCTGGTCAGCGTCGACCTGCGCCAGGCCGAGACGCTGGCGGCGGAATAGCGGTCTCTTCCCTAAACCGAGCGACTGAGGCTTAATCGCCCAAACAGGTGGGAGAGAGTCATGAAAGCCTTTTGGTTCGCCGGTATCGCGATGGCTCTAACGGCCACCACTGCGGTCGCCCTGGATGCAGGCGACCAGATCAAGACCCGGCGCGAGGGCATGAAGGCGATCGGCGGGGCGACCAAGGGCCTCTATGAAACCCTCGCCGGCGAAAAGGATGTAGCCAAGATCAAGGCCTATACCGCGCGGATCAAGCAGCTTTCCGGCGAGAGCCAGGGCTGGTTTCCTGTCGGGACAGGGCCGTCCAGCGGCATCGAAACCAAGTCGAGGGCGGAAGTCTGGACCGATCCGGTCGGCTTCAAAGCGGCACAGCAGGCCTTCGTGACCCAGGCCGGCAAGCTGAACGCCGCAGCGACGTCCGGCGACCTGGACAGGACCCAGGCCGAGTTCGGCGCCCTGCGCGGGACCTGCAAGGGCTGCCACGACAAATACCAGACCAAGTGAGCCCAAGGCTGAACCGCTACGCCGCGCCGGGAGCGCATGGACCATGAGGGTCTGGGACCTGCCGATCCGGCTTTTCCACTGGCTGCTGGCTGCCCTGATCGCGTTCTCCTGGTGGGCCCATGAGGATCACCTGGACTGGCACAGGCTGAGCGGCTTCGCCATCGCCGGACTCCTCGTGTTTCGTCTCTGGTGGGGCCTGGCCGGCAGCAGCACGGCAAGGTTCTCCAGCTTTGTGAAGGGCACCGGCGGCGTGCTGGCCTATCTGCGCGGCGCCCCGGCCGGGCCCGGTCACAACCCCCTGGGCGGCTGGAGTGTGGCGGCCATGTTGGCGACCCTGATCATCCAGATCGCCCTGGGGCTTTTTTCGGTTGACCAGGACGGGTTTGAGTCCGGCCCCCTGGCCCGGCTGGTCGATTTCGATACCGGACGGCTGGCGGCGGCCGGCCATGAACTGGTCTTCAACCTGCTGGTGGGGCTGATCGTCCTGCATCTACTGGCCATAGGCTGGTACGGCGTTCAACGGAAAAACCTGGTCGGACCGATGATCACCGGAAGGACGACCGCTTCGGACGGCGCGACCGAGCTGGAGCCTGCCCCGATCTGGAAACTGCTGGTCGGCCTGATTCTGGGGCTGACGACCAGCGGGGGCCTCTTCATGCTGGAGCGCGCGTCCAGCCTCTGAGGCTCTGGACCGTCTATCCGGCCTGCGTCATCCTACCGACAAAAGACAGGCAAGACCGAGGAAGCGACCCCATGCGACAGACCCTTCTGGCCCTGGCCGGCGCCCTGACCTTCGCCACGGCCCTGGCTGGGGCTGCCCAGGCCGCACCGGCCGCCAACGACTATGCCGATCCGGCCACATGGCTCTGCCTGCCCGGCCGGACTGCCGACGCCTGCGCCGCCGACCAGACCGCCACCCTGGTCGCCGCGGACGGGACACTGACGATTCAGCCCTTCAGGCGGGCCGCCGACCCGGCCATCGATTGTTTCTATGTCTATCCGACGGTCTCCAACGACAAGACCCCCAATAGCGACATGACCGCCAATGCCGAGGAACTCTCGGTGATCGCCGTGCAGTTCGCCCGGTTCGGCCAGACCTGCCGCACCTTTGCGCCGCTTTATCGCCAGGTCACCCTGTCCGCCCTTCGGGCCTATATGATGGGCCAGAACCCCGGCGCCGACCGGGACCTTGCCTATAACGACGTCAAGGCCGCCTGGGACTGGTACCTCAAGACCCAGAACAAGGGACGCGGGGTGGTGCTGATCGGCCATTCCCAAGGCTCAGGCCTACTGCAGAGACTGGTGAGGGAAGAGATCGACGGCAAGCCGGCCCAGAAGCTGATGGTCGGGCTGATGCCCATTGGCTCCAATGTGCCGGTGGATGAGCAGGGCAGATTCGGCTCGGTCCCCGGTTGTTCGAAGTTGGGGCAAACCGGCTGCCTGGTCGCCTATGTCAGCTTCCGAGACACCATTCCGCCGCCCCCGACCAGCCGCTTTGGCAGGGTTGTGGAGACGGGCAGGCATGCCGCCTGCGTCAATCCATCAGCCCTGGCCGGCGGAGCCGGACGTCCGACTCCCTATTTCTGGTCGGGCGGACGGGCGCAAAGCGCGGCCGCGCCGGCCCCCTGGGCCACCGGCAAGACGGTCACCACGCCCTTCGCCTCCACCCCGGGCCTGCTGACTACGGACTGTGTCCGGGTGGGAGAATTCAGCTATCTGAAGGTCACCACCCAGGGCGATCCCGCCGATCCCCGCGTCGACCAGATTGTCGGCGACGTGATGATCATGGGTCAACCCGACCCCAACTGGGGCCTGCATCTGATCGATATGAACCTGGCCATGGGCGACCTCGTCGCCATCGTGGAAGCCCAGGCCGCCGCCTGGAGCCACCGGGAGCATGCGGCGCATTCCTCCGGACACTGACGGTCTGGTCATTCGATCGGGAGCGCGCCTGCGGTCTGAGTCCAATCGGCGCTTGATCATGGGAGGAAGTTCGGCGCTAACTGAGACCGTCAGGCGGGGTTCAGTTCAATCCGTTGACGATCCGCCTTGATCTGAATGGGCAGCCTGGAGCCTCTTGAATGAACAGGACGCTCTGGCTGGGAGGGGTCATCGCCCTGCTGATCACAGGCTGCGGCGACAAGCCGGCAAGCCCTGTGGCGGCCCTCTCTTCCGGGCAGACCCAGCAAGACAGCGCCGCTTCTCCCTGCGCCAAAGACGACGAACGCCTGGCCTTGACCGGCCTGTGCCGCAGCCGGGCCGTCAGCGTCTTGAAGATGAAGGCCAGCGCCTCTCCCCCGTCGGAAGAGGGCTGCGAATGGACAGTGATGGAAACCCAACTGCCCGCGGGTGAAGTGCTCCTCTATCGAGGGCTTCAGTGCGGCGCCCGCGAAACCCGGCTGGAGTTTGCCGGCGGGGCCCACCGGGCAGAACTGCAACTCGCCGAGTCCGCCTTTTCGGGCCGGCTCGAGGAGCCAGTGACGCTGATATATGTCTACACACTGGAAGACGATCTGTTGAAGGCTGTCGCCGATCGCGCGCGCGCGGCCACGACCAGTCCCAGAGAGGCGGACGGATGCACCGCCCGACCGGCACGGATCGAAGGATGGCCAGGCGACGCCATCATCGTTGATGTCAGCAAGGCGGAAGCGGCCAAGGCCCCTGCTGACGAACCCCGTACTGCCTGTGGTCCCTTGGGACTGAACCAGGGCGAGCAGGCCTTCTGGCGCGCCGGTCAGGGCTATGGCTGGTTTTTCAGCATGGGCCAGGACGCCTTCGAAATTGACCCCGGCTCCCTGACCGTCTTGGTGAAGGGCGCGGATGGTCGTTGGGCCGCCCTCTAGCCTTGACGGAAACAGTTCAGCCTCAAACCCGGCCGCGACTGGCCCCTCCCGCAACCCTCACGCATGAAGGCCCCCACCAGATGAACAGAACATTCCGCAGCCTTGCTGCGACAACAGCCCTGGTCGCCGCCCTGGCCTTGGCCGGCGCCGCCTTCGCCCAGCACCGGTCCATCACCCAGAGTAACGCCGGCCCCTTCGCAATTGACTACATAACCGAGGGCGGTCGTTTCGATCGCTGCGCTGCCACCCTGTCGCCCGGCGCCAACATGCTTCGCATCGCCTACAACAAGGACCTCAAATACAGCATCAGTGTCCCGAGCGTGCCCGCCCCTACCCCCATCAAGACCATCAGCCTGCACCTCGGACGCGAAATGCAGACGGTTGCGGCCACCACTGATCCCCGTCGCATAAGGGCCTGGGGGACATTCAGCCCGGACGCCATCACGGCCTTGATGGACGTAAAGGGCACGATCGCCATTGATCTGGGCGCCAAGCAATATCGGTGGCCGATCGGCAGGACCAACCTGGAAAGCGTCATGATCGCCCTGGAAGACTGCACCCACCGAGCCCTCGGCCGGTAGGCGCTTCAGCTCGATCCTGTCGAAATCGGCTTGGGCGTGGAGCAGATCGGGCAGACCCGGTCCGCCGCCTGGGGCCATGGAGTGCACAATGGCCAGTAAGGCCGGAAAATGCGCTTCGAGCGGCCCCACCCTTGCTACAGCTCGATCATGTCGAAATCGGCCTTGGGCGTGCCGCATAGCGGGCAGACCCAGTCAGCCGGGATGTCCGCCCATCGGAGCCCCGGGGCCAGGCCCTCGCCGGGATCGCCCTCGGCCTCGTCATAGATGTAGCCACAGGTCCGGCATTGCCAGGTCTTGAAGGGTTCAGCTTGGGTCATGGTTCAGGTCCCCTGGGAGGCGACGACCGCGAAACTCAGTCTCAGGGTCGCAAGGCTGGTGGTCCGGATCGGGTCCAGATTCATGTCAGGGTCGATCAGGCACTGGATCGACAGGCCCAGCAGCAAACTCCCGACCATCAGGGCCGCAGCATCTGCGTCCAGATCGCGCCGGATGTCGCCCTCCGCCTGGCCACGCTGAACCATGGCTTCCAGGCGTCTCTCGACCCGCTCGTGTGAAGCGGCGAAGGCGGCCCGAAGCGCTGACAGGTCAGAAATGGCGCTGGCGAGCAGCATGAAATAGGCGCGTCCGTCCCCCTTCAGGGAGAGATCCCGGACATAGAGGTCGACATAGGTCAGCAGGGCGTCCAGCCCGGGCATGTCGTCGACGCCAATGGCCCCCAGCGCCTTGTCCTGCCGGGCATGGAGATGGGTGATCAGGGCTTCGATCAAACCCTGCTTGGACCCGAATTTCTGGGTCGCCAGACCCCGGCTGAAACCGGCCCGGGCGCCAATCGCTTCAAAGGTGGCGGCGGAGACTCCGCTCTGGGCGATCACCTCACCAGCGGCCTGAAGCAGTCGCTGCTCGGATTCGTCCCGACGCTCTGCCTGGGTGCGGCGAGCGCGCGGCTCGAGAGGTGTGGATTGCGCCATGTCAAACTTCTATCTTAATTGTTGGTCGTATAGCAACTCGATGCTAGCTTTCCGTCAAAGGCCGCCGGGAACAGGGGGCCAGGACCGATGAGGACGCTGAAATCATGATGATTCCCCAGGACGTGGCCAACACGATTGTCGATCCCAAAGCCTATGCAGACGGCAAGCGCGTCGATGACGCGTTCAAGTGGCTGCGAGAGAATGCGCCCCTGGCCAGGGCTCAGCCCGAAGGCTTTGACCCCTTCTGGGTCGTGACCCGTTTTGCCGACATTCAGGAGGTCGAGAAGCAGAACGAGCTGTTCCACAACGGCGATCGCGCCACCGTGGTCACCCCTATCGAGATGGACAGGAAGGTCCGCGAAATGACCGGCGGGTCCCCGCACCTGGTCAGATCGCTGGTCCAGATGGATAATCCCGACCATATGAACTACCGGCGACTGACCCAGGCCTGGTTCCTGCCCCAGAACATTCGCGGCCTTGAAGCCCGCATCCGGGAAATCGCCCGAGGCTTCGTAGACCGTATGGCCGCCAAGGGCGATCGCTGCGACTTCGCCCGCGATGTGGCCTTCCTCTATCCCCTGCATGTGATCATGGAGGTCCTCGGCGTGCCGGAGATCGACGAACCGCGCATGCTGAAACTGACACAGGAACTTTTCGGCAGCGCAGATCCGGAACTCAACCGCAGCGGATCGGCCATTGTCGATGCTGATGCAGGCCTCGCCGCCGTCCAGGCCACGGTCATGGATTTCATGACCTATTTCAATGCCATGACCGAAGATCGTAGGGCCAATCCGCGCAACGACCTGGCCAGCGTCATCGCCAACGGCCAGATCGAGGGCAAGCCGCTGGGCCATCTGGAGGCCATGAGCTACTATATCATCGCCGCCACGGCGGGCCATGACACAACCTCCAACACCACCTCCGGCGGCATGTGGGCTCTGGCCCAGAACCCGGACCAGTTCGCCAAGGTCAAGGCCGACCTGTCGCTGATCCCCGGGCTGGTTGAGGAATCGATTCGCTGGGAAACACCGGTGAAGCATTTCATGCGCACCGCGACCGCTGACGCAGAGGTGGCCGGCCAGAAGATCGCCAAGGGCGACTGGATGATGCTCAGCTACCCGTCCGGCAACCGGGACGAGGCCGCCTTCACCGATCCCTTCAAGTTCGATATCGAGCGTTCGCCCAACAAGCACGTGGCGTTCGGCTACGGCGCCCATGTCTGTCTCGGCCAGCATCTTGGCCGGATGGAGATGCGGGTTCTCTGGGAGGAACTGCTGCCGCGCCTGGAAGCTGTGGAGCTGGACGGCGAACCCCGTCGGATGGAAGCCTCCTTCGTCTGCGGGCCCAAGTCCGTGCCGATCCGTTTCAAGATGACCTGATCCGGATCCAGCTTGCGATCCAGGTCGCCGAATTGGCAGTCCGGGTCTGAGCAGCCAGGCCGTTCAGGCCAGCATCCATCCCTGATGGCCGGGCGCGCCCAGTTCCGGTTTCATCTGCCAGTGCAGTGCGCCAGGCCCACCTTCCGGCGGCGGCAGCGGACTGGCGGATGGATCGGGCGGAAGCGACGACCCGGGCCATTCCTCGACCGACGGTTCCTCTGTGAACAGCGGCAGGATGATGGCGCCCGACAGGGCCGTGGCCTGGACATTCAGCACCAGCAGGGTGGCGCCGTCAGCGAAGGTGACAAGCGTATCGGCCCCCTGCTGTGTCATGCTGACCAGGGCCGCAGCCGTCGAGGCGTCGATCAGGTCCTGGCCGAGGGCGAAGTCATTCACCACATCGGCGCCGCCCCCGGCGCTGGCGACAAACACGTCGCCGCCAAGTCCGCCGATCAGGATGTCGTCTCCGGCTCCGCCATTGAGCGTGTCATTGCCAAGCCCCCCATCCAGTCTGTCGGAGCCGCCGGCCCCGTTCAGCACGTCATGTCCACCCAGGCCGTTGATCTGCTCGTTGCGGCTGTCGCCGTTCAGCACATTGTTGGCCGCCGTGCCGTTCAGGGTCCGGTCATAGGTCACGGGCGGTGGTGGCGGCGGCGGCGGCGGCGGCGGGGGTGGCGCAACGACTGGCGCGACGAAGATATACTGGTCGAAATTGCCAGCGTTATAGATGTTCCGGACCGTGATTATGTCCTGAAGGACACCGCCGACATAGGTATAGATCTTCAGGCTGCTGTCGTTCATGGCCGTCTGGAAGGAATCGACGCCCAGCAACAGGATCTTGTCGCCGAACCCGGCCGAGAAATCCATGATGGTGTCGTCGCCGTCACCGACCTGGTGGACAAAGATATCGCCATCGGAATCGCCGCCGTTCATCCGGCTTCCGCCCCGCAGGACATCCCGGCCCTGGCCACCATTGATGATGTCCGAGCCGGCGCCGCCCTCGATGTCGTCAGCGCCCTCGCCGCCGCGGATCTCGTCGTCCCCGCCCAGTCCCCGCAGGTCATCGGCGCCGGCGGTCCCGGTCAGGACATTGGCGCCTTCTGTTCCGGAGACCAGGTTTGCTTTTCCTCGGGTGATCAAATCGATCGCAGCCCTGACGGCCTCGACCGTCGCGTTGGTGATAACGATGCGACCGCCCGATCCATCGGGTCCGCCCGCATAAAGCAGGACATCGGAGCCATTATAGGCCTCGACGCCAAAATTGGCGAAACCTTCGAGCCGGATCCGGTCGCCAGCAGCAAAATCAAAGATCCGCACGGCATAGGGCAGGAAATCGACCAGGTCGCCATCCCGGAAGACAAAGGTGTCGTTGCCTGCGCCGCCCCACAGGCGGTCAATGCCCGATCCCGGGGTCAGGATATCGTCGCCGGCGCCGCCATCCAGGACATCGTTGCTTCGTCCGCCAGCCAGCGTGTCCGACCCCGCGCCGCCGACCAGGGTGATCGCCCTTGGGGGTGTGGGGATTGCAGGTTGTCCTGGCAGGTCCAGCGGCCCGCCCAGGGTCGGGACCAGGGGCGTCACTGTCGGGGTTGCCGGGACATTGCTGCCGAGCCTGATGGCGCCGCTGACCGAGGCGACCGTGGTGTTGCGAAGGATGACCTCGCCCGCCCGGTTCGGCCCTTCCCAGATGTCGACAACCACATCGACTCCGATCTGGCGGGTCTTGAAACTGGAAAAGCCGACAAGTTCCAGTCGATCGCCTTCCGCCGCCTTGAAATCGAGGACAGTGTCGGTGTCGCCATAGAGTTCGAAGACGAAGGTGTCCCCTCCAGCCCCGCCCACCAGCGTGTCCAGTCCCCAGCCCCCTCTGAGGATATCGGCGCCCAGCCCGCCTTCCAGGCGGTCGGCGCCGAGGTCGGCCTCGATATAGTCATCGCCGCCTCCCCCCTTGAGGGTCTCTGCCCTGGCGGTCCCCAGCAGATATTCGGCGCTGTCGCCGCCACTGTAGGACTCTCCGGCGGGTCGCCCCGGCAAGGTCGCGGTGGCGCCCAGAACGGCCGAAGTCAGAGCTGTCGACGAGACACCCTTGAAGAGAACACTGCCTCCGTCGGTGAAGGTCAGCACCGTGTCGGCGCCCTGCTGGCGCAGGCTGTAGCTGCGTCCTCCGAGATCGACCCGGTCTGAAGCCGCGTCAAAATCCATGATGGTGTCAGCGCCATCTCCCGCCGCGAACCGGAAGATATCGGCCCCGGCGCCGCCCGTCAGGATGTCGCTGTCGGCGCCGCCGCTCAGGACATCGGCGCCGTCGCCGCCGTCCAGCCTGTCGGCGCCCGCCCCGGCGAACAGGACATCATCACCCGCTTCTCCATAGACGCCGCCCAGTTCCGTGCCCGAGCGACCGTCATACAGGTCGTTTTCGGAACCCAGATCGATCCGGCCGGTGATCTTGCCGCTGTTGTAGATTTCGTCCCGCCCTTCGGCCAGGAGCACCCGGCCGCGCAGTTCGCCGCTGTTGACGACCTGCTCGATGCTGTTGGCCTCGCCGCTGGTCCAGGCGTCCTGGCGTAGGGCGAAGGTCGCCTCGATGATCCCTGAATTGTAGAAGACCTTGTTGCCGGACTCTCCGCCCGAGCCCCCGGCGTTGCTGTAGTTGACGCCCACGCTGTCAAAACCGGCGCCGGCTGTCGCTCGGATGGTCCCCGTGTTCGAAAAGGTCCAGTCGAAGCCCCGGATCAACATGCCGGTGGCTGCGGACTGACCACTGACGCTGATCTGGCCGGTGTTCCAGAATTCGCCGCCATTGTGCATTTCGCCGCCCGTCGCCGGGCCCGTGGCGCTGGTGACCGTCAGGGCGCCGGTGTTCACGAAGGCGAAGATCACCTAGTAGGTATAGAAGCCCCGGGCGTTTCCGGCCTCGGCGCTGACCGTCAGCTGGCCTCCATTGTAGATCCAGGGGGAAGCCCCGTCTGCGGCCATGCCCACGGACTCATAGGCGCCCCGGCTTGCGACCTCGAAACGGGCCCCGGGCAGGTTGGCGAACACGCTCCAGAAATACAGGCCTTCCATCGGTCTGATGCCGATTGTCGCATCCGGGCCGGCCATGCGGATGTTTCCCGAATTGAAGATCGAGGCCGTCCCGAAGGGGACCGGCTCGTTCAGATAGAAGCCCACCCTGCCGCCGACCTCGAGAGACTCGACCGCCGTTACGATGAGGTCGCTGCGGACGTCGATTCCGGCTGATGGCTCCGGCCTGGCCGGTGGCGGTGTCAGTTGCTCGGCATGAAAGCGGATGTCGCCCCCGGTCAGGGAAGAGGCCTGCACTGATTTCAGCAGAATACTGTCGGTCGCCGACAGCACGACCAGGGTGTCCGCCCCCTGCTGCTGCAGGGACTGATAGGCTGTGTAGCCATAGATCTGCAGGCTGTCCTCCAGGCCGCCGGCTGAAAAGTCGGTGACGATGTCGGCGCCGTCCCCCCTGGAAAACAGGAACCGGTCATCTCCGGCGCCGCCGGTCAGGGTGTCGCCAAGCTGGTCGCCAATCAGGATGTCTGCGCCGGCCCCGCCGATCAGGATGTCGGCGCCATCGGCCCCTTCCAGGACATCGGCGTTGTCGCTGCCGGAGATGCGGTCGGCATAGGCGGAGCCGACAACGATCTCGAAGTTGCGAATGGTGTCCGTCCCGTCGCCCCGGGCCGTTCCAGCGGCGAGGTCGACCGAGATCGCTGCTGTTGCGGTCTGGAAGCTGAGGGTGTCCTTGCCCTCGCCGCCATCCAGGACATCGGAGCCGCGACCGCCGTCGATGCTGTCATTGCCTGCTCCGCCGCGGATTTCGTCGAGGCCGGCGTCGCCGAAGAACCGTTCTGCACTGTCGCCGCCGAGGAGGGTGTCATTGCCGCCGCCGCCGGAGACACCGCCATTGAGGCGGCCTGTGACGCCCTGATAGAGGTCGTCGCCCTCGCCGAGATAGACGCCCCCGACAATGGTTCCCGAATTCCGGACGATGTCGTTGTTGAGCCCCAGATCGACATCGCCCTTGATCTGGCCGGTATTGTCGACGATCTGGATCGACTTCGCCGAAGGGCTGACCCCGTAGTCGTCGGAAACGATCGCGTAGTCGCCCTGAATAACTCCGCTGTTGAAGATGAGCGCCGTCGTGTCGCCAAACTGTTGAACATAGAGGGCGATGGAAACGCCGTTCTTCGATTCAGCGATCAACTGGCCGCTGTTATAGACCTTTTCGACATTGTGACCCCTCAGGAACGCCCCGACCGAAGAGGCGTTGCCCGTGACCTTGAGGGTGCCCGCGTTGTTGAACTCACCGCCATTGGCCATGAAGACGCCGGTCGCATCCATCCGGGCCTCGATCTTCATGGCCCCGGTATTGGTGAACCTGAAGCTGGAATCCCAGGTCTCGATGCCTGTGGCGAAGGCGTATTTCGACGTGACCTTGAACTGCCCGTCATTCAGGAAATCGGCGCTCCAGGACCCGGAATCGAAACCCCAGGCAGAACCATTGATGGCGGTGGACGTGACGCGGAAAACCCCGGTCCGCTCATTGTGGAAAAGCGCCCCGTTGAACAACCCGTTGTCATGGGCAAAGCCGACAACCCTGTTCAGGGCGGACGCGACCGTTACGGTTCCGGCATTGCGGAAGGACGCAGCCGGCGATGAGACATCCTGCAACACATAGCCGACAACGGGGTTGCTGCCATCATCGCCGAACAGGACCAGTTGCCCCGGCAGGATGCGCAGGTCGGCCGAAATGAAGATCTTGCCCATGGAGGTTCCCCCGAACCGGGAGACCTCCGTGACCGGGACTCCATGAAGCCCCTGAAAGCACATCCCGGCCGCACCCGCCAGCAGTGCAGGGGTCGCAGTCGGCGCCGGTCCGGCCGCAAGGCGAACGGTCGTCGGAACAGGCCCGCGTCATGCCCTGGCTTCGAAGACGAGTCGCCATATGCTCGAGCGGCGGGGCGCTGACGCCCTTGATCTCGATTGACGGCGCGACGCCATGGACATGCAGCTCTATCTCCTGGTTCTGGTCGGGGCGGTGATCGCCGGGTTTGTCCAGGGACTCTCGGGGTTCGCCTTCGGCCTGGTGGCCATGAGCCTCTGGGCCTGGGTCATGGACCCGGCCATGGCGGCCGTGCTCTGCGTGGCGGGAGGGCTGACCGGACAGGTGGCCTCGGCCATCACGGTGCGCAGGGGGTTTGACCTCAAGACCCTGGCCCCCTTTCTGGCCGGCGGCGTCGTCGGCATCCCCGTGGGCGTGGCCCTGTTGCCCCATCTGCCGGTTCACGTCTTCAAGACCCTGCTGGGAGCGGTGCTGATCATCTTCTGTCCGGCGATGCTGTTCGCCGCCCGCATGCCCAGGCTTGATGTCAACAGCCGCCTGGCCGACGGGATTGTCGGGCTGGCCGGCGGGGTCCTGGGCGGGATCGGGGGATTTACCGGCGCGGTTCCGACCCTCTGGTGCACCCTGCGGGACATGGACAAGGACGCCCAGCGCTCCATCATCCAGAACTTCAATCTGGCCACCCTGGCGGTGATCATGGCGATCTATGTCATCGGCGGCCATGTCACCCGGCCCATGCTGCCCCTGCTGGCCATTGTGATTCCCGCCATGCTGATCCCCTCGCTGATCGGCGCGAGGCTCTATGTGGGCCTGAGCCAGCAGGCCTTCCGCCGGCTGGTTCTGGTCCTGCTGACCGCCTCCGGCCTCGCCCTGCTGGGCAACGGTCTGCCGGGATTTTTCCGGTAAGCGCAAATCGGCGCGACCGGGCAAGGTCCAGGACAGGCGTCCAGCCTCCGACATCTGCCTCGCCCTGGCCGTGGCCGAACCGGCCATGACGCGAAAACAGCAATGGACTCAGGGTGTTTGGGCCTGGTCGGGCAGCCGCGCCCCGGTGGTCGGAACCTGCGCCTGCGCCAGGCTGTCGCCGTCCCCTGTCCCCGGGCGGGACGTCCGCCCTGTCGGAATTGTCGGCTTTTGGGACGGCTTTCGTCAGGTTCTTGTCGGGTGGCGCGGGGTGGATCATGGGCTCTCCAGGGCGGCTCGAAGCGCTGCCGCCATTAAAGCCAAATCCTTCTCCCCTCGAGGGAGAAGGTGGCAGCCGAAGGCTGACGGTTGAG
>JARWZW010000007.1 GCA_029866155.1 Caulobacter sp. | reverse complement strand
TTGGAGGCGATTGTTCAGGCATGATTCAGGCGCATCTCGCCCTGTCGACCCCGGAAATGGGGTGGTGGTGCCGGCTGCAGGAATCGAACCCGCGACCTTCGGTTTACAAAACCGCTGCTCTACCATCTGAGCTAAGCCGGCGTGGCGCGCCAAATGCTTCAATCAGGACCGTACGTCCAGTGCAAATCAAAGGTAAGTCGACATCATGAGCAAACCCCTGTCCATCTCCGTTCCCCATACCCACGGCAAGGATGAGGCGCGCCGTCGCGTCGAGGTCGGAGTCGAGAAGGCCCTGCAGAAGCTCACAGAGGCGACCAAGGTTGAGGTTGAGCGTAGTTGGGTCGGCGATCGGCTGTCAGCCAGTGCAGAAGCAATGGGCCAGAAAATCCATGCCACGGCCGATGTCGGCGAAGAGGCCATCGAGGTGCTAGTGCATTTGCCGATAATGCTCTCGATGATGGCCGGCAAGGTCAAGGAGCGGGTCCTCAAGGAGGGGCGCCGGATCCTGGGCTAGCCACAGGTCAGGCGGGCGGGGAGGGAAGGGTCTAAAGGTCTGGCTGTCATTTGGCTTCAGCCTCGCCTATATCCGCGCGCCATGACCCGCGTCCTCATCACCTCCGCCCTGCCTTACATCAACGGGATCAAGCACCTCGGCAACCTGGCCGGTTCGATGCTGCCTGCTGACGTCTTCGCCCGATTCCAGAGAGCGCAGGGACGAGAGGTCCTCTACATCTGCGCAACCGATGAGCACGGGACGCCTGCCGAACTGGCCGCAACAGCGGCCGGTCAGGACGTCCGGACCTATTGCGACGAGCAGCACCGGCTGCAGCACGACATCGGACGGGCTTTCGGCTTGTCTTTTGATTGGTTTGGCCGCAGCTCCAGTCCTCCCAACCACCGCCTTACGCAGCACTTCGCCGAAGTGCTGGAATCCAAGGGATTGATCGAGGAACGGACCGACAAGATGGTCTATTCCGTTGATGACCGCCGTTTTCTGCCGGACCGCTATGTCGAGGGGACATGCCCCCATTGCGCCTTTGAAAAGGCGCGCGGCGATCAATGCGACAACTGTGGGAATCTGTTGGACCCGACGGATCTGATCAATCCCTACAGCGTGATCAGCGGCTCGCGGAACATCGAGGTCCGCGACACCCGACACCTCTATCTTTTGCAGACCCAGGTCGAAGACAGGATCCGGACCTGGGTAGATGCCAACGCCGCCAACTGGCCGCAGCTGACCCGGTCGATCGCCTACAAACATCTGGACGAAGGCCTGATTGACCGCGGCATCACCCGGGATCTGGCCTGGGGCATTCCGGTCATGAAGGATGGGGGGCCGCGCCCGGGCTTCGAGGACAAGGTCTTCTACGTCTGGTTCGACGCGCCGATCGAGTACATCGGGGCGACGGTCGAGTGGGCGGAAGCGACCGGCGGAAACTGGGAGCGCTGGTGGCGGACCGATCAGGGCGCGAACGATCTGGAGTACGTCCAGTTCATGGGAAAGGACAACGTCGCTTTTCATACGGTCAGCTTTCCGGCGACCATTCTGGGCAGCGAGGAGCCGTGGAAGACCGTTGACCGGCTGAAGGCCTTTAACTGGCTAAACTGGTATGGAGGCAAGTTTTCGACCAGTGAGCGTCGGGGTGTCTTCATGGATGCCGCCATAGAGATTCTTCCACCTGACCTGTGGCGCTGGTATCTGACTGCCAACGCTCCCGAGGGATCGGACACGGCTTTCACCTGGGAGCAGTTCCAGTCCGCCGTAAACCGCGACCTTGCTGATGTGCTTGGCAATTTCGTCAACCGGATCGCCAAGTTCGCCGAGAGCAAGTTTGGCGGTCTGGTTCCGGATGGTGGCGAAGCCGGGCCGCTGGAAATCAAGCTCATTTCGGATCTGGATGCAGGGATCGCAGACCTGACCGCCCAGATGGACGCCATCGAGGTCCGCAAGTCGGCCCAGGCCCTCCGAGCGCTCTGGGTGCTCGGCAACGAGTATCTGCAGGCAGCTGCGCCCTGGACAGCCATCAAGACCGATCCTGACCGGGCGGCTGTTATCGTCCGCACAGCGCTGAATCTGGTGGCCCTTTACGCCCGACTGTCGGCCCCCTTTATTCCTTTCGCCGCCGAAAGGATTGTTGCGGCGTTCGGGCTGGAAGAGCCCCTTCACTGGCCCCGAAACGGGGCAGCGGAAGCGCTTTCCACTCTTGGGGCGGGGCGGACGATCTCCGCGCCTGAAGTTCTGTTCCGCAAGATCGAGGACGAGCAACTGGCCGCCTGGGCTGAACAGTTCGGTGGGTCCGGACAGGCTTAGACGACTGGTCCGTCCCGAACGGGCGGATCATCACCAAAACGGCGACGATCCGGATCATCGGAGCATCTGCCGACAGCCGTTCACAGCTGTTGGAAAACGTACCTATGGCCAGCAAGCGGAGACCAACGGGGTCACCCGAAGCGCCAAGCCTCTTCGGCGGCCCGCTTCAGGGCTCGGCTCTTATGCAGGGTTTCGTCGTACTCGGCATCGGCGTCGCTGTCGGCGACCACGCCGCCGCCGGCCTGGACATGGAGCAGACCGTCCTTCACCAGACCCGTCCGCAGAACGATACAGGTGTCGACGGAACCGTCAGCGCCGAAGTAGCCGACGGCGCCGGCATAGGTCAGGCCCCGCTTGTGAAGCTCCAGCTCGTCAATGATTTCCATGGCCCGGACCTTTGGCGCGCCGGACAGGGTGCCGGCGGGAAGGGCGGCCATCAGCACGTCCACGGGGTCAAGCCCTTCGGGCGCATCGCCCTCGACATTGGAGACAATATGCATAACGTGGCTGTAGCGTTCCACGAAGAAGCTCTGCGTTACCCGGACAGACGACATGGAGCGCTCGCCGTCCAGGTCGTTCTTCCCGTCTTCCCGAAGCCTGGCGACCCGGCCGACATCATTTCGTCCAAGGTCGAGCAGCATGAGATGCTCCGCCCGCTCTTTCGGATCGGCCAGCAGTTCGACCTCAAGCGCGGCATCTTCTTCTGGCGTGGCCCCGCGGGGGCGGGTGCCCGCGATTGGCCGGATCGTGATCTTCCCGTCACGCAGCCGCACGAGGATCTCGGGGCTGGAGCCGACCAACTGGAAATCCCCGAAGTTCAGATAGAAGAGGAACGGCGAGGGATTTGTCCGGCGAAGAGATCTGTAGAGGGCGAAGGGCGGGCCTCCATAGGGGGCTGAGAAGCGGTGGCTTGGCACGACCTGGAAGATATCACCCGCGCCAATGTAGTCCTTGGCGCGGCCCACAATGGTTGCGTAGTCAGCACGACTGACCTGGGTCTGGAAATCGACAGGCTCAGCCTCCCGGGCAGGGTGTCGAGGAACCGCACCCTTCAGGTCCGTCATGACGGCGGCCAGTCGGGCTTCAGCTGCAGAATAGGCGCCTTGGGGCGTCTGGGCCGGATCGGGACGGGCCGGAGTCACTAGGATGATCTCCTGGGCGATGGCATCGAACACCGCCACCACCGAGGGCCGGATCATCACAGCGTCCGGCAGGTCGAGCGGATCGGGGTTGACGCCCGGCAGATGTTCGACAAGCCGGACCATGTCATAGCTAAGCGCTCCGTAGATGCCGGCCGAAGGCGGCGGCAGGGACGCCGGCAGGTCTATTCTTGAGGCCGAAACCAAATCTCTGAGGCTGTCCAGGGCGCTACCGCTCTGGGGCTGGAACCGGCCAGCAGAGATATCCTCCCCCTCTGCAATCTCGGCGGAATCGCCGCGACAACGCCAGACCAGGTCTGGCTTCATCGCGACAATAGAATAGCGTCCCCGCCAGGCCCCGCCCTCGACGCTTTCAAACAGGAACGCATAGGGGCGGCCTTGGGCGATCTTGAGATAGGCCGAGACCGGCGTTTCAAGGTCGTCGATCAGGCGGGTCCAGACGACCTGGGCCCGTCCAGCGGTCCAGGCCTCGGCGAATGCCTCGCGGGAGGGTTCAAGCGAAGCGCCAGATGTCACGGAGCCTTACTGCCCTTGCTCGGATCCGCCGCCTTGCTATCTTCGGACTCAGCGTAGGCTGTCGGATCCAGACCCAGTGCGCGGAGCGCACGTTCCCTATCAGACTTAGCCTTCACCTTGGTTTTGGCGTAGCTTCGGGTCGCATTGCCGATGTCCTGGAAGACTTCCTGCGTGAAGCCCTGCCTCTGGGATTCGGCGAGTTGAGCCACCTGGTTGGCCTGTCCCGGGCGGATTGCTTCGATCCGGCCGACCAGCAGACCTTGCCTGGGGACGCCGGCGGTGAAGACCTGTCCCTTGCTGCCCTCATAAGCCGCCTGAAGTACTTCGCGGCCTAACGCCTCATGAGCCTGGGCCCCAGCCCGGGTCATTTTGTCCAGCTTCACCGGCTTGAAGCCTGCCGAGGCCGCAACGACGGAAACCGCTTCCCCCTTGCGAATTCGGCTGGCCAGGGCTTCCGCCCGATCCTGGACCATTTTCGCCTGCTTCTGGGCGGTCATCAACTTGCCAAGATCGCCTCGAACCTCGGCCAGGGCCGGGGGAGCGGCGGGAACGATCTTCTCGACCCGAACAGCGTACTGGTCCCCGGCGGAAATCTCCACCAGATCGCTCTCGCCGCCTGCGGGCAGGGCGAAGGCTGCCTTCAGGACGTCTGGAGACAGGCCGCCGGCCGGCTTTCCGTCACGGCCCACGCCCTCGGCAGTCACTGGACCGACGGTGGTTACGGCAACTCCGGCCTTGGCTGCGGATTCAACAAGTCCTGCACCTGATCTATGTGTTTCGTCGTAGACCTGTGACTGGGCATAGGCCTTGTTGGCAGCCGCGTCCTTGACGACCTCCGCCTCGATCTCGGCGCGGCTGTCTTCAAGACTGGCCGCCTTGCCCGGAGTGATCTGGGTAACCTTCAGCACGGCGAGGCCCAGGTCGCCCTTGAGCGGGGCGCTCACTCCACCTGCCGGAAGGGCAAAAGCGGCGTCGCCCAAGACCTTGTCGAAAAGCGCGCTGCGCGGCTTGTTATCATAGATGACAGGCTCGACACCGAGAGCCTTGGCGACGGCTGCGGGGTCTTCGCCACGGTTGAGCCGGGCGACCGCGTCGGCCGCTGCGGTTGCATTCTTGGCGGTGATCTGGACGATCGTCCGGGTTTCGGGCCGCGATAGGCTGTCCTTGCGGAAATTGAAGCGCTTGAGCACTTCGGCCTCATCGGCTTTCACCTGGCCCCTGAAATCGTCGGACGAAAATCTGACGATTTGAAGCGTGCGATACTCGGGACGCATCAGCCGGGCGGCGTTCTGCTTCAGAAAGGCCTGCATCTCGGCTTCAGTCGGTTTGGAAACCGCGCCGACGCTGGCGGTGGTGACGATGAAATAGCCGAGATCGCGTTCTTCCAGTCCATAAGCGCCTTGCAGAGCCGAGTAGATCCGGGGAGTCTTCAGGCCTGCCGTAAGAGCGGTGCTGAACTGATTGCGAAGGATGTCGTCCCCGATGCTCTTCTTGAATATGGCGGGGGTCAGCTTGTTCTCCGACAGGAGGCGGTTGAAGGTCGCCTCGTCGAAACGGCCCGTGATCTGGTCGAAGAATGCCGGAATTTTCATCAATTCCTGGTCGATGAGCGCCTTTGGCGCCGCCAAGCCGAGGCGGGTGAGCATTTCCGACAGACTCTCATTCAGAACCAGTTCGTCCAGAACCTGACGGTCGAAGCCCTGTTGAACAGCAGCTTCAGTGGGAATTTGCTGCTGGTACTGCTGTTCCAGGCGCTTCTTGGCCTGATCGAAGAACAGGCTGAATTCCTGGGGTTGAACCTCTCGGGCCCCAGCCTTCACGACCCAGCTGCCAGTCTGGATCTTGAAGGGGTCTGTGCCAAGGCCAAGAAAGGCGAGACAAATTATCAGCAGGCCAAGGATCGCCGCAGCGAACCATGATTTTGCGAACTTCTGAAGGGCGGCGAGCATGAAGGTGTCGGACCTTTGACCAGTCGGTTGCGGGCGATCGTCGAACTTGGAGCCGGGTATAGTAGAGCGATGACAGGGCTAGCAAGGGTGGCCGATTGCCGGGTGACATTGGCTGGCTGCGGCGCTAACCCCTTTGCGCTGGAATTAGGAAGCTGATCGCATGTCTACCCCTCGTCCGCTGATCGCCGGAAACTGGAAAATGAACGGTCTGGCAGCCAGCCTCGGTGAGGTCCGAGCGCTGATCGGAGCCCTCGAGGATCGCTCGCCAGGCTGTCGGGTCGCCATATGTCCACCCGCCACATTGCTGGAGCGACTGGCGTGCTCGGCGACGGGCTCCGCGCTTGAAGTGGGAGGGCAGGATTGCCGGGCGGAGACCACCGGCGCCTTTACCGGCGATGTTTCGGCAGAGATGCTGCGCGACTGCGGCGCCAATCTGGTGATCCTTGGCCATTCCGAGCGTCGGGCGGGGTACGGCGAATCCAATTCCGTGGTGGCCAGCAAGGTTGAAGCGGCCTTGATGGCTGGACTTGAACCGATCGTCTGCGTTGGCGAAAGCCTGACCGAACGCGAAGCCGGTACGGCGTTGTCTGTGGTGACCAGCCAGGTCCGGGGATCTTTGCCTGCCGTCCTCGCAGGTCGGATCTTTGCAGTAGCCTATGAGCCCGTCTGGGCGATCGGCACCGGTTTGACGCCCACGATCGAGCAGATCGAAGAGATGCACCGGGCGATTCGCGAAACCCTGACACAGATGTTCGGGGAAGCCGGGCGAGTCCCGCCCATCCTTTACGGAGGTTCCGTTAAACCTTCCAACGCCAGTGAAATCCTGGGGGCTTGCGAAGTCGGTGGGGCCCTTGTGGGTGGCGCATCCCTGAAGGCGGTCGATTTCCTCGGAATCATTTCCGCAGCTTGATGGTCAGGAGACGATCGCCGTCCCATTTCGAGTCTGGGCTACAAGCCGTCGGATCCTCAGCCACATTTCCAGCCGCTGCGCGCAAACCAGCCCCAAGGCGAATCCCAGGAAGAGATCGGTGAGCAGGACGCTGTCCAGTTTCCAGGAAACGGCCTGACTTTCTCCGGCAGTCCTGAGCATGGAGCGGCCGACCATGAGGGCAAGAATGAAAACCATTGCGGCGGGAGACGACTTGGCCATCGGAGCGCCAGGCCGATTCCCGCCATGGGCGCCCATTGTCGAACGTCCGCCAGGTTCAAGAACGGGTCTCCAGGGCCTGATCAATCGCCCGGACGAGCTCTTCAGGAGATTCGGCCCCGGCGACTCCGACCCGTCCATCAAAGACCGTGAAGGGAACGCCGGTCACCCCAGCCTTGACCGCAATCACATGCTCACGAGTGACTGAGTCCTGATCAACGTGCTCAGCAAGACGCTGAAGCACGGCCATCCTGTCCATTCCTGCGTCTTCGGCGATCTGGGCCAGGACCACAGGATCACCGATATCCGCCAATCTGGTGAAATAGGCGGCCATCACGGCCTCAAGCACAACCTCCTGCCGTGCCTCCAGCTGCGCCCAGCGGATAAGACGGTGGGCGGCGTTGGTGTTGGGCGAAATTGGAATCTCAGTAAGGTGAAGGGTTAGGTCATCCTCCGCGGCCTGCGCTTTGAGATGGTCTAGGGCCGCGGACCGTCGACCTGGGTCGGGAAATTTCGCGGACATATAGGCGTGGCGATCCACGCCTTCTTCGGGCAGGGCAGGATCCAGCTGGAAGGGGCGCCAGACGATCTGGGGCGTCACATCCGGCCGCATGGCTAGGGCCTTTTTCAACCTGCGCCAGCCGATATAGCACCATGGGCAGACCACATCGGCGACGAAGTCAATTCTCAATATCTGGGCCATTCGATCAACCCGCCTTCTTTTGAATCGCTCGTCCCGCCGCCCGCTCCAGGGCGGAGGCCGCGTTTTCGCCTTGCTCGATCTGGGTAACGCCGATATCGAACTCGACCACAAAGGGGCGCTTGTTCTCGCCGGCCTCGAACGCCGTACAGGCGATGACGGCCGCAATCCGTTCCGCAGCGGCCTGGCCGGCTGACAGGACGGTTCCAGGCAGTGCAAGCGCAAACACTTCCGGTCCGAGCCGGGCGGCCGTGTCCTCTGCCCTGACCAGCCGGCCAATCATCGAACCGATCTGCGGGATCGCCCTATCCAGCCAACCTCCCGCGCGAGCGGCCGTGACCTCGGGGCGTTCTGAGAGCCGCAGGACGCAAACCGACATGGGCCGATTGCGCACCCGGGCTGCCTGGGCCAGCTTGACCAGATGGGCGGCGAACAGATCCCGGGTGAACAGACCGGTGGCGGCGTCCATCAGGCCGGATGATCGCGCCTTCTCGAGGGCGCGTCTGATGGCCGTCTGGCGACGAAAGCTGCGGGCCAGTTCGATGACCCGTTTGGCGGTCTCACTTTCCGGAGTGTCGGGGGAGGCGACATCGGAAACCCCCCGATGAAAGGCCTCCGCCATGGTGATGTAGCTGTCGGCCCCGAGATAGAGCAGGGCGGGAATATGATAGAGCCTTGTATTCCGACGCATGCCGGAAGCGATCGAGAGGGCTTCAGCCTGGTTATCCCCGGCCCAGAGGACAACGGAGTCGAACGCTCGCTCATGGAGGTAGTCGAAAGCGGTGAAGGCGGTGAAGGCCCCGACGACTTCGGCTCCGCTTCGTGACAAGGCGTTGCTCAGGGCCAGGAACTGGGGTGTCGGTTCTCCGACCGCCAGAACGCGATAGGGACCCGGCGCCGCTTCAGGCAGGTCAAGACGGCGATCCCTGTCGGCGAAGGTTTCCCGTCGAAGTTCGAATTCCTCCTCGGCTATGGCCATGCGCACCAGAGACTCAAGCCTCAGAACGGCCTGGGCGGGATGCAGCGGCGGGGCAAGCGTCAGATCGAAGGAAAAACTGTCGAGCTGCGGGTCAGGATCGCCAATGGCTATGACCGGTAGGCGGCGCGGAGCGCAGGCCGCCTTCAACCGTCTGGCCAGGGTCAGGGCGTCAGCGCCCCCGCCGGCGACATCGACGATCGCCGCCTCGATCTGCAGGTCGCCCAGCGCAGCGAGAGCGGCATAGGGGCCGCGGGCGGTAATGGTTCGCCAGCCAAGCCTGTCCAGTCCTTCGGCCAAGGGACCAGCCAACGCGTCATCGCGCGCCACGATCAATATCCGGGCCTGAACCGACACTTGCCACCCTCTGTCCAGCCAGATCCGGACGCCCCGTCCAGATTCGCCAACCCTGGCACCATAGCAAAGGCTTGGTCCCGTGATAGCCGCAGCCGTCAGACGATCTGTATGTTTAGAGAAGCAACCCCCAAAGCCGGCAGTCTCGTCGCTCTCCGTCCCTGTCCACATGGCCTCTAAGATAGCCCTCCAGTTCGAACCCGAGCTTCACCAGCAATTTCTCCGAGCTTTCATTGCCGATATGTGTCCTGGCCCAAAGCCGCTGGATTCCCTGGTTGCTCGCGAAATTCACAACCGCCTGCATGGCCTCATGGGCGTAGCCCTGCCTCCAGTTCCGTTTGCCCAGAATGAACCCGACCTCGGCCCGGTGGTGACGCCGGTCTATATCCGAGAGGTCGCAAAGGCCGAGGAGCTCACTGTCGCTAACCCTCCGAATGGACCAGAAGTATCCTGTCTCGTCCGACACCGCCCGGGCCTGGGCGGTCAGCATCTGGTCGACCAGGTCCGGATCCTCGATTTCAGCAATGTCCCAATGTGCCATGACTTCCGGATCACCGAGGATCGGATAGACATCGGGGCTGTCAGCCAAGGAGACCGGGGCCAGGACGAGACGTTCGGTTTCGAGGATCACGGCTGTTGAATTCCAGTTCTTAGTCCCCAACTCTCGTCCGTTGGGCCTGATCACCGCAGGCCGGGCCGGCTCCTGTGGGACCGCAGGTATGGCGCGGCCGGTTCTGTGGTGCTAGAGGGGCCGCTTGTTTTCGCGCGGTGCTATGGCTCCGCCCCAATTCCAGAGACGTGTCGTCATTCATGCTGACTATCATCCTGCTGTGCATCAACATCTTTGTCTGCACTGCGCTCATTGGCGTGGTTCTGATCCAGAAGTCCGAAGGCGGCGCCCTTGGCATGGGCGGTGGTTCGTCCAACTTCATGAGTGCCCGTGGCACCGGGGATCTCCTGACACGGACCACATGGATCCTGTTCTCGATCTTTCTGGTGATCAGTATCACCCTGACCCTGCTGGCAGCCGCCGACCGTGGCGACGACAGCATCGGCAAGGGGCTGAAGATTGACCCTGCAAAGACCCTGCAACAGGCGCCGACGGCTCCTTCATCGCCCGCGCCGCTGCAGGCTCCAGCCCCGGACGTCACCCTGCCGCAGGGCGGGCTGGCCCCGTCCTCAGGCCTGCTGTCCAGCACCGCACCTGAGCTGGCTCCGGAAAAGAAATAGGCTTTATCGACAGGTTCATGAGCCTTGTGACCACACAAGGCCGCGAATCTTCGCTATAGCTGACCTCCCATGGCCCGGTACATTTTCATCACCGGCGGCGTGGTCTCTTCCTTGGGAAAAGGTCTGGCGTCCGCCGCTCTCGGCGCGTTGCTTCAAGCGCGCGGCTACAAGGTTCGCCTGCGTAAGTTGGACCCGTATCTCAACGTTGATCCAGGGACCATGAGTCCTTACCAGCACGGTGAGGTGTTCGTCACCGATGACGGCGCCGAAACCGACCTGGACCTCGGCCACTACGAACGGTTCACAGGCGTCAGCGCGACCCGGGCTGACAACATCACCACCGGCCAGATCTACAAGACCATCATCGAGAAGGAGCGTCGCGGAGACTATCTGGGCGCAACGGTTCAGGTGATCCCGCATGTCACCAACGAGATCAAGGCGTTCGTCCTTAGTCCGGCGTTGGACGAGAACGGCGAGGAAGCGGATTTTGTGCTGGTCGAGATCGGCGGCACGGTCGGCGATATCGAGGGCCTGCCGTTCTTTGAGGCGATCCGCCAACTGGGGCAGGAACTGCCCCGAGGACAGACCTGTTTCGTTCATCTCACTCTGCTGCCCTATATCAAGACGGCAGGAGAAATGAAGACCAAGCCGACACAGCATTCGGTAAAGGAACTGCGCTCCATAGGGATCCAGCCGCACATCCTCCTGTGCCGCTGCGAGCAGCCCATTCCTGCTGACGAGAAGCGAAAGATCGGCCTTTTCTGCAACGTGCCCACCAGCGCGGTGATCACAGCGATGGATAGCGACAGCATCTATGCCGTCCCGCTGGACTACCATCAGGAAGGTCTGGACGCGGAGGTCCTAGCGGTTTTCGGCATTCAGGATGCACCCGCCCCGAACCTGACGCGCTGGCAGGAGATCAGCGATGTCGTGGCCAATCCCGACGGAGAAGTCACCATCGCCGTGGTCGGCAAATACACGGTCCTTAGGGACGCCTACAAATCCCTGATAGAGGCTCTGGCCCATGGCGGCGTGGCCAACCGGGTCAAGGTCAATCTCGACTGGGTGGAAAGCGAGACCTTCGAGAACGCCGATGGCGCGGCGGCGTCCCGGCTGGAAGGCGTGCATGGAATTCTGGTGCCGGGCGGATTTGGCGAGCGGGGTAGTGAGGGCAAGATCCTGGCGGCGGAGTTCGCCCGGGAGCGAAAGGTGCCCTATTTCGGCATCTGTTTCGGCATGCAGATGGCCGTGATCGAAACCCTTAGAAATGTGGCTGGAATCAAGGCTGCGTCCTCCACAGAGTTCGGCCAGTCTCCCGAACCGGCCGTGGGTTTGATGACCGAATGGACACACGGAAACCAGCGGGTTGAGCGACGGCATGGCGACGACCTTGGTGGAACCATGCGGCTTGGCGCCTATGAAGCGTCGCTGACGCCCGGGTCCAAGGTCGCGGAGATCTACGGGGCCGCCACGATCAGCGAGCGTCACAGGCATCGCTACGAGGTGAATATCGGCTATCGCGAAGCTTTCGAGGCTTCTGGGCTGAAAATGACCGGGGCATCACCGGACGGCGTTTTGCCGGAGATCGTCGAGCGAACGGACCACCCGTGGTTTGTCGGGGTGCAATTCCATCCTGAGCTCAAGAGCCGCCCCTTTGCGCCACACCCTTTGTTCGCGAGCTTCATCTCTGCGGCCAAGGCTCAGAGCCGGCTGGTCTGATCCTCGTGAAGTCCTGTGGAACCTGCAGTCTCTGTTGCAAGGTCCTCCAGATCGAGCCGCTGGCCAAGCCAGCCGGCCAATGGTGCCAGCATGTCCGCAAGGGCCAGGGCTGCGGCGTCTACCAGGATCGACCGCAGCCCTGCCGTGTCTTCACCTGTGGCTGGCTCGCGCAAGACGCCCTGGATGCGGCTTGGAAACCGGAGCATGCACGTTTCCTGATTCGCGATGAGAACCATCTCGGACAACTCTGTATCGATGTCGATCCGGGCCACCCCAACGCCTGGCGACAGGCCCCGTATTACAGTCAGATCAAGCAGTGGTCGAAGGCGATCTGGACCCGCTCAGGGTGTGTCGTGGTCTACGCCGGGGATCGCAACATCGTTGTTTTTCCTGAGGAGGATCTTGAGATCGGAGCGCTGGGACAGGGGGAGCGGCTACGGGTCGGCTATCGACGGATCGAAGGTCGGCAGTGGCCAATGGTCCAGTTCCTGGAAGGTGATCAGGTCTCGCGGGAAACGTTGGGCAGGACCTTCAGGACGGCTTGACCGGCATCTGACTTGAAACCGGTTTCATGTTGAGGCATACACCCCGGCTCACGCGGCGGCCCGACGGTCGCCGCCCCCGTTTCAGGCTCAGCGAGCAGAGATTACCCGATGGCCGTTCCTAAACGCAAAACCTCGCCTTCCCGGCGGAACATGCGCCGTTCGCACCATGCGCTTGGCGCCAACTCCTTCGTCGAAGACAAGGACACCGGCGAAATGCGGCGTCCGCACCATGTCGATCTGAAGACAGGCATGTACAACGGGCGTCAGATCATGACGCCGAAGGAAGACTAGTCTTTCAACCTCCTTGAGGTCGCTGCGCCGCCCGCTCCTGGGAGCCGGCGGCGTTTTGCGTTTACGGCGGGACCAACCAATGGTCCCGCCGCCCTGTGGACTACTGGGTCCGTCCCCGGGCCTGAATCGCCGCACGCCGCGCTTCCACGGCCTCCGGCGTGACCTTGCGATTATGCTTGGTCGACCGCTCGTTCTCGATCTCCATGGCCTTGCCGAAGCTCCGTGCGAAGCCGTCGTCGATCAGCTTCTTGTAAAAGCTCAGGGTCTCGACCGGGATCGTCGCCATATCGCTGGCCAGTTTCAGCGCTGTCGGCATCAGTTCCGCAGCCGGAACAACCCGGTTGACAAGGCCCCAGTTAGCCGCGGTCCGGGCGTCCAGGAAGTTTCCTGTCAGTGACAGTTCCTTGGCGCGGTAGACGCCCAGAAGCCGCGACAGTTTCTGGGACAGACCCCAGCCCGGCATTATGCCGACCCGGGCGTGGGTGTCGGCGAAGCGAGCATTCTCCGATGCGATCAGCACGTCGCAGGCCAGGGCCAGTTCGAAACCACCGGTAATGGCCACGCCATTGATGGCGCCGATCACCGGCTTTGAGCAGAGCTCCACTGCCTTGACCGGGTTCTCCTCAGCGCCTTCGGCATTGGCGGCTGCCATGGCCTTGGGATCCGACCCCAGCTCTTTCAGGTCGAGACCGGCCGTGAAGGCTCGCTCGCCGGCCCCGGTCAGAACGACAACGCTTATGTCGGGATCCCCGTCGATGTCGACCATGGCCCGGTAAAGAGCCGAGCGCATCGCCTTGGACAGGGCGTTCATCGCCTCGGGACGGTTCAGGGTGACGACGGCGACGCCGTCCTTCTTTTCGACCTGCAGCATGACTTCCTCTTGAAATGACAAGGAAGGGTTGGCCGTTCGGCAGCAGGTAAGTCAAGCTGTTCGGCCCGCCGGGTGGTTGCTCCCCGGCCTTCCCGCCGCTAAGTCCTGCCCGGACAGATAGAAGGGACCCCCATGGCCGAAATCATTGACATCGTCGCCCGAGAAATCATCGACAGCCGCGGCAATCCCACCGTGGAAGTGGACGTTGTGTTGGAGGACGGATCCTTCGGTCGGGCCGCAGTGCCCTCTGGCGCTTCGACGGGCGCCCACGAGGCCGTGGAACTGCGCGACGGCGACAAGACCCGCTACCTCGGCAAGGGCGTCCTCAAGGCGGTCGATGCAGTCAATGGCGAGATCTTTGACGCCCTGTCCGGACAGGAGGCGGCCGATCAGCGCCGCATCGATACGATTCTCATCGACCTCGATGGCACCGAAAACAAGAGCCGGTTGGGCGCCAACGCCATCCTCGGCGTGTCGCTGGCCACGGCCAAGGCGGCGGCTGTTTCCTCGGACCTGCCGCTCTACAAATACATCGGGGGCGTCTCCGCCCGCGTGCTCCCAGTCCCTATGATGAACATCATCAATGGCGGCGCCCATGCCGACAATCCAATCGACATTCAGGAATTCATGCTGCTGCCCACCGGGGCCGTCAGCTTCTCCGAAGGGCTTCGGATGGGAGCCGAGATCTTTCACGGCCTGAAGAAGGCGCTGAAGGATGCCGGTCACAATACCAATGTCGGCGACGAGGGCGGCTTCGCGCCGAACCTGGCGTCGGCGGATGATGCGCTGGCCTTCATCATGAAGGCGGCTGAAGCAAGCGGCTATCGGGCTGGGGAAGATTTCCTGCTTGGCCTCGACGTGGCTTCCACCGAGTTCTTCAAGAACGGCCGCTATGAACTGGAAGGGGAGGGCAAGTCCTTCGATCCGGCCGGCATGGTCGGCTATCTGGAAGGGCTGGTTTCGCGCTTTCCCATCGCCACCATCGAAGATGGGTGCGCCGAGGACGATTTCGAAGGCTGGAAACTGCTGACCGATGCCCTCGGCAAGAAGGTCCAACTCGTCGGCGACGACCTGTTCGTGACCAATCCCCGTCGCCTCGCCATGGGCATCGAGCAGGGCTTGGCAAACTCCATCCTCGTCAAGGTGAACCAGATCGGCACCCTTTCCGAGACCCTCGATGCCGTCGATATGGCCCACCGCGCGGGTTATACGGCGGTTATGAGTCACCGGTCGGGTGAAACCGAAGACTCTACGATCGCCGATCTGGCGGTGGCGACGAACTGCGGACAGATCAAGACAGGGTCCCTGGCCCGCTCTGACCGGCTTGCCAAGTACAACCAACTGCTCCGCATCCAGGAACAACTGGATGATCAGGCCATCTATCCCGGCCGATCCGCCATCAAGCAGCGCTAGGCGCTCCGGAATGCCGGCGGGGGAGTTCCTCCGCCGGTCAGACCGCTTCCCTGAGCATGGTCAGGGCCATGATGATGCTGGCCAGTTGAACATCGATGCGGTCTGGACCGTCAAAGCGCTCCATTGCATGCCGGATCCCCTTGTTGGTTCGGGCGGTGGCGAAATGGACTGTTCCGACGGGCTTCATGGGCGTACCGCCGCCCGGCCCTGCCACGCCAGTGATGGCGACGGCCAGGTGGGCGTTTGAAGCTTCCAGCGCCCCTTCGGCCATGGCCCGAACGACAGGCTCTGAAACGGCGCCATGGTCCGCAAGGAGATCGCCGGGCACGGACAAAACCTCCTGCTTTGCGCGGTTGCTATAGGTTACGAACCCGCGCTCCAGCACATCGGAGGCTCCGGGGATGGTGGACAGCGCGCCAGAAACCAGTCCGCCAGTGCAGCTTTCGGCGGTGACGATCCTTATCGAGCGGTCCCGGCATTCTTCCAGAAGCAGTCGAGCGAGGGTCTGTATTTCAAGCGGAAACATCTTTTGGGGCGCTCCTGAGTCTGGCCAACCGGGGGAATGACAGACCAACATCCTGATGGGGCGGGTTTCAAGGCGAATCGGAGTGCGGATGACCTCTATCGATCATCAGGCGGGAAGGGCCCGGGAAAACGGGGCAGCCCCAGGGCCCTCCATTCCCTGGATCTACGTGCTGGCTGTGTTCGGAGGCGCATCTCTGACCTTCATGGTTCAGCCAATGGTGGCAAAGTTGGTGTTGCCGCAACTGGGCGGATCACCCCAGGTCTGGAACACCAGCATGGTGTTCTTTCAGGCGGCGCTTCTGGTTGGCTATGGATACGCACATTTTCTTCAACGGATTCCGGGTGTTCGCACCCAGGTCGTGATCCACATCGCGGTCATGCTGGCAGCGGGTTGCTTCCTGCCACTGAGGATGACCGAATTGTTGGGAGAGCCCGCCGCAGGGCATCCCGTCATCTGGCTTCTCGGAGTCCTTGGTCTGACGATTGGCGCGCCTTTCGCCGCTCTGTCCGCTACGGCGCCCTTGGTCCAGGCCTGGTACGCCAAGGGGCCAGGCGAAAAAGACGGCAAGGAGCCCTGGGCCCTGTATGCCGCAAGCAATCTGGGCAGTCTTCTGGCCCTGCTGGCCTATCCGGTTTTGGTCGAGCCGGGATTGACCCTGGCGGCCCAGCGCTGGGGATGGAGCGGCGCCTATTGCGTTTTCCTGCTGCTCATGGCGGCGCTCGCACTTCGGGTTCGTCAGGGTCAGCCAGCCGCTTCAGAAGCGATACTCCGCACCCAAGCTCAGCCCGTGGCGGTCGTCTCCTGGCGGCAAAGGGCTGTCTGGATTGCGCTGGCCGCCATTCCCTCCAGCCTTATGCTGGGGGTTACCACCCACCTGACCACCGATGTCGCCAGCGCGCCGTTTCTCTGGGTTGCGCCGCTGTCCCTCTATCTTGCGACCTTCATCATCGCCTTCCAGACCAGGCCCCTCATCAAGCCTGAGGTCTCCGTTGTATTCATGTCGACGGCCCTGATCGTCTGTGTGGCGACCCTTCCCTTCGGAACGGGCAATGTCACTGCGACCTTGCTGATCCATCTGATCACATTCTTCCTTTGTGCCCTGGTCTGTCATCAGGCGCTCGTCGCCCGTCGCCCGGATCCATCGCGACTCACGGACTTCTACCTTTGCATGTCGATCGGCGGGGTGGTTGGCGGCGCGTTCAACGCCCTTCTGGCGCCGGTCATTTTTGAAACTGTCCTCGAGTACAGTCTGGTTCTGGCGCTCTGCGCGCTTGTCAGGCCGCTGCAGCTGGGCCGACCCTCGCCGATCGAGCTTTCGGCAACTGCGATAGCGGTCCTGGGTTCCCTCGTTGCGGCCCTGGCCCTGACCAACGAAGCGTGGCGGTTTTTTGGAAAGACCGGATGGGGAGCGCCCGATGACATCGTCAAGATCCTCACCTCCGTTGGCGTGCTGCTCGTCGCCGTCGCAACGATTTCGGTTCGCGCCAGGGGCTACCTCTTCTTTGCACTGATCGTGCTGCTTTCACTGACCGCCCGTCTGGTGGGCGACAGGGTGGCGGTCTACGAGAGTCAACGCAGCTTTTTTGGCGTGGTTCACCTTTCTATTGCCGATGTCCTGGGACTGGGCGGCCCGGTTCGCGTGTTTTCGCACGGAACGACCCTGCATGGCGCTCAGGCGACAGATCCCCGTTTCAGGTGCCGGCCGCTGACCTACTACGCGCCGGAGACAGCCATCGGGCAGGTCTTCCGGTCGCGTCAGGCCTCGCAAGCTTCCTTGCACGTCGGGGCGGTTGGATTGGGCGCCGGTGCAGTCGCGGCTTACAACCGGGCTGGGGATCGCATGACCTTCTTCGAGATCGATCCTGAGGTTGTCGAGATCTCGAGCAATCCCGAGATCTTCAGCTACACAACGCAGTGCGCCAAGGGAGCGGTGGACTACCAGCTGGGTGATGCCCGGCTGACGCTGAACCACCAGCCCGACGGTCAGTACGACATTCTGCTGATTGACGCCTTTTCATCCGACGCCATTCCGGCCCATCTTCTGACGGTGGAAGCGGTCCGCATGTATCTGAGCAAGATCAAGCCGGACGGCATTGTCATCCTGCACCTGTCGAACCGCCATCTCGAACTGGTCTTTCCCGCTGCATCGGTGGCCAGAGCTGCCGGCGGCACGGCCCTGTTCCAAGCCTATCGGGCGGAAGCAGGAAAGCCCCGCTACTGGGCCTCTTCCGAGGATGTGATGCTGGTGGCGCATTCTCCAAAGCCTTTGGAGGCCTTCATGAGGGACCGCCGATGGAGGGCTCCGCCACCAGCGCCGGTCAAGCCCTGGTCCGACGACTACATGAACCTGTTCGGCGCGCTGGTCGCCAATATCGAGGGCCGCCGGCAGCGTTGGGAAGCCGAAACGGAACGCTAGGCAGGGGTCTCGACCAGGGCAATTGCCTGGGCCGCCAAGCCTTCGCCACGCCCCGTGAAGCCCAGGCCTTCCGTGGTGGTCGCCTTGACGCTGACCCGGTCCAGGGGAAGCCCCAGCAATTCGGCCAGTCTGGCGCGCATGGCTGCACGATGCGGTTTGATCTTCGGTCGTTCGCAGATCAGGGTCACGTCGATGTTGAGGATACGACCGCCCCGCGCGCTTACCAGACTGGCGGCATGCTTGAGGAAGAGGTCCGAAGCAGCGCCCTTCCATTGCGGATCCGTCGGCGGGAAATGATCGCCAATGTCGCCCTCGCCGATAGCGCCGAGGATGGCGTCCGTTAGGGCATGCAGGCCCGCATCGGCATCGGAATGTCCGATTAAGGTCTGGTCGTGGTCGATGCTGATCCCGCAGAGCCAGACAGCCTCGCCTGGCCCCCAACGATGGGCGTCGAAGCCCTGTCCGATCCGGGTCACGGTTCGATCCGCCGCCAGTCGTTCAGCCATGAGAAAGTCCTCTGGAAAGGTCAGCTTCAACAGCGCCGGATCGCCCGGCGCCAAGGCGACCAGGCCGCCATGGGCTTCGATAACAGCGGCGTCATCGGTCGGCTCATCGGGGCCGGTCCAGGCGCGATAGGCCGCCTCAAGTCTGCCTTTGCGAGCCGCCTGTGGCGTCTGGGCGCGCCAGAGACCTTCGCGAGACACCGTCTGAGAGCGGCCGTGCTCAAATCGTCGCAAGGTATCTGCCACCGCGAGGGCCGGCAGAACGACATCGGCGTCAGCCAGGCCGTCCAGAAGCGTTCGAACATGGTGCTCGGTCACCAGGGGCCGCGCCGCATCATGAACCAGGACGGGGATATCCTCCCCCACGGTCAGGGAGGCGAGTCCGCGCCTTACCGAAGCCGATCTTGTTGCTCCACCGACCGCAAGGCGCCAGCCAGACAAGCCCGCAAGGGCAGAATGAGCCATATCCTCGGCGCCTTCAGCAACGACCACCAGAACCTCCAGCGCACCGGCCCTGATCAGACTTTCCACTGACCAGCGCAGGATGGGCCGGCCCGCCAGAATACGCCATTGCTTGGAAAGTCCGGCGCCAGCGCGACTACCCGAGCCTGCGGCAACGATGATGGCTGCAAACGTCATGGTCATTCCTTACGGGCAGCACGGGCAATCTCCAACCTTTACGGTGCCGCACAATATGCCTAAAAAGGAAGCGAGACGCGTGAATAAGGAATACGCACCATTTTGAGGATAGGGGCTGTTGAAATCCCGGGCCGGGTCTTGCTTGCCCCCATGACGGGGGTTTCGGACCTACCGTTCCGGCGGGCTGCAGCCCGGCTCGGAGCCTCCTATGTGGCGACGGAGATGGTCGCCTGCGCCGAGTTGGCGAAGGCGCGGCCTGATGTAGTCCGTCGAGCGGCAGTTGGAGACGGCCTTGGCCTGACCGTGGTTCAGTTGGTTGGCCGAGATGCCGAAATGATGGCCAATGGGGCCCGCACGGCTGAAAAGGCTGGCGCCCAGATCATCGACCTCAATTTTGGTTGTCCGGCCAAGGAAGTGACGGGGTCCCTGTCGGGCTCGGCCCTGATGCGGAATCTCGACCATGCGGTGGATATTGTTGCCGCTGTTGTCGAGGCTGTGGACGTTCCGGTGACGATCAAGATGCGGCTGGGTTGGGATGACGCCAGTCGAAATGCTCCCGAATTCGCCGCCAGGGCAGAGGCCGTCGGAGCCAGGGCCATGACCATTCATGGGCGGACACGGTGCCAGTTCTACAAGGGAAAGGCAGACTGGGCGGCGGTTGCAGCGGTCAAGGCGGAGGTGACTGTCCCGGTCATCGTCAATGGTGATGTTCTCGACCTTGAAGACGCCCGGGAGGCCCTGTGGGCCAGCGGCGCTGACGGGGTGATGATCGGTCGGGGCGCAACCGGAAGGCCGTGGATTGCGCGGGATATTGATCATGGCCTGAGCGGGTGCGCCGTTGTCGGTCCAACCCCCCATCAGCGACTTGACATAATCCTCGATCATTTCCGCGAAGCGCTCGCCTTCTATGGCGATCGCCTGGGCCTGAAGATCTTCCGTAAACACCTGGCGGCCTATGTCGAGGCTGCGCCGTTCCTCACCCGGCCTGAGGATCGCAGGTTGGTCCGTGCAGAACTCTGCCGGCTTGAGACTGCGAATCAGGTCGAGTCTGGCCTCATAGAGCTGTGGGCGCGGCAGGGTCCGGTGTTGGCGGCATGAAGGTTCCCTTGAAAAAATTTGCAACGGCGGCCGCCGCACTGGCGGTCAAGTCCGCAGCCTTCGACATTTTCCCCGAACCGGCGCTCATCGTTGATGAAGCGGGTTCGCTTTCGGCTGTCAACGAGGCGGCAGAGCGGCTGTTTGGTCAGGGCCTCGCCCTGCTGGCGAAGGGCCATTTCAAGGCTGCGCTTCCTGCGGATTCCCCGCTGATCCGTCTGCTGGAAAGGGCTGGCGCCGAGGATGGTCGGGTACGCGAGCACGGCATAGAGATCAGCCTGTTCGGCCAGCCGCCTTTTCTGGCGGATGGGGCTGCGACGCCGATGGGGGACGGCTCGATCCTGATGACCCTGCATCTCAGGGGCGGAGCCGTGAGTTTTGATCGCGCGGCTGATGCTTCGGGGCTGAGGTCCGTGGTCGGATTGGGTCAGATGCTGGCACATGAGATCAAGAATCCACTGGCCGGAATCAGGGGGGCGGCGCAGCTGTTGAAGACCGGGGCTGCCGCTGAGGATGCGCCGCTTGCACAGCTCATTGTCGACGAGACAGAGCGTATCCGCCGGCTGGTCGATCGGATGGAGGCATTTTCCGACGATGTCCTGCCGCAACGAACTGCGGTCAATATCCACGAGGTGCTGGACCGGGTTCGCGCCCTGGCGGCCAATGGCGTAGCGGATGGGCTGGCGCTCCGGGAGAACTATGACCCCTCCCTGCCGCCCGTGTCAGGTGATGAAGATCATCTGATCCAGATTTTCCTCAACCTGGTGAAAAACGCCGCCGAGGCCGCCCATGGCCGCCGTGACGGTCGGGGCGCCCTGACCATCTCGACCGCGTGGCGCCCGGGGGTCCGGGTGCGCGGGGCAGATGGCAAGATCAAGAGTGCGGCGCCGATCGAAGTGCGGGTTCAGGACAATGGGTTGGGTGTACCCAACGTCGTTCGGGAACATCTGTTCCAGCCCTTTGTAACCTCAAAATCCAATGGTGTCGGGCTGGGCCTGCCGCTGGTGGCCAAGCTGGTCAACGCCCATGGCGGTCTTATCGATTTTGAATCGGAACCCGGTCGCACGGTGTTTCGCGTCCTGTTGCCTGTTGCGTCGGAGAGCGCGTCCTGATGAACCCCGCCAACAAGAAAATCCTGATCGCCGATGACGACAGCTCCATTAGGCTGGTCCTGAGTCAGGCCTTTACCCGGCTCGGCTACCAGGTCCGGGCGACCGGAAACGTCACGACCCTGATGAAGTGGGTGGCAGAGGGCGAGGGAGACCTGATCATCACTGATGTGGTGATGCCAGACGAGAATGTCTTCAATGTGCTGCCGCGCATTCGCAAGGACCGGCCCAAGCTGCCGGTCATCGTGATGAGCGCCCAGAATACCCTGCTTACGGCGGTCAATGCGGCTGATGCCGGGGCCTTCGAATATGTGTCCAAGCCCTTCGATCTCGATGATGTCACGGCGGCCGCGCGGCGGGCTTTGTCGCGCCCGGCCGACAGCGAGGCTTCCAAGGCTCAGGCAAGGGCGCTCAAGGACGAGCGCCTTCCCCTGATAGGCAGATCGCCGCCTATGCAGGAGGTCTATCGCACCATCGCCCGGCTCGTGGGCGCGGACCTCACGGTCCTGATCCTGGGTGAGTCCGGAACGGGAAAGGAACTGGTAGCGCGAGCGCTTCACGATCTGGGGCGGCGTCGGGACGGCAAGTTCGTCGTCATCAATCTGGCGGCCGTTCCTCGCGAACGGGTCGAAACCGAACTCTTTGGCCGGGGGGAGGGCGATGTAGGCAAGCTTGTCGAGGCCGATGGCGGGACCCTGTTTCTCGATGAGATTGGCGACATGCCCCTGGATGCCCAGAGCCGTCTCCTACGAGTGATTGATGGTGCGGAGCCGGCGCTCAATCCGAAGACCGGTCGCCGGCCCAATGTGAGACTGATCGCGGCGACCAACCGGGACCTTCGCGGTCTGATCCGGCAGGGTCTTTTCCGCGAGGACCTTTTCTTCCGTCTGAACGTCGCGCCTCTTCGATTGCCCCCGCTTCGCGACCGGGTCGAAGACATTCCGGATCTGGCCCGCAGCTTTCTGCTTCGGGCCAGCCGTGAAGGGCTTCCAGCCAAAACTATCGACCAGACGGCCCTCGATCGCCTCAAGATCCACGCCTGGCCTGGCAATGTGAGGGAGCTTGAAAATCTCGTCAGGCGGATCTGCGCCCTCTATGGCGAGGATTTGATCACGGCCAGGATCATTGAGCGCGAACTGCAGGAACAGGCGCCGCCTCCCATGGGCGAGGACGGTCCAATGACGTTATCCGCACTGGTCGAACGTCACCTATCCAGCCATTTTGCCGATCAGCCAGACGGTGTTCCCGCGCCGGGTCTCTATGATCGGGTGCTGGAGGAGGTGGAGCGCCCTCTCATCCGTCTGACTCTGGCCGCCACCCGGGGCAACCAGGTGCGGGCCGCAGATATTCTTGGGCTCAATCGGAACACGCTGCGCAAGAAGATCGTTGACTTGGGGGTTGAACTCGCGCGCAACAAACGATGACGTAGTTTGGCCACATAGGTGTTGAGTTTTGGCCACATCCGAGCCTAGATTGGCAGTATGAGGCTTTGGCGTCCAGATGTGCAGAATACGGGGTCGGAAGAGGTTCCGGCGCCAGCCTGGCGGCGGATGCTCGATTCGCGATTCTTCCTAGGCGGGGCCTTCGCCCTCGCGACGGCCCTGACCGGTTTGGGCGCCGTCCTTGCCAGTTCACCTCCTGCTGGCGAGTTGGTGGGGCCGGCTAGCCGCAGCGTCCTCGTTGTTCTTGTCGCCAATCTGGTGTTGATCCTGGGCATAGCGGTCTTGATCGGCCGCCGGGTGCTTGAAGCGATCGACAGCGGCAGCGGCGATGCCGGCGCACGTCTGCATCGCCGGTTTCTTCTGCTGTTCGGGGTCGCTGCGGTCGCTCCCGCCCTGGTGGTGGCGTTGTTCTCAGGCGCGCTTGTCACCCGCGGCGTCGAGGACTGGTTCAGCAGTCGGGTTCGGACCGTCGTCGAAAACTCGGGCGATGTGGCCCGGGCCTACGTCGCCGAACAAAGCGAGGATATCAAAAAGAACATGGTGCCCATGGCGGGCGATCTGAACGCCGCCGCCCCCTTCATTCGCACACGCCCCATGGCGTTTGGGCATTTCATGGCCACCCAGGCCGCCTACCGGGGCTTTCCGGCGGCCTATATACTCGACCGGGACGGTCGCGTGCTGGCGAGCGCGGAATCAGAGAACCCGCCGGCGTTTTTAGCGCCTCCGGCTTCGAGCTTCGAAGTGGCCGAGGAAGAGATATCCCTCAGACCCTTTGAATCCGCGGACCTTTTTCGCGCGCTTTACCGACTTAAAGGCTTCAGCGAGGGCGGCTACCTGTATGTAGTACGGCCGGTCGATCCGGGAATTCTGGCCCACCTGCGCGAAACTGAGTCTGCCTTGATCGCCTATCGTGACGCCGCCAAACGGCGGGGCATGGTTCAGGCCGCCTTCGCACTGAGCTTTCTGGAGACCGCCATGCTGGTCCTGATCGCGGCAATCTGGCTGGCGATCACCGTGGGTAACTCCATCGCCATTCCGATAGCCCGGGTGGTCCAGGCTGCTGGTCAGGTGGCGGGAGGCCATTTGGAGGCTCGTGTCGAGATAGGCAACGAACCCGAGGACATCGCCGTCCTTTCCCGAGCCTTTAACAGCATGGCTGGGGATCTCCAGGCGCAGCAGGCGGCCCTGACCATGGCCAGTCTCGATGCAGAATCCCGGCGGATGTTCATCGAGACGGTGCTGTTGGGCGTCAGCGCCGGCGTGCTGGGCGTGGATTCCCACGGTCGAATTTCGGCCGCCAACCGGCAAGCGTATCGTCTGCTGGCGCTTGAGGGCGATGTTCGTGGTGCGCCGTTGTCCGAAGCTGCACCCGAGTTGTCCACTGTTGTGGCCAGCGTCCGCTCAAGCCGGTTGGACGAGGAGACCGAAGTCGATCTGGCCCGGGGTGGAGAAACACTCCGACTTCGGGTGCGGGCGGCCCTGGCCGGGGATGACGGCCTGGTCCTGACCTTCGACGACATCACCAGACTGGTCACCGCCCAGAGGAACGCGGCCTGGAAGGATGTTGCGCGCAGGATTGCGCATGAAATCAAGAATCCACTTACCCCGATCCAGCTTTCGGCCGAGCGGTTGAGGCGCAAGTATCGGGCGGAAATCACCAGCGATGTCGAAACCTTTGACCGCTGCACCGACACCATCATTCGTCAGGTCGGAGACATTGGCCGAATGGTTGATGAATTCAGCGCCTTCGCGCGAATGCCCGCGCCGCGGTTCGGAATCCATGATCCTGCAGAATTGTTGCGGCAGGGCGTGTTCGCGCAGCGGGTGGCAAGTCCCGAGATCGACGTCGAAATGGTTGATCCACCCCAGGGCCTGTCCCTGACTTGCGATGACCGGATGATCGCCCAGGCGATGGCCAACATCCTCAAAAACGCAGCAGAGGCGATCAGCGGCAGGCCGGATCCCAAGGCAAAGGGTCGGATCCGTGCGGAACTGGTCGTCAACAATGTCGGTCCCGCCTTTGTCGTTGAGGACAACGGGGTTGGCCTGCCCAGTCGCGACCGGGATCGGCTGACCGAGCCCTATGTGACAACACGGGAAAAGGGCACCGGCCTTGGTCTGGCGATCGTCAAGCGGGTGCTTGAGGAACATGGTGGGGACCTGACCCTGTCGGATGCAATCTCGCTGAACGGGGCGCGGGTCACCCTGCAATTCCCGACGCAAAAAGCTGCCGACGCCACGGCGTCGACGATCAAGAGCCAAAAGGTGGTCCATGGCGTCTGACATCCTAGTTGTTGATGATGAGGCCGACATCCGCGAACTGGTTGCGGGCATTCTGACTGACGAGGGCCATGGCGTCCGCACGGCGGCGGATGCGGAACAGGCTCTGGCCGCAATCCGGGCCCGCAAGCCAGCACTGCTGATCCTCGACATCTGGATGCAAGGCGGCGGAATGGACGGGCTCGAACTGCTCGACATGATCAAGGCGCTAGATCCGGACCTTCCGGTCGTGATGATCAGCGGCCACGGAAACATCGAAACCGCCGTCAGCGCCATCAAGCGCGGCGCATACGAGTTTCTCGAAAAGCCCTTCAAGTCGGATCGTCTGTTGATGGTGGTCGAACGGGCGCTTGAGTCAGCCAATCTAAAACGGGAAAACCGGCGATTGAGGGCCCAGAGCCTCAGTCCCGACGGCCTGATTGGCCGATCCAGCGCCGCCCAGGCGCTACGCCAGATGGTCGCCAAGGTCGCCCCCGCGAACAGCCGGGTGCTGATCGCTGGTCCGCCCGGGGCCGGGAAGGAATTGGTTGCCCGGCTGATCCATGCCGCCAGCCCCCGTTCCAGGGGCGAATTCGTAGCCATCAGCGCCGCGGGCATGGCCCCGGAGCGGATGGACCTCGAACTGTTCGGCGAGGAGGGGGAAGGGGGCCGCCCACGAAAGATAGGGGTGTTCGAACACGCTCATGGCGGCACGCTCTATCTGGACGAGGTAGCCGAAATGCCCCGCGAAACCCAGAGCCGGATTCTCCGGGTGCTGGTCGAACAGCGCTTTCGTCGAGTGGGGGGCGACAACGATGTTCAGGTGGATGTGCGGGTGATTTCGTCGTCATCCAGAGATCTGCGGGACGAGATTGCGGCCGGCCGTTTCCGGGAGGATCTCTTTCATCGCTTGAATGTCGTTCCGATCCGCGTTCCAGGTCTGGCGGAGCGCCGCGACGATGTGCCGGAACTGATCGGCTATTTCATCGAGCGGATCGCTGAAACCACCGGCCTGCCACGCCGGAAACTGGCAGCGGACGCCATGGCGACCCTGCAGGTTCATCATTGGCCGGGCAATGTCCGACAGCTTCGCAACAATGTCGAACGGATGCTGATCCTGGCGTCCGGCGATCCGGCCGAAGAGATCACAGCCGAAATGTTGCCGTCCGAAGTGTCTTCGGCAGCCCAGGCCGGAGCCATCGGCCCTGAACGGATCATTGCGCTACCGCTTCGTGAGGCGCGCGAACTGTTCGAACGGGAGTATCTGAACGCCCAGATTCTCAGATTTGGCGGCAATATCAGCCGAACAGCGGCATTCATCGGAATGGAGCGCTCGGCGCTTCATCGGAAACTCAAATCCCTGGGCCTGACCGGCGCCCGGGCCGTCGAAGAAGAGGACGCCTGATGTCGAGGCAGGCCTATGTCAACGGACGCTTTGTGCCGCAGGGCCAGGCCAGCGTTCACATCGAAGACCGGGGCTATCAGTTCGCGGATGGCATCTATGAAGTCTGGGCCATATTCAACGGCCGGCTTTCGGACGCCGAGGGACATTTCCGGAGGATGGCGCGCAGCCTGGATGAACTGCATATTCCTCATCCCATGGAGCGTCCGGCTCTCGAGGTCGTGCTCAAGCAGACCCTGCGCCGCAATCGGGTTAAGGAGGGACTTCTCTACCTTCAGGTCACCCGTGGCGTCGCAAGGCGGGACCATCCCTTTCCGACCCTGCCGACCCCGCCGAGCCTGGTGATCACAGCGCGGTCGCTGAACCGCGCTCTGACCAACGCCAAGGCTGAAAAGGGCGTCGGCGTGATCACCCTTCCTGAAAACCGCTGGGGTCGTTGCGATATCAAGACGGTAGGCCTGTTGCCAAATGTCCTGGCCAAGCAGGCGGCGCGGGAGCGAGGCTGCGCCGAGGCCTGGTTTGTGGATCCGGCCGGACTTGTCACCGAAGGGGCCTCCAGCAACGCCTGGATCCTGACCCGGGGAGGGATATTGAAGACCCGCGACACCCAGGCCAACATCCTTCGCGGCGTCACCCGGAGTACGCTGCTGGAGGTGATCGCCGAGGCTGGGATTCCGGTGGAGGAGGTAGCCTTCACGCCCCAGGAAGCCCATGATGCCCAGGAGGTTTTCATTACCGGGGCAGGGGCCCTGGTAACTCCGGTGGTATCGATTGACGGTCGGCCTGTTGGCAACGGACAGGCCGGCGAAACAGCTCTCCGGTTAAGATCGCTTTACATCGCTCGAGCGCAGAAATCGGGCATCTAGTCGAATTGCATCCCTCCACCGGTTGCCGCGTTCCGACTTGGCAGCCTAGTGTCGGGCCTTCGTGTGTGGGGCGGCCTTCTGCCGCTCCGATCCAAAGAAAGAGGGTAACCCCCCGTGACTGACAAGAAACAGAACCTGCAGGACACATTCCTCAACAGCGTCCGTAAATCCAAGACCCCTCTGACCATTTTCCTCGTCAATGGTGTCAAGCTGCAAGGTGTGGTAAGCTGGTTCGATAATTTCTGTGTCCTGCTGCGGCGGGACGGCCAGTCCCAACTGGTCTATAAACACGCCATATCTACCATCATGCCGGCCCAGCCCGTGCAACTCTATGAGCCGGGCCCCGAACAGGACGATTGACCATCAAGTCCGTAGATCACGCGCCGCCGGTACAGCACGCCCTCATCGTCCACCCGGTCCGGTCTGGTTCAGGCCAGGCGAGAAACCCGCAGGCGAGGCTTGAAGAAGCCATTGGCCTTGCGCTGGCCCTGGATCTTGAGATCACCGAGACGGTGATAAGCCCCCTGCGCGGCCGAACGCCAGCGACGCTGTTCGGCAAGGGCAAGGTGGAGGAGTTACGGCTGCTTTGCGAGGTTGAGGATATCGACGTCGTGGTGGTCGACGACCAGCTGACCCCTATTCAGCAGCGCAACCTTGAAAAGGCCTGGACCACGAAGGTCATCGACCGGACCGGTCTTATACTAGAGATCTTTGCCCGTCGGGCGCGGACCCGCGAGGGCAAATTGCAGGTTGAACTGGCCAGGCTGGCCTATGAGCGTTCAAGACTGGTTCGAACCTGGACCCACCTGGAACGTCAAAGGGGCGGTTTTGGCAAGACGGGTGGTCCTGGGGAAACCCAGATCGAACTGGACCGTCGCGGTATCGCCGATCGCATAGTCAAGATGAAGAAGGAGCTGGAAGAGGTCCGACGGACCCGCACCCTTCACCGTTCCGCACGCCAGAAGGCACCCTATCCGACAATCGCCCTTGTCGGATACACCAACGCTGGCAAGTCGACCCTGTTCAATCGCCTCACCAACGCTGAGGTCCTTGCCCAGGACATGCTGTTCGCCACCCTGGATCCGACGCTGCGCACGGTGAAGCTGCCCGGGGGTAGACCGGCGATCCTGTCGGACACAGTCGGATTCATTTCCGACCTTCCGCACGAGTTGATCGAAGCGTTCCGCGCTACATTGGAAGAGGTGCAGGAGGCGAATGTCATTCTACATGTCAGGGATATCGCCGGGATCGACTCAGAGGCCCAGAAGTCGGACGTTGAGGCCGTGCTTTCAGAGATCGGCGTGAGCTCAGGTGACGACGATAGAACTCTGATCGAGATCTGGAACAAGATCGATCTGGTCGCTGAATCCGAACGTCCAGACCTGGAGGGCGCTGCCCGACGAAATGGCTCCATGGCGGTCTCGGCCGTAACGGGTCAGGGCTGTGAGGCGCTGATCAATCGCCTGGCGCTACTGGTGGATGAAACCCCGGAGATTCATGTGACGCTGGACATAGGGGCAGGAGAAGCCCTTGCTTGGCTCTATCGCCACGGCAGGATCACGGACCGGCATGACTCAGACGACGGCAGGCTCCGTGTCAGGGCTAGGCTCGATACCCAGGCCCTCGGTCGGTTCGAGAGACTGTTTCCGTCTGCAGAAGTGGAGGTGATGTGAAGCTTGGCGCCGTCGCCGCACTGGCGCTCCTGGCGCTCGGCGGATGCGCCGGGACGGACGTGCCGGTTCCATTGTTGCGGGCGGCGCCCGCCATTGAGCCGATCAGCTTCAGAGACCTACTGGCCAGACCTCGACAGGCGCCGGATCTGAAAATCACCTATGGCGCAGATCCAATGCAGTTCGGCGCCCTTTGGCTGCCCAAGGGTGGCGGGTCGAAGCCAAGACCAGTGGTGGTTCTGATCCACGGCGGATGCTGGCAGGCGGACCTGCCGGGACTTGAGTTGATGGACTATCTGGCTGCGAACCTTCGGGACCGAGGTCTGGCGGTCTGGAATCTCGAATATCGGCGCCTCGGGCATGATGGCGGAGGTTATCCGGGGACCTTCCAAGATGTTGCGCGGGGTATCGATCACCTTCGGGCCTTCGGCCGGGAGCAAAACCTCGACCTGACCCGGGTCGTTTTTGTCGGCCATTCGGCGGGCGGCCATCTCGCGACCTGGGCAGCTGCGCGAGATCGCCTGTCGCCACAAAGTCCCTTGCGGGTCGGATTGGCCGTTCAGCCCAGGGGTGTTGTCAGCCTGGCCGGTATCAATGATCTGGCGGCTTTTCGGGCGACCGGCCCAGAACGTTGCGGCGGCCCCCGGACAATCGATGATCTGGTCAAGGGCGGGAGCCTGTCGTCGCCTTACGCCGACACTTCTCCCGCTGAGCTGGGTGTGCCGACGACTGTCCAATGGGTGATGTCCGGCGAACTGGACCCCATCGTCCCCGCCACATTCGGTTCAGCCTATGCTGGTGTCGTAAGGGGCCGCGCGAAGGCCGTGACCATCCCTCAGGCTGGTCATTTTGAACTGATCGATCCTGAATCCAGAGCCTGGAAAGACGATATCCGGCCGAAGATAGAAAGCCTTGTCCGTTGACGCGGGCAGTCCAGATCCGCATTGATCCTGCACCAATCGGTCACGGGTTCCCGATCATTGGCTGAGCCTGTTGCAGCGAGATTGCGCGGTGTAACGGAGACCGCCCATGCCCCGCCCGCTTCGCGTCAAGTTCATCCTTCCCGCCCTGATCGAGGCCAGAAGCCCGTTCTGGCGGCCGATCAAGTATTCGCTTTTTCCACCCCTTGGGCTGGCGACGCTCGCCGCCTATCTTCAGCCTGATGATGAGGCGCAGATCGTCGACGACCACGTCGAAACCCTGACCATCGACGACAGTCCCGATCTGGTGGTGATCCAAGTCTACATTACCAACGCCTACCGGGCCTATGCCCTGGCCGACCACTACCGGGCTCGCGGTGTCTTTGTGGCGCTCGGCGGCCTGCATGTGACCAGCCTGCCGGATGAGGCGGCGCCCCATGCCGACGCCATTTTCCTGGGCCCCGGAGAACAGACCTTCCCCGAGTTTCTGAAGGATTTCCGGGCCGGGGTGGCCCGTTGCCGGTACGCCTCAGGCGCTGGCCGGACCCTTCAACATGCGCCGCCGATCCGCCGGGACCTGATCAAGCGCGACCGTTATCTCGTGCCCAATTCTCTGGTGGTGACCCGGGGCTGCCCCCAGCATTGCAGTTTTTGCTATAAGGACGCCTTCTTCCAAGGGGGCAGGGGCTTCTATACCCAGGCGGTCGATGCCGCCCTTGCGGAGATCGACCGCCTGCCGGGCCGGCATCTATACTTTCTGGACGACCATCTTCTGGGCGACCGCCGGTTCGCGGCTGAACTGTTTGAGGGAATGAAGGGGATGGGCCGGCTCTTCCAGGGGGCCGCCACGATTGATTCTGTTCTGCGCGGCGATCTGATCGAGCGGGCCGCCGAGGCGGGACTTAGGAGCCTTTTTGTCGGGTTCGAGACCTTCAGTCCCCAAAACCTCCGGACCAGCAACAAGAAGCAGAACCTCGCACAGGACTATTCCGAGGTCGCCCGGCGGCTGAGCGGCCTGGGGATCATGATCAACGGCAGCTTCGTCTTTGGCATGGATGACGACGGCCCGGACGTCTTCGCCAGAACCGTCGACTGGGCTGTGACCAATGGGATCACGACCTCGACCTTTCACATCATGACACCCTATCCGGGCACAGCCCTGTATCGCGAACTGGCCGAACATGGCCGGATCACCAGCTCGGACTGGGACCGGTTCGACACCCGGCAGGTGGTGTACAGGCCGGCCGGAATGTCGGCGGAAAGCCTGAAGAGAGGCTACGATCGGGCCTACCGATCGTTCTACAGCTGGGGAAACATCGCCAAGGCGGCGGCCAGCCATGACTCCCTCAAGCACCGGGTCAAGCATGCCGCCTATGCCGCAGGATGGAAGAAGTTCGAGCCCCTTTGGGATATGGTGATCAAGGCTCGCAGGCTGGGAGTGATGACGCCCCTGCTGGAAGGGGTATTGTCGAAGGTCACGCGTGCTGTACAGCACGACATGACCCGGATCCCTCAGGACCGTTCAGCAGCCTTTGCTGCGTCCCACAGACTGTCCATCTCGGCCAGATCCGACTGATCGGGCGTGCGATCGTCCTTGGCCAGTTCGGCTTCGATAAAGGCGAATCGGCGGATGAACTTGGCGTTGGTGGCGCGCAGGGCGTCTTCCGGCTCGAGGTCGAGCTTGCGGGCCAGGTTGGCCACGACAAACAGCAGGTCGCCAAGTTCGGCCCGGGCCTTGGCATGATCGCCGGCGGCAATCTCTACCTCGAGCTCGCCCAGCTCTTCATGCAGCTTGGCTATGACCTCTGCAGGGGTCGACCAGTCGAATCCGACCTGTGCTGCGCGCTTGGTCAGCTTCACCGCCCGGGTCAGGGCGGGGAGGCCGGCGGGAATATCGTCAAGCACGCCATCGCGAGCCTTTTTGGCCCGCTCCTGGGCCTTCAACGCCTCCCAGGCGATGGTCTGTTGTTCTGCGGTGCGAGCCTGGGCGTCGGCGAAGATGTGGGGGTGGCGGCGCACCATCTTGTCCAGGATCGCCTGGGCGACATCCTCGAAGTCAAACTGGCCCTGCTCTTCAGCCATCCGGCTGTGGAACACGACCTGGAATAGCAGGTCTCCCAGCTCTTCCTTAAGGTCACCCAGATCGCCCCGCTCGATAGCATCTGCAACCTCATAGGCCTCTTCAACCGTATAGGGTGCGATGGTCGCAAAGGTCTGTTTCAGATCCCATTCGCAGCCGCGGGAAGGATCCCGAAGACGGGCCATGACCGCCCGCAGGCGGTCAATCGCAGATTCCTGCGGCGGCTCGGGACTAGTCGGGAGAGCGGGGAAGGACATCAGGTTGAACGGCGGCCACATCTTCGGGTTGGGGAGGCGGCTGAGCCGATTCCCGATCACCGAGCTTCTGGAGAATCTCGGCGTGTTTCTCTTCCGTCAGGGGGTAGCCGATCATGACCGCCGCCGCCATCAATCCCAGAATACCGGGTGCGAAAGCATAGAGCGCCTGCAGGGCCTGCGTGGAAATCGGGCTGCTTGCAGACGGATCACTGCCGCTGAATCCCAGGGCGCCGAGGGCAATCAGGCTGGTTGCAGCCAGGGCCGTGCCGATCTTTACTGTTCCGGTCAGGATGGCGAACAGCAGGCCAATCCGGTCCTGACCGGAATAGAGCCGCTCCTCGTCGCCATAGTCGGCCATCATCGACCGCAACAGCAGGGCGCCGGCCGAATAGGGAATTCCAGCCGCCACCAGAAATGGAGCCGCCAGCCAGAAGTTTCCGGCCGGTAAGGTGACGACGGCAAACTGCACGATCGCATAGGTGACGCATGAGGCGATCAGCGACTTTGCCTTTCCGTACCGCTTGGCCAGCCGCGTCCAGATGGCGGCGCCGAATACCGCGGCAAGAAAATAGATCAGCAGCAGGCCAGAGGATTCGACGAAAGTGAACTGTTTGATCCGTATGAAGAAGAAGAAGAACAGCGTGCCGGCGATACCCGGCGCCAGTCCGGTCAGCAGATCGGCGATCAGGATACGGATCACGGTCGGTCGCCGGATCAGCCGGAAATAGTCGGCCAGGGTGGCCTCATGATCTCCATGTCCGTCGACCGGACGGGGCTCTTCAACGCGCCAAAGGGCTAGAAGCATCATCAGGGGCAGCAGAATCAGGATGAACCAGCCTTGGCCGTGCAGGATCTGCTGGGCAGAGCTGCCCAGCTTCAGTTCATCCAGCAGGACAGGCAGGGCGAGAATCATGATCATCCCCAGCACATTGCCCGTCTGCCAGAAGGCGTAGATCCTCGACCGCTCATGGTAGTTGGTCGACAGCTTTGCGGCCCAGGATGTGTGGGACAGGGAAGCGATCGAGAACCCGAAATAGACCACCAGCAACCAGAACCACAGATAGAGGTTCGTCACCCCGGGCATGGCCATGAAGAGCATGTAGATGCCCAGCACCAGAACGGGCGTGCTGATGGCCATCCAGCCCTTGAAGCGGCCGAAGGACCAACGGGTCCGGTCGAGGACCGTCCCGAAGATCGGGTCGAAGATGATATCGATTCCGCGAACCAGCATGAAGGCCAGTCCGACCGCCGCCACGTCGAGCCCCAGGGTCTCGGAATAATAGTGGGGTATGGTGATAACCAACGGCAGGCCAAAGGCGGCGAGTGGTATGCAGGGCCCGGCAAAGGCCGCCAGGGTCCAGATGGATCGTCGGCCGTCGGCCATGTCGCCTCGCTAAGCTACTCGGCGTATCAGCTCGCCGTTTCGGACGATCACACCCTGTTGCGAACTTTCAGGCAAGCGAATCTGTTGCCAGCCTTCAGTGGCTCGGACGGGGCAGGGTCCGGGCGAACCGGTCGATCGCGGTTTCGGCGTCCGACCAGGTTCCAGATGCGCGGGCCCAGCGAATGTCTGACTCGAACCAGCGGTATGAAAGGATCCGGGTGGTCCCATCCGCTCTGGTCAGGGTTCCGGACAGGGAGGCCCCGCCGACACCATAGCTTTCCATGGACAGGCCCGGGCGGTCCTTCATTTGCTGAAAGGTCGGACGGTTAGGGGCCGCGTCTTCGATGACGAGCGTGAAGCGGCTGTCTGCGAACTCCGGAGCACCGCCCACGGCCCGGCGCACCGAACGTTCAAGGCTTGCTGCCAGGTCTGCGACATCCCGGGCGCCGTATTGTTCGATCTTACCGACCAGCTTCGGTCCATAGGTGATGGTGATCTGTGGCGGCGCAGCCATGGCCGAGCAAGCCAGACCGAGAACTGCGGCGCCGGACAGGCCCGCCAGAAACGCAATACGCACCGTCATCTCCCAAGCGAAACGTCCCTCGACATCAAGATAGCGCAACGCTACGGAACCGCCAGCCCGCTGTTTGTTTAGTGACAGCCCCCATCAGGCTTGGCAGGGTCCATGTCTGATTCTGTTTTCGGAGAAGCACAGTGAATACCGCCGATATCATCGACACCGTAGCGTCGAAGGACGACAAGCTGACCAAGGCCCAGGCCAAGGCGATCGTGGACGGCGTGTTCGCCGCCATTCGTGACGCAGCCATCAAGGGTGAAGAAGTCTCGGTCCCCGGCTTTGGCAAGTTCAAGGTTCAGGACAAGCCCGCCCGCACTGGCCGCAATCCCTCGACCGGCGCCGCCATCGAGATCGCCGCCAGCAAGAAGGTGGTCTTCCAGCCGGCCAAGGCTCTGAAGGACGCCCTGGTCTAGGCTTTCTGATCTGTCGGTACGAACGCGCCCGCGGTGGTTCTGCCATCGCGGGCGCTGATCGTTTCGGCTGCCGCTATGGCCTCACGCCGCCGGATTGAGATGATCGGCGATGGCGGCAAAGGCTGGCAGAGACACCTGATCCAGCGGGCTGTTGCCGTTGGCGGCGATATGGTGCGAGCCGAACCGGGCGATGATCACCTCTGCTGCGGGCGCGATCCACGCGGCCTGGCCGTGGATGCCTCGGGCCGTGAAGGCGCCGAACCTGTCATGGGCGACCCACCACTGGTCTCGATAGCTCCAGCCGGGCAGGGTGCAGTAGCCGGCTTTTGCGAAATGGTCCTGGTCGGCGCCGGAAGTGATGCCGGCCACGACCGAGGCCGGAATGATCTGTTGGCCGTCCCAGACGCCCTGCATCCGCATCATTTCGGCGAAGCGGGCCAGATCGCGCAGAGTCAGGTTCAGCCCGCCTCCGCACATGGCCGAGCCGATGCGGTCGACCATGAGATAGGCGTCCTCCTCGGCGCCCAGCTTCGACCAGATACGGTCAGAAAGCAGCCGGGACATCGAGGTGTCGGTGACCCGCTGTACAATCCAGCCCAGTACTTCGGTGTTGCAGGTCTTGTAGGCGAAGGCCTGACCATGCTCGCCTTCCTTGGCGAGGCCCTGCAGAAATTCGAAGATGGTCTCCGGGCCGGAATAGTCCGAACGGCGCGGGGCGATTCCACAGGCGGCGGTATAGGCGAATATCTCGGCGGTCGGGTCGGTGTAGTTTTCGCGGTATCGGACACCCACGGTCATGTCCATCACCTGTCGGACAGTCGCGTCGCCATAGGCCGTCTGTGAAAGTTCCGGCACATAGAGGCTGACGAGCGCCTCCGGATCCAGCTGCCCTTCCGCGGCCAGCATGGCGGCCAGAAGGCCGACAAAGGATTTGGTCATCGACATGGCCAGATGTGGTGTCTGGGCATCGAGGGCTCCCAGATAGCGTTCATAGACTACGTTTCCGCGATGCATCACGAGGATGCCGTCGGTGTAGTTGGCGTCCAGGGACTCGGCCCAGGTCATCACCCGGCCATCCAAGGCGGTGAAGCTGACCGCGTCCAGGTCATCGCGCAGCGCCTGAGGAAGGGGAGAGGCCGCGCCGGGCCCGCGCCGGACATTGGCGGTAGGGGTCAATTCGCGTTGATGGCTGAAGGCCCAGCGAATGCCGGGAAATCGCCAGCTGCTGGCGTCATGAAGCCGGACAGTGCTCGCGGGTTGCGGCGGAAAGCCGACCATCACTCCGAGATGGTCCGGATCGGTCTGGGCGGCGGTTAGCGGCGAGGTCATGACGGTTTCATCCCTAAGGTCAAGTTTTCGGGATCATGACCGCCCGACCGCCGGGCTCCAAGTGCCCGAATTGCGCCAGTCCCATTCTGGACAGTTCCGCCGAAAGCGGTGCCTATGGGGCCTTGCCCGGAGACGCCCGATGTTGCCGCCAGCCGACCTGATTGCAGAGTGCCAGCAACTCCATACAGGCAGCCGGCGCGGTTATCACGGGTGGAGCCATCCCCTGGCGCTTCTCGCCCTGTTGCCAGATGTCGAAGCCGGGCTGTTCGACTCGCTGGCGGTGGAATGCGCCATCATCCTGCATGACGCTGTCTATGACCCACTGCGTTCGGACAATGAACGACAGAGCGCCGAAGTGGCGCGGCGACTGCTTTCGGGGCGGGTGCCAACGGCGAGTCTGGAGCGTACGATCCGGCTGATCGAGGCGACCGAGCGACACCTGGTTCCAGATGGGCAGGCCTCAGATGAGACGCAGGACACCCGGATCTTTCTCGACATGGACCTGTCGATCCTCGGGGCCGGAGCAGAGGACTTCGATGCTTACGAGGTCGGGGTCCGTCATGAATACATCCATGTTCCGGAGGCGGACTTCCGAAGCGGTCGCGCCGCTATACTGGAACGCTTCCTGGCGCGGGACAGGCTCTATCTGTCCGACTGGGGGCATGACCGCTTCGCGGCCGCAGCGCGGCTGAACCTGAAGCGGTCCCTGGACCGGCTGCGTGCCGGACCGTCCGGCGCGCTTGCCCCGTAGCGGCGCTTGGTTCTCGGCCAGGGTGCGACTAGGCTGCGCTTCCAGAGCGGAGGTTTCCCATGTCAGCAGTCGGTATCGGCGGCGTTTTCTTTCGGGCCCAGGACCCCGAGGGTCTGCAGTCCTGGTACCGCACGCATCTGGGCGTCGGCGGCGAAGACGTCTTTCACTGGCAGCAACAGGCTGGCCCGACGGTCTTCATGCCGTTCGCCAAGGATACCGATTATTTTCCGGCGGACCGACAATGGATGATCAATTTTCGGGTGACCGGGATGGACAGCCTGCTGACCCGCCTGCGCAAGGCCGGGATCGAGGTCACTACCAACCCCGAATGGGACACAACCGAAACTGGCCGGTTTGCCCGGATCCATGACCCGGAAGGCAATCCGCTGGAACTCTGGGAAGCACCGGCGGACTCCTGAAGCGGCGGTCATGGCCACGCCTGACCGCCGGTCAGGGCTGATCCTCGGCAATCGTATACGCGACGATGGCGTTGGCATGTCCATGGCCCATTCCATGATCGTCCTTGAGCATCGCAACCAACTCCATATGCCTGGCTGGATAGCAGCTTCGAACCAGGGCCTGCCAATGGGAGATGGGGTGGCCATACTTCATCTCGATCGAAGGGAAGTAGGAGGCGGGGCCTTTGAGCGGCGCGTCGGTCATGTCCGCCTAAAAGTTGGGCAGGGGCGGTGGGTCAAGCGCCGTCGACCGATGTTAGGCGGAGTCTGCGGGGGCAGGGGGCAGAATCCGGGCAGCCGGATCCGGCGCGCCTAGTCGGCATTGTTCATCTTTCTGACCTCGACAGAAGTTTCATCGAATCCATCAAGCAGGCGGGCATTGATACCCATCCTGCCAAAGTCTTCGCCCAGAGACAGCCAATGTGTCCCGCAGCCGCATACCGGACAATGATGAATGCCGATCATGCGGTCGCCCCAGACATAGGCCTTCGTCTCTCCCGAAATCCGCACCTGATCCGGGGGGAAATAGCAAACGCGCCAGGCGGTCCGACGACAGAGAGAGCAGTTGCAGTCAGCGACCCAAGTGGGCTGGCTGGGCAGATCAATCTGCACGTTCCCGCAGTGGCAGCTTCCATGGACGGTCATGGAGATTTGTAACCGCCCGCCTGGAGGGTCGGCAATGGCTTGCTACGTAATGCGGCATGCGTCTAAGATATATTATCGGAAATATACATACCGTCAGATCACCGTTTCCAGCACCATGCCATCGAAGCCCGGCACGACCCCTCTGGGAAGTTCCTCGGATAAACGCTGGAAATCCATATCGATATGCAGGTTCGTGAGGACCGCAAGCCTGGGCTTGACGCGGTCGATCCAGCTCAGGGTGCGGTCCAGGTGGGCGTGGGTTGGATGCGGTATGTATCTCAGCGCGTCGACGACCCAGATCTCCACTCCCGCCAGGGCCTCAAACGCGGATTCGGGAAGCAGGTTGACGTCCGGCGAATAGGCCACCGGGCCGAACCGGAACCCCAGGGATCTGATCTCGCCATGTTCCTGGTCGAAGGCTGTGACCGGAATGGCGCCGGACGGGCCGTCGACCAGGAAGGCCTGACCCGGCGGCGGCATGGGGTTGAGATCGCTGATGGCCGGATAACCGCCCTGGCTTTCGAAGATGTAGTTGAACCGGGCGTTCAGGCGTCGCCGGGTCGGCTCGTCCATCCAGGCAGGAATGCGCTGGCGCTGGTTGATGGCGAAGGCCCGGATGTCGTCCAGGCCATGGGTCTGGTCGGCATGGTCATGCGTGAATAACAGGCCATCAAGGCGTTGAATTTTGGCGTCAATTGCCTGTTCGCGGAAGTCCGGCGAGGTGTCGACCACGACGCTGGTCAAGGGGCCGGCCCCATGGGCGTCAGCCCCCTGCCCCTGCCGCTGGACCAGCAGGGAGCACCGACGGCGGCGGTTCCTGGGCTCGGCGGGATCACAGGCTCCCCAGTTGCCGTCGGCGCGGGGCACGCCTCCTGAGGATCCGCTGCCCAGCAGGGTGAAGACAAGGCTGTCGCCGGTGAGTTTCGCCGTCATCGGGACCCGACCTGCGGCTTCGGAATCCGGTCAAAAAGCATGAAGAAGGCCGCCTCGGTCCGGGCTTCGGCCTCCTCCCGGCTCCAGCCCCGAATCTCGGCCAGTTTCTCAAGGATATGAGGTAGATAGGCGGGTTCGTTGCGACGTCCGCGCATGGGAACCGGGGCCAGATAGGGGCAGTCGGTTTCCAGGATGATACGATCAGCGGGCATCTCTGCGATCACGTCCCGGACATCCTGGGCCGCCTTGAAGGTAGCGATGCCCGAGACCGAGAACCAGGCTCCCAGAGCGGCGGCTCGCCGGGCCAACCCGGCGCCACTGGTGTAGCAGTGCATCAGAATGCGGAACGGGCCTGCGGCATGTTCCTCTTCCAAAATGTCGCCCATCACAGCGTCGGCCTCGCGGGTGTGAACGATCAGGGGCAGGCCGGTTTCCCTGGCCGCCGTTACATGCTGACGGAAGACCGCTGCCTGCACGTCGCGCGGGCTGAGGTCATAGTGGAAGTCCAGGCCCGTCTCGCCGATGCCGACCACTTTGGGCCGGGACGCCAGATTCTTGAGGAGACTGGCATCAAGCTCCGGATTTTCCTTGGCTTCATGAGGATGGGTTCCCACGCTGCACCAGATGTCGTCATGGGCCATAGCCAGAGAATGGACCGTCTCGAAGGCCGAGACCCGGTCGCAGATAGTGACCATCAGCGCGATGCCGGCCGCCCGGGCTCGGTCGATGACGGCGTCCTGGTCTTCGGCGAACTGTGCCGCATGGAGGTTGACGTGACTGTCGATCAGCATGGGTTTCCCATCCGCTTCAGGCCGCCGCTGCCTTAAGGGCGCGAATAGCGGTCCAGAAGCTGTCGGCGCGGTCCAGGTTGATTGCCTCTGCTTCGCGCGGCAGGCGCACAAGGGTCTCCCAGGCCTCGGCCCAGCGGTCAAGGTCGCCCGCCTCCCCGGTTCCGGCCAGGGCCTGGTCGACGGCCATGGTTCGGATACGGTCGGCAAGCCTCTCAAACAACAGTTGAAACCGCTCCGCCCCTTCCACGCCGCGAAACCCGTCGGCCAGGCTGAGCAGCGCGGCCTGCTGGGGATGGTCCAGATGGTTCAGGATTTCATGGGCGGCGTCATCCACCTCCAGAGCCTTCATGGCGGCAAGCCGGATCGCGAGCCCGGGGGCGCCGCCGGCCATCCGCACCAGCCTGGCGGCATCGTAGCCATCGACCTCGGCGGCCCGTCTCACGATCTGGGCCGCCACATCGGCGTCCGGCGCCCGGAAAGACAGGGTGCGGCAACGGGAGCGGATGGTGGGCAGCAACCGGCCCGGCGAATGGGAAACCAGAAGCAGGACTCCGCGGGCCGGCGGCTCCTCAAGAGTCTTCAGTATGGCATTGGCAGCATTGATATTCAGGTCGTCGGCGGCGTCGATGATGGCCACCCGATAAGCGGCCCGGGCCGGGGCCTTGGAAAAGAACTCGGGCAGGCGGCGAGCTTCGTCCACCGGGATGACCTTGCGGGGTTTGCCGTCCTCCCCGTCCCGCTCCAGCACCATCAGGTCCGGGTGGGACCTCGCCGCCATCAGTTTGCTGACCGGGTCGTTCAGAGAGGCCGACAGGGGGCTGCCGGCGGGATCACGAGCCGCGCCCAGCAGCCGGCGGGCGGCGTGATAGGCGAAGGTCGCCTTGCCGACCCCCTCCGGTCCGGTCAGGAGCCAGGCATGATGCAGGCGGCCGGAGTCGAGGGCGGACAGGAAGGCCTCTTCCTGGGCCGTCTGGCCTTCCAGTGCGGCGGTGTCCCGAGGATGGGCGACGGACTCAGCCATGGGTCATTGCACCGGAACGGAGCAGAATTGGCTCCACCATCGCCCAGAGGGCCGCCTCTACGGCGTCCGGAGACTGATCGGCCGCCACCACCCTGCAGCGACCGGGTTCGGCTGCGGCGATAGCCAGGAATCCGGCGCGCAGCCGTTCGTGGAAGGCATGGCCCTTGGATTCGAACCGCGCCTCGCCGCCGCCACGGGCTGCGGCCCTGGCCAGGCCCTCGGCCACCGGCAGGTCCAGAACCAGGGTCAGGTCCGGCTTCAGGTCTTCCAGAACAACGGCCTCCAATGCAGCTATGGCGGCGGGATCGACGGCGCCGCCGGCTCCCTGATAGGCGCGGGTGGAATCGGCGAACCGGTCGCAAAGCACGGTCTGGCCCCGAGACAGGGCCGGGGCGATGACACGTTCAATATGGTCGCGCCGCGCGGCGTTCATCAGCAGGGCCTCTGTCAGGGGCGACCAGCGGTCGGCCGCACCATTGATAACCAGATCGCGGATAGCCTCGGCCCCGGGAGACCCGCCCGGCTCGCGGGTCACCACGACGTCATGGCCAAGGGCCGTAAGGCGGTTGGCCAGCCGGCGAATCTGGGTGGTCTTTCCCGCCCCCTCGCCGCCCTCAAAGGTGATAAACCAGCCGCTCGCCATGGGCTTGTCCTTCGACCGGAACGGACCCCTTGTCCAGAGGGACATGATCCCCCTGACCGGCTTTGCCCCTATCGCCCGGAGATCAGGGTGGCCCCGGGAAATCCGGCGGCAGCCACGGCCTGCCTGATGCGTTCGGCCTTGCGAATATCTGACCCCGAGGGCACCACGACACGGAACCAGGTCTGACCCTTGCCGGAGACCTGCTTGATCCTGGCGCGACCGACTTCTGCAAGGGATTTCACGGCCTTGCGGGCGTTGTCGCGGCTGGAAAAGGACCCGGCCTGGATGCTCCAGGGACCGCCGGCCCCTGCCCGGCCCAGCTCGGAGTCGGCCGATCGGGGTGGCTCAGCGTCAAAGCCCCGGGCCTGGCGCAGAGTGCGATCCTGGTCGCGCGTGGGCGCCGGCCCGATATAGCGCACCCGGACCCTGGCCATGCCCTTGGCAGCAAAGCCCAGCGCCTCTGCGCCAGCCTTCGACAGGTCGATGATCCGGCCCTCGACAAAGGGCCCCCGGTCGTTGACTCGCACCCGGGTCTTGCGACCGTTGTCCAGGTTGGTGACCTCGACAATGCTGGGCAGGGGCAGGGTCTTGTGGGCCGCCGAATTCAAGGTCATGTCGAAGAGCTCGCCGCTGGCGGTCTTGCGATTGTGGAACTGCTGTCCGTACCAGCTGGCGGTCCCGACTTCGTTGTAGCCCGGCTGATGCTGGGGTTTGTACCAGCGTCCACGGACCTGATAAGGCCGCATGGTGCCCGGCGCGGTCGGCGCGGGAGTCGCGGAGCCGCCAGGGTCGCGGGGAACGCCTGGCCGGGGCCCCACGGCCAAATGCGGCGTGGCGCAGGCCGTCAAACTGGCGGCCGCCATGAGCACGGCCAGGGTGCGGCCGTTGAGTATCCTGCCGCGCCATGTCTTGCCCGGCAGGCCTTCGGCCCCCGGGTACCTCTGTGCGCAGTTCATCGCGCGCCTCCCCCTTCTGGCGAGACGGCCAATGTAACCCCGGCAGGGCTTCGGTTCGGTTAAGACCCGCAAATCCGTCTTTGGTCCGACGAAAGGCCCTGCTATAGCGCGACGAACCAGTGGACAGGTGGCCGAGTGGTTTAAGGCAGCGGTCTTGAAAACCGCCGTGGGTGAGAGCCCACCGTGGGTTCGAATCCCACCCTGTCCGCCATAGGAGGTTTCCGCAAACTATTGTTTTTAATTGATATTATGTCTGCGAAGCCGGTCTGGGCTGATCGGGTGGCCGGCGAATTGCGCCCGGCTTGGATGGCGTGCCGGCGTCAGGATTCCGTCGGATAGCGTCGTGTTTTTGTCGGATATTGTGGTGTTCCTGTCGGGTTTTGTCCGGTTGTTCGCCGGCTTCGGTCACGGCGTTGTCCGGGTGATTGCCGGATTATTCGCAGGGTTGCGCTGGACTCGCCCTGAAAATGAAGCCCTCCGTCACCCCGGCCGCAGCGCTGCTTATAGCCGGGACCCAGGGCGGTCGCGCGAGATCGACGCGGCGGCGATAGCGGGGTTGCTGCCTATGGTCCCGGATAGCGGCTTGCGCCGCTTCCGGGATGACGGAGACGATTGAAACGATTGGGTATTTGGCGGGAGAGAGCGGAGGTGGCACGGGACGTCTTCCCTCTTCCCCGGCAGGGAAAGGGATTTTTGTCGCGTCGGATGGTGTCGTACTTTTGTCCGGGTGGTCGCAGGTTTCGGTAACGGCGTTGTCAGGGTGGTCGCAGGTTTCGGTAACGACGTGGTCGTGGTGTTTGTCGGGTTTTTTGCGGGTATGCGATGGATGCGTTCCGAACTCGAAACCGTCCGCCACCCCGGCCGAAGTGCAGCGCAGAGCCGGGGCCCAAGGCGGCCGGGCAGGATAGGCACGGCGGCGGCAATGGGCTTGCGATTGCGGGTCCCGGATAGCGGCTTGCGCCACTTGCGGAAAGTCGGTGAAGGGTTTTCTATTTCCCCGGCCGGGAAGGCGTAGTGTTGTGACGACCATCCATCCCTCCCCACCCATCGAAGCGGCGGTTTCAATTATCGCATGGCGGCGGTTGACTTAGGGGCTGCTAACGGGCGGACTGGTTGCTGCCAGAGGCTGAAGGGGTTGTCGGCAGGATGCGGAAGTTGGGGCGTTCATCCGGCCCTGAACTTCGAGCGGGCCCGGGAAGACGCGGCCGGCCAAGTGCGCTGGCTGCAGCCTGACTATCAGATCCCGCGCTTTGCAAAAGGGGCGGCGGCAAAATCCGGCGAGCTGAACCCGGGGGAGACGGTGGTGGTCCTGGACAGTGGCCTGCCGGCTTTTCCCAAGGACCCCTACGAACAGGCCGTGGCCGTGGAGGCCGTCCTGCTGGCCGCCGGCCGACCCATAGATGCCGCCGAACCAGCCCGCAGTTTCAAGGGCCGGGCAAAAGCCATCGAGCAATGGATGGTCAAGGTCATGGAGAGCCGCGTCCGCTATGGCCGGGCCAGGGCCCTGGCGGGCGGTAAGTTTGCGGCACGGCGGATGGCGTGAGGTGGGGGAGTCGGAGAAGGCATCGATCCAGATGGATATCCTGCAGTCCATGCTGCTCGGTCTGCGCGGCAGCGATGGGAGTCCACAGGGCGAGATTGTAGCGCTGGAGAAGTGGCCAGGCCGCCACCCCGACGATGAACACGCCAGAGTCCCTGTCCGTTCGCAGGAGGGCGCGACAAGTTCATCAATGGAAGCAGCAATGAGGGCGGTGGCTTCGGTCGGAGAAAATTGATGGCTTGCAGAGCGGGATCTGCGACAGCCGCCCGAAAGCCCCGTTCCGGGAAGCTCGCCTGGATCCAGCTTCAGGCCAATCCATCCACCATTCATCTGCCCCCCGGAAAGGGGGCGCCCATTTTAGGAGGCCAGATGCTGGACATGATTCGGCAAAGGCCCTTTGGATGATAACTTGCCCTGCTCGAGCCCCTCCCATGACGAACATCCTGCAGTTTCCTGGTGGAGAAAAAAGGACGAAGCGGCCTGCCCGGGTCGATCCGGTCCTGGCTGAGATCATCGATGCCCTGGTGCATTTTCGGGGACAGGCGCACCGGGATGCAGTCTGCCACCATATCGCCTCCAGCCGCGCCGGTGATGCCCGACGGGCGCCAGCACCCCTGAAGCAGGAAATCTACGGCGCCTTTCGCGCACACGAAAGTCTGGTGGGGGCCTCGCCCCGCGCACGCAGCCTTCTGTACCTGCCGTTTGGTCCGGACAGCCATCGCTGGGCCCTGACGGAAGACGGATTGCAACTGTTCGGCGCGCGACTCCGGGCCGCCTCGGCTTCTTGGTAGGAATTTCAATCCCGGTCGAGCCGCAGGCATGAACCTTCGCCATATCGTCAGGACCAATATTCGCCTCAACCTGGACGTCATCCAGGCGACGTTGGATTGCCTTGATCGCGACCTCGAAAAGAGTTTGATATTCGCTGCCATTTCGGCGGCCAATGTCGGCCATCTGGACGATGACCCGATCCTGGCAAAGCAATATGTTCACGCAAGCCTGCTGAGCGCCCTGCGTCGGCCGATCCCTATGCAGCGGGTCGCCGACTCCCTCGGACTCCCGCGTGAAACGACCAGGGTCAAGGTCCGGCTATTGATGGACGCGGGACTGGTGCAGCGGACGACGGCGGGCCTCTTGATCCCGGCCGAGGCCATGCAGGCGGCGCGTTTCGAGCCGATGATGCAACGCTACCTGGCCGCGATCGACCGAGCGGTCGAACGACTTGCCGCCGCTGAGTGCGTCGGACTGACACGGGGCGAGCGGCTGCATCCCTTCCCGTCAGTCTGGGACGCTCTGCGTTTCATCTCCCAGCATGTGCTGCGGGGAACGGTCGATCTGCGGTTTTATACCTCTCCGGCGTCCCTTCTGGGTTCCTATCTGTTTCTCGCCATGGCGGATGCAACTTCGTCGCGCTTTAGCGAAGGCCCCGACATTCTATTCGCAGACGATGACGATGCCCCGCCCGGCTGGGCGCGCGCGACGATCAGCGCCAGCGCCCTGGCCGCCAGACTGGCGATGCCCCGGGAAACGGTTCGGCGCAACCTCAAGGCTCTGGTCGAGGGGGGCTGGCTTTCGCAGGATCGCGACGGCTTTGGCTTGCTCACCGGGCAGACTGCAGAGGACCGGCAGCGGGAACAGCTGGTCCAGGAGCGCTCCAGAGGTGACCTCAACCGGCTGGTTCGCAAACTCCGGTCCATCGGCGCCATCGTCCGCGTCGGGCAGTCGCTCGCGGATCCAGCGCCCTCGACATAGGCCTGGCCCAGCGCAACAGATCTTTCCGATGCGCAATAGGATGGGCGGGCCATCAACTCGACGATGAAGTCCCGGCTTGGGATCGGATCTACCCCGGCGCCACCGCAGATCCGGCCAGAAGCCCGCCGTCCAGGTTGATCTCCGATCCCGTCATATAGGGAGCTTCATCCGAGGCCAGCAGGACTGCAATGGCGGCGACCTCCTCCGGCATGCCGAACCGCTTCAGGGGCGTATCCGCGACCAGGCTCTGCATCCGCGTCTCGCGATCCGGACCATCGCCCAGCATGGGCTCCCAGATGTCAGTCAAGATGGCGGCGGGGTGGAGCGAATTGCAGCGGATCTTCCAGCCTCGGGACGCACAGTAGAGGGCGACCGTCTTGGTGTGGTTTCGGATCGCCGCCTTGGACGAAGCATAGGCGGCCGCCATGGGGATGCCGACCAGGCCGGAACGGGAGGATATGTTGATGATCGATCCAGCGCCTGCGGCCTTCATGGCGTTGATGGCGTAGCGACAGCCCAGGAAGGTTCCATCCAGGTTGACCCGATGAACGGCGCGCCAGTCCTCAAGGCTCGCAGTTTCCGGGTCGTGGGCGACCATCCCCTTCTCGAAGCCGGTGACGCCAGCATTGTTGACAACCACATCGCAGACGGGGACCGCTCGGGCGAGGGCGAGCCAATCGCCCTCCTCCCGCACATCCAGAGGGACGAAGCGGCAGCCGATCCGGGCCGCACAGCTTGCGCCCTCTTCTCCGTCTATATCCGTGAGGACGACCATGGCGCCCTCCTGCTGAAAGCGCTCGGCGATGGCGCGGCCAATACCGCGCGCGGCGCCGGTGACGACACAGGTCTTGTTTTCGAGTCTCTGCATGATGACCTTCGAGGTATTGGTCCAGTCGACGGATGTCTCCGCTGAGAAGGGTCTGTCCGCCTAGCGGTGAAGCTGGATCATCTAGAGAGGACTCCTTTGATACGCCCCGAAAGTCGGCTGGACCGGGGCGAAGGGCAAGGCGAGCTAGCCGAAGCACCACAGATGGCGAGCTTGATGCTCGCCTCGCCTCGCCGCGCCTAAAACCCGCCGAAAATCACCTCACCGTCCTTGCTGGTGGCCACCACATGGATCCCGGTCAGGGCCATGGGCTCCACGGCGAGCGGATTGGCGTCAAGGATAACCAGGTCAGCGCGCTTGCCGGGCTCCAGGCTGCCCTTGTCGGATTCCTCGTTGATCTGCCATGCAGCATTGAGTGTGACCTGCTGCAGCGCCCGATAGACGGAAATCCGTTCCCGGGGCCCCAGGATGTCGCCGGACTGCGTCCGGCGGTTCACCGAGCTCCAGAGGAGTCGCATGATGTCAGGCGGCACGACGGGCGAGTCATTATGGGCGGTGGGTCGCAGCCCGACCTGCCAGGCGCTGGCCTGGGGAGAGATGAAGTCCCCGCGGGCCGGCCCCAGGGCGACCTCCCGGTGCCAGTCGCCCCAGAACCAGGTGTGGCTGGCGAAAAAGCTTGGCTGGATATCCAGCGTCTTGAAGTCTGTCAGCTGTTCGGGGCGAACCACCTGGGCATGGATGGCGATGGTGCGCCGGCCGGCCAGGCCGACCTCTCGAACCCCGTCAATCAGGGCCTGGGCCGCCTCGTCGCCGTTGACATGGACAAAGACCTGCCAGTTGTTCGCCCTTGCCTCAACCAGCCTTTCGCGGAACAGGACGGTGTCCATGGCCGGATAGCCACGATACCCCGCGTCCTTGCCGTCCGGCGGGACGGGAACAGGATCATGAAGCCAGGCCGTACGGCCCTGGGGACTGCCGTCCAGGGACAGCTTGACCCCGCCGATCCGCATCCGGCCGGAATAGGGCTTGCCGATCTGCTGTCGAACGGCCTCAGGCCAATCGCGGTCAAAGCTGATCAGCACCACGGTGTCGAGCGGCAGGTCCCCCCGACGGGCGGCCTCCGCCAATCCGGGAAAGGCTTCGGGCATGACCCGACCGTCCTGGGCAGTGGTAATGCCATTGGCCATATAGATCTTCTGCCCGGCGACGGTGGCAGCCACGGCGGCGTCCAGGTCCCTGGGCAGGACATAGGCCAGGGCGGCGGCCAGGGCCGTTTCCTCAAGAACGCCGTTGGGCGTCCTGCCGTCGGCCATCCGGCGGATATGGCCGCCCTTGGGGTCAGGGGTGTCTGGTCCGATCCCCATCAAGGCCAGCATGGCGGAGTTGGCCGAGGCAAGATGGCCGCTGACATGCATGACCAGAACCGGATGTGAGGCGGAGACCTGGTCAAGGTCCTGGCGTGTCGGATGGCGGCGCTCAACCAGCTGACTATCGTCATAGCCAACGCCGACGACGGGAGCGCCTTGAGCAATGGCGCGGTCGGCGGTGAAGCGGGTCAGGACCGCCTGAAGCTCTGACATCGAGGCGACACCACCAACCGGCGGCGGCGCCAGGCTGGCGAAACCGGCGGCCTGGCCGACACTGGTGACATGACCGTGGCCGTCAATGAAACCGGGCAACAGGGTCCGGCCAGCGAGGTCGACGCGGCGCGCGCCACGGCCGGCGGCCTTCTCGACCGCCGCCCTCTGGCCCACGGCGAGGATCCGGCCATCCCTGACCGCCAGGGCCTCTACATATTGCGGCGTATCGCCCGCCATGGTCAGGATCGTTCCCCCCCCATAGACGGTGGCAGGGGCGGCCTGGGCGCCGGCCCCCAAGGAAACGGCGACGAGAACTGCGGCGACAACGGCAGTCCATGCCCGGCGGGCCCTGGCCAGTTTGCAGAACATTCTGAATTCCCCCCCGACTCATCCCGGCGTCTTTACAACGGCAGCAGTCAGATTGGCCGCCAGGGCCTAGCCTGTCAGCCCGTGACGGTCTCGATCAGAACCTGTCCTTCAAGACCGGCGTCCCGGTGAACATGGATGGCGGCATAGTCCGGGGACGAGGTGATCGCCGCCATGGCCTTGAAGGAAGGGTACATCATGATGCCCACGGCATCCCAGTTGCCCTCGATCTCACCGATCAGGAGACCGCGCACCCGACCCGAGAAGACGAGGGTTCCTCCGGCGGCGGCCACAAGCTTGCGCATGGCCTTCCCATAGAGACCATAGGCTTCCTGACCGGTCAGGCTGGTTTCCCGACCATCGGCATAGACCGCCCTGTCGCGAAACTTCAGCAGATTGAGCATGTAGATCGGCTGGCCGTCGTCGCGCTCGAGCGCGGCCAACTGTTGGGCCCTGGTCGGGCCCTGAGCATTCGCCAAATCCATCGGAAATCTCCTGACTTTCGACGTCAGCTAAACCCGGTCGGACAGTTATGGCAATATGGATGTCATTTGTTTTGGTGGGCAACCGGACTTGATCCTGGATCAGATCGAAGACCGGCACAGGGGGGCGTTGCCGGGACCGCAATTGCATTTGCAATTCTTGATGACAGCAGCCTCAATCACTTCAACAAGCAAAAAACGGGAGGCTTCAATGGATCGGGCAGCAAGCCAGATTGGGCGCGGCGTCAACGAGATCTGGTCTGCACCGCTGGAACAGCTTGATCCGGGGCGGGCAGACCGATTCGAAACCGGCGCGCATCATGAGGTTTTTCGCAGGCTGCGAGAGCAGGCCCCGGTCCATTACACCGCCGATAGCGCCTTTGGACCCTATTGGTCGATCACCCGGTTCCACGACATTGTCGCTGTCGATACCAACCATGAGGTGTTTTCGTCGAACCGCGATATCGTCATCGGCGACCAGCCGGAAGGCTTTGCGCCGCCGATGTTCATCGCCATGGACCCGCCCCGCCACGACGTCCAGCGCAAGGCCGCGACCCCGGCCGTGGCGCCGGCCCGGCTTCAGGACCTGGAGGTTCTGATCCGCGAGCGGGTGGGCAAGATCCTGGACGACCTGCCCATTGGCGAGACCTTCAACTGGGTCGATCGGGTGTCAATCGAACTGACCACCCAGATGTTGGCCACCCTGTTCGACTTTCCCTGGGAAGACCGCCACCTGCTGCCCTACTGGTCCGACGTCACCACAACTTCCGAAACGGTCGGGATCGCCGTGGACATGGCCCATCGCGAAAGGGTTCTGCATGAGTGTCTCGCCTATTTCGCGCGCCTCTGGCAGGAGCGCGCGGCCGCGCCGCCCAGGTTCGACTTTATCTCCCTGCTGGCTCACAGCCCGGACACCCGTGACATGATCAATGACCCCATGGAGCTGCTGGGCAACCTGATGCTGCTGATCGTGGGGGGCAATGACACGACCCGCAACTCGATCTCGGGGGGGCTGCTGGCCTTGAACCAGTTTCCTGAGCAGTATGCGAAGCTGAAGGACGATCCGTCCCTGGTTCCCCGCCTGGTGTCGGAAATCATTCGCTGGCAGACGCCGCTGGCCCATATGCGCCGCACCTGCACCCGGGACTTCACCTTCCAGGATCAGCTGATCCGCAAGGGTGACCGGGTCATCATGTGGTACGTCTCGGGCAACCGGGATGAAACGGTGATCGAGCAGCCGGACCAGTTCATCATCGACCGCGAACGGCCGCGCCATCACCTGTCCTTCGGCTTTGGCATTCACCGCTGCATGGGCAACCGGGTGGCCGAACTGCAGCTGCGAATTCTCTGGGAGGAGATCCTGGCGCGGTTTGACCATGTCGAGGTTGTCGGCGAGCCGGTCCGGGTCGCGTCCAATTTCGTACAGGGCTACACCGACATGCCGGTGCGCATCCGGGCCTGACAGAGGGTGCAGGCCCGGACCACAGTCGCAGCCGCTGGACGCCTTCAGATGGCGCCGGCGGCTGCCAGTCCGGCAATCTCGGCTTCGGAAAAGCCCCATTCGCCCAGAGCCTCGGCATTGTGGGCGCCGATCTTCGGCGGCGGTCCCTGGACAGCGCCGGGGGTCGCAGAAAAGCGCGGAGCCGGGGCCGGTTGAACCACGCCCTCCAGGGTCACGAAGGTTTCCCGCGCGACGTTGTGGGCGTGACGTGGCGCTTCGTCGAGGGTCAGGACCGGCGCGAAGCAGATATCGGTGGCGTCCATGATGGCGCACCACTCGGCCTGGGTCCTGGTCGCCAGGACTTCGGCCAGTTTGGCCTTCAGGGAAGGCCAGGCGTCGCGGTCCATCTGGTTCTTGAACTCAGAGTCCGTGATTCCGGTCTTTTCCAGCAACAGGGCGTAGAACTGCGGCTCGATGGAGCCGATCGAGATCCATTTGCCGTCGGCGCACTGGTAGGTGTCGTAGAAGTGCGCGCCCCCGTCGAGCAGGTTGCTGCGACGCTCATCTTTCCAGGCGCCCGCGCCCTTGAAGCCATAGAACATCGCCATCAGCGAGGCGGCTCCGTCGCTCATGGCGCAGTCGATCACCTGTCCCTGACCGGTCGCCCGGGCGTGGATAACGCCCGCCAGCAGGCCGAAGGCGAGGTAGAGGGCGCCGCCGCCGAAGTCCCCGACCAGGTTCAGCGGCGGAATCGGCTTCTCGGTCGTGCCGATGGCATGCAGCGCGCCGGTGATGGCGATGTAGTTCATGTCGTGGCCGGCGGCCTGGGCGTAGGGTCCAAACTGCCCCCAGCCGGTCATCCGCCCGAACACCAGCTTCGGATTGCGCTTGAGCGCGACGTCCGGGCCCAGGCCGAGGCGTTCCATAACGCCAGGACGAAAGCCCTCGATCACGCCGTCGGCGGATTCCATGAGCTTGAGGCAGGTTTCGATCGAAGCCGGGTTCTTGAGATCCAGGGCCACAGATCTGCGGCCGCGGGACGTGACGTCGGCAGGAGAGGACCGACCGGGGCCCTTTCGATCGATTCGCACCACGTCAGCGCCGAGATCGGACAGCAGCATGCCGCAGAAGGGGCCAGGACCAATCCCGGCAAACTCGATGATCTTCACCCCGGACAGCGGACCCTGGCCCATGACATAGCTCCCAATCTATTTTCCAACAGACTAAAGGCGGTGACGCTCGGTCAGGCAAGGCTTCCGGCCACAGCAACCAAGAGGCTCGCAAAAAGAGGTGGCGCAACGGGCCGGTCCTGGTGCGTTATCGCCGAATGATCCGGACAGGCGTGGATTTCGGCGGCACCAAGATCGAGGCCGCAACCGTTGCGGAGGACGGCAGCATACTGTCGCGTGTGCGCCGGCCCAATCCCGGCGTCTATGATGGCGCCCTGGCGACTGTCGCGCAGGTGATTGCAGAGGCGGAAGCCGCAGCCGGATTTGTCGCCCCCCGGATCGGGATTGGAATCCCCGGTTCTCTTTCGCCTGTCACCGGACGGGTCCGGAACGCCAACAGTGTCTGGATCAACGACCGGCCGCTGGGCGTGGATCTGGAACGCCAGCTGGGCCGGCCTGTCCGGCTGCGCAATGACGCAAACTGTTTCATCCAGTCCGAGGCCCGGGACGGCGCTGCAGCCGGTTCCGCCCTGGCGTTCGGGGCCATACTGGGCACGGGTTGCGGGGGCGGGCTGGCGATCGGCGGCGCGGAATGGCAGGGGCCGAACGGCCTGGCCGGCGAATGGGGCCATACACCCCTGCCCTGGCAGACGGCGGCCGAGGCCGGCGCCGGAGACGGAGGCGGACTGGCCTGTTGGTGCGGCCGTCGAAACTGTCTCGAGACCTGGATTTCGGGCTCGGGATTTGTCGCGGACCATCAGAGGTCTGGCGGTTCCGGCGGGACCGGCGCAGATATTGTCCAATCCGCCCGGGCCGGCGACCCGATCGCCGGCCAGACACTGGACCGCTATATTGACCGGCTGGGTCGCTGCCTGGCCGTGCTTTGCGACAGCCTGGACCCGGATGTCATCGTCCTGGGCGGCGGCATGTCCAATGTCGACGAGCTGTACCTGGCCCTGCCATCAGCGGTCGCACGGCATGTCTTTTCCGACAGCTTCATCACCCCGATCCTGCCAGCCCGGCACGGCGATTCCTCAGGGGTGCGGGGCGCGGCCTGGCTTTGGCCGCTCGAATGAAGACCCTTTGCCGGGACTGTTTCTGGACCGGGCCGGCAGCTGTGACCCGCTGTCCCGCCTGCGCCTCTCCGCGCATCGTGACCCATGATGAACTAGACCATCTGACGCTCGCCCACATGGATTGCGACGCCTTCTATGCGTCGGTCGAGAAACGGGACAGACCCGAACTGCGCGACCTCCCCGTCATTGTCGGCGGCGGCGTGCGGGGCGTGGTGACCACCTGCTGCTACATCGCCCGGATGAGCGGCGTGCGGTCGGCCATGCCGATGTTCAAGGCCAGGGCGTTGTGCCCCCAGGCGGTGATCATCAAGCCGGATTTTGCCAAGTACCAGGCTGAGAGCCGGCGGATCATGGCCCTGGTCCGCGACCTGACCCCATTGGTCCAGCCCCTGTCCCTCGACGAGGCCTGGATCGACCTGTCCGGCACGGAGCGACTGCATCAGGCTCCCGCCGCGGTGACCCTGGCCAGGCTGCAGGCCAGGATCGAGGCCGAGATCGGTCTGACCGTTTCCATAGGCCTCGCGCCCAACAAGTTCCTCGCCAAGATCGCTTCGGAGCTGGACAAGCCCCGAGGCTTTTCCGTGCTTGGAGCCGAGGCCCCTGCCCGGCTGGCGGACCGTCCGGTCCGGATCCTGCCCGGCGTTGGACCTGTGCTGGCGGCGAGCCTGGAACGGGAGGGATATCGGCTGGTCGGAGATCTGGCCAGGGCGGACCCGAAGGCCCTGGCCCAGCGGTTCGGCGGCCAGGGCCTGTCCCTGCATCGGCTGGCCCGGGGAGAGGACGCGCGGCTGGTCAATCCAGCAGAGGGACGCAAGACCATCAGCGCGGAAACCACCTTCAACCAGGACCATGCCGACAGCGCGACCCTTGAGGATCAGCTTTGGCCGCTCTGCGAGAAGGTCGCCCGTCAGATGCGCAAGGAGGGAATCGCTGGCCGGGTCGCCACCCTCAAACTGCGGCGGGCCGATTTCCAGATCGTGACGCGCCGAAGAACCCTGGCCGTCCCCACCCAGACCGCCAAGACCCTGTTCCAGTGCGTGAGGGAACTTCTGGCTGCCGAGATCAATGGCACGGCCTACCGATTGATCGGCGCCGGACTGTCAGACTTCGCAACGGCCCAGACCGGAAGCGGCGACTTCTTCGCCGAGGCGGAGCAGCGGGCCCTGACCCACGAGAGCGCAATGGACCGACTGCAGGAAAAATTCGGCAAACAGGCCATTCGGACCGGCAGGGGCCTGAAACGGCCCGTGGATTGAGCGGTCAACCGCGTCCATGGGCGCGATCTCGGGGCCAAAGCGCGACAGCGACCACGAGGCCCCTTCCAAAGCGGTGATGTTTTCATATCTAATCACATCACAGGGCGGCTGCTTCGCAGTTCGCCACGGGAGTGACAGTCGGCATGACGGAACGGAAGTCAGGAACAGGCGCTGGTCAGGACGGCGCGGGATCGGCGGTGGTCACCCAGACCCGCGCCAAGACCGCCAAGCCGTCGCTGTATCGGGTGCTGATCCTGAACGACGACTACACGCCGATGGAGTTTGTCGTTTACGTGCTTGAGCGTTTTTTCAACAAGTCGCGCGAAGATGCGACCCGGATCATGCTCCATGTGCATCAGAACGGCGTCGGGGTCTGTGGCGTCTTCACCTACGAAGTCGCCGAGACAAAGGTGGCTCAGGTGATCGAGTCCGCTCGGCGACACCAGCACCCTTTGCAATGCACCATGGAAAAGGATTGAGGAGCCCCATTTGCCCTCGTTTTCGCGCAATCTCGAAGAAACCCTGCACAGGGCCGTGGCCTACGCTACGCAGCGTAAGCATGAGTACGCCACCCTGGAGCATCTGTTGTTATCACTGACCGATGACGAAGACGCTGCGGCGGTCATGAAGGCCTGTGATGTCGATCTGGTGGAGCTGAAAAAGGCCGTCACCAACTATATCGACACTGAACTGCGCGCCCTGATCGTCGAGGATGGCGAAGACGCCAAGCCCACCGCCGGCTTCCAGAGAGTGATCCAGCGGGCTGTCATCCACGTTCAGTCCTCTGGCCGAGACGACGTGACCGGGGCCAATGTCCTGGTGGCGGTCTTCTCCGAGCGGGAAAGCCACGCGGCCTACTTCCTGCAGGAGCAGGACATGACCCGCTATGACGCGGTCAACTACATAGCCCATGGCATCGCCAAGAAGGCGGGAGCCAGCGAGCCCAAGGCGGTCAAGGGAGCCACCCAGGACGAGGACGAAAGCAAACCCAACGCCAAGAGCGGGGGCGAGGCCCTGGAGGCCTATTGCGTCGACCTCAACCAGAAGGCCAGACAGGGGAAGGTCGATCCGCTGATCGGCCGCCTCGCCGAAGTCGAGCGCTGCATTCAGATCCTCTGCCGCCGGACCAAGAACAATCCGCTCCTGGTTGGTGACCCGGGGGTCGGCAAGACTGCCATTGCAGAGGGCCTAGCCCGAAAGATCATCAATCATGAAGTCCCGGAAGTCCTGGACGGCGCGACGATCTTCTCGCTCGACATGGGTGCGCTTCTGGCTGGAACCCGGTACCGCGGCGACTTCGAGGAGCGGATCAAGCAGGTGATCAAGGAGTTGGAAGGCCATCCCAACGCCATCCTGTTCATCGACGAGATCCATACCGTGATCGGCGCCGGAGCGACCAGCGGCGGGGCCATGGACGCCTCCAACCTGCTCAAACCCGCCCTGGCCAGCGGCTCCCTGCGCTGCATGGGCTCGACCACCTACAAGGAGTTCCGTCAGCATTTCGAAAAGGACCGGGCCCTGGTGCGACGGTTCCAGAAGATCGATGTGAACGAGCCGACCATCGAGGACACCATCAAGATCCTCAAGGGCCTCAAGGTCTACTACGAGGACTTCCATAAGCTGAAGTACACTGCGGAAGCCATCAAGACGGCGGTTGACCTCTCCGCCAAGTACATCACTGACCGCAAGCTCCCGGACAAGGCGATCGATGTGATCGACGAGGCCGGGGCCAGCCAGATGCTGCTGCCCGAATCTCGCCGCAAGAAAACGATCGGGGTCAAGGAGATCGAGGCCGTCGTCGCCAAGATCGCCCGGATCCCGCCCAAGTCCGTTTCCAAGACCGATACCGAGGCCCTCAAGCAACTCGACGAGGATCTGAAGCGCGCGGTGTTCGGCCAGGATGAAGCGATCCAGCAGCTGGCATCGGCCATGAAAATGGCCCGGGCCGGTCTGCGCGACCCGAACAAACCGATCGGCAGCTATCTGTTCAGCGGCCCCACGGGGGTCGGCAAGACCGAAGCGGCGCGTCAACTGGCCCAGACCCTCGGGATCGAACTGCTGCGCTTCGACATGAGCGAATACATGGAGCGCCACACGGTCAGTCGCCTGATCGGCGCCCCTCCCGGCTATGTCGGCTATGATCAGGGCGGCCAGCTTACCGACGCCGTCGATCAACATCCGCATGCAGTGGTGCTGCTCGACGAGATCGAAAAGGCCCACCAGGACGTCTACAATATCCTGCTGCAGGTGATGGATAACGGCGTTCTGACCGACGCCAATGGCAAAAAGGTCGATTTCAGGAACGTGATCCTGATCATGACGACCAATGCAGGTGCATCCGACGCCCAGCGCCAGTCCATCGGCTTTGGTCGTGGCAAGGTGGACGGCGAGGAAGAGGCCGCCCTCAAGCGGCTGTTCACGCCTGAATTCCGCAACCGCCTGGACGCTGTCGTCGCCTTCAAACCCCTGACCCAGGACATCATCCGTCAGGTGGTTCAGAAGTTCGTCATGCAGCTTGAGGCCCAGCTGGCCGACCGCAATGTGACCATCGAAACCAGCGACGACGCTGCGGATTGGCTGGCCAAGAATGGCTTCGACGAGCTCTATGGCGCGCGCCCTCTGGCACGGGTCATCCAGGAACACATCAAGAAGCCGCTGGCCGACGACATCCTGTTCGGCAAGCTCTCCAAGGGCGGCCACGTCAAGGTCGTCCTGAAGGATGGCAAGATCGCCTTCGAGTTCGAGGTCGACGCCCCCAAGGGCCGGACGCCCGGCGCCCCGGAGATCGAAGAGCCGGTTCTCGCCGAATAGGTCATGATCCGCTGGGATCGTTTCGATCCTGACGGAACAGACGCCAGAGCATGTCTCGAGGGGATTGAATTGGTTTTCGGGGAGCGGCCTGCCGGGTCGCTCTTGCCTCGGGACAAAAAACAAAAAGAGACCGCGTGGCGCTCAGCCCTGCGGTCTCTTTTCAGGTCCAGCGCCTGGGCCCGCGCTCGGGACCGCCGGCCGCCAGACTATCTTCTTGCGGATATCAGCCCCCGGGGGCGACGACCATGCAGGACTGGCGTTTGGCCGACAGGGCCTTGCAGGCCTGTTTGGCGGCGTCTGAGGTCAGGCCCGTGAACCGAACGCGGAAGAAACCGCCGACCCTGTCGCCGATGACGCCTTCGGCCTCGTCCAGAACCTTGTCGAACCGCTTCTCAATGAGTTTGAGCTGGGTGCGGGCCTGGTCGCGACTCTTGAAGGCGCCGGCCTGGACGATCCACTGGCCCTTGGGCTTGCGAATTACCGGCGCCGGCTTGCCGACCTTCACGACGGCGGCGGACTTTACTGGATCGGCGATGGGCGACATCGCCCGCTGCACCACCAGGGGCCCGGTCGAGGGGCCGTCCACGAAGGCGGCCTGAGGCAGATCGGCATCGCCCTGTTCGACCGAGGCATAAAGCACGGCTGGGGGCGGCGGCGGCTCGAACAGGCTCTGGGCGACCAGGATCCGTTCGCCGGCATTGCGCCGACGCAGAACGTCGAAACCGGTCGTCAGGAGGTCCTGAACATGATTGTCCCGGGCGCCATTGGAAGTGCCGCCGAGCATCACGACGATCAGTCTGCGACCGTCGCGGACGCCAGAGGCCGCCAGATTGTAACCAGAGGCGTTGGTATAGCCGGTCTTGAGGCCATCTACGCCGGGCATGCTGTTCAGCAGCCGGTTGTGGTTGTTCATCGAGACTCCCCGGAAGGTGAAGGATCTCAGATTGAACAGGCTGTAGTACTGCGGAAAATCCCGCATGACAGCGCGCGACAGGATGGCGATGTCCCGGGCCGAGGAGACCTGCCGGCTGTCGGGTAGTCCCGAGGCGTTGACGAAGCGGCTGTTGAGCATGCCCAGTTCCTGGGCGCGCAGCGTCATCAGGGCCGAGAAACGGGCCTCTGAACCGGCCATATGTTCAGCCAGGGCCACAGACATGTCATTGGCAGATTTGACGGCGATCGCCTTCATCGCGTCTTCAACGGAAATGACATCCCCGACCGACATGCCCAGCTTGGTCGGCGGCTGTCCGGCCGCCTTGGCTGAAATGGTGATGAGATCAGTGGGTTGCAGACGGCCTTCGGAAATGGCTTCAAAGGCTAGGTAAAGGGTCATCACCTTGGTGATGGAGGCCGGGTACCGCGGGCTGTCCGCACGCTTGGCATAGAGAACCTCGCCCGAATTGGCGTCGACCACGACGGCCGCGTACTTGGGCTGGTCAGCGGGCCGGGCGGCAGGCGGGGTCGCCTTCAGTTGTGAATAGGGAACCTGTGCAGCCGCCTGGGCGGCCATCCAGGGCAAGGCGGCGAGCAGCGCGGCGGTGACCAAGAAGCGGCGGGTCGAGCTTGGCATGCTGCATCCGTCGTTGATTCAAAGGGTTGGCGATCCACAACACGATCGCGAACCGAGACAGTAACATGCACGAAGCCGGCTTACGCCAAAGTAAACACCTCTTGAGCGAATTGGCCTGCAGGCGTTCAGATCCCAAGCATATTGCGTCGCAGCGGATTATTGTGCGCTGCACAATTTTTCTTGACCCGGCCCCAGGTTCGTGAGATTCAGGCTTCACGCCGATCCGAACAGGAACCGGCAATGACACACGCGCCCCAAGCACTGAAGGAGCCTCCCCATGGCCGCTGCTGAAGCCCTGAAGACCACCGTCGAGCAATTCACCACCGCCGGAAACGCGGCGTTCAAGGACCAGGTCGAAAAGTCCCTGGCCGGCCTGAACGAAATGAACGCCCACTCCAAGAAGAACCTGGAAGCTGTCGTGGCCTCTGTGACGGCCGCAACCAAGGGCGCGGAATCGCTGGGCGCCCTGGCGATGTCCTACTCCAAGAAGGCCATGGAAGATCAGGTCTCGGCCGCCAAGGCCCTGGCCGGCGCCAAGAGCGTCCAGGAAGCCGTTGAGCTTCAGGCCAGCTGGGCCAAGTCCGCCCTGGAACTGTACATGGCCGAAATGGGCAAGATGGGTGAAACCGTTGCGGCCGCCGTCAAGGACTCCATGAAGCCCCTCAACGAGCGCGTCACCGCGACCGTCGAGAAGATCCAGTCCGTGAAGTAAGGCGAGGCGACCCGCCAAGGTCACTTCGGCGTGAAGGCCCGGTCCTGCAAAGGTCCGGGCCTTTTTCGTATCCTTTCGCTTCGCTGCCGGGCGGGTTAGTGAAGGGCCATGTCAAGCATTCAGCATCGCCTTGAAGTCGCCGGAATCAAGCTCCCCCGGCCTGTCGCCCCCATCGCCAACTACGTACCGTTCGTAAGGAGCGGCGACCTGGTCCATATCTCCGGACAGGTTTCGCTGGACGCCTCCGGCGGGATCACCGGCGTGGTGGGGGAAGACGTCGACATGGAGCGGGCCGTTTCGGCGGCCCGGCTTTGTGGCATCAATCTCATCACCCAGATTCAGGCCGCCTGCGAAGGGGACCTTGAGAGGGTCGTCCGCATCGTCAAACTGGGGGGCTTTGTCCAGGCGGGGCCGGACTTCTTCGACATTCCGACTGTCGTTAACGGCTGTTCGGACCTGATGGTGGATATCTTCGGAGAGGCTGGCCGCCATGCGCGTTCAGCCGTCGGCGTCTATCGACTGCCCCGCAACTTTGCGGTTGAAGTCGACGCCGTGGTGGAGATCCGCTCTTGAAACATCCGCCACGTCCCCGACATGAAGACTTCGGTCAGGCTTGGGAACTTTTGTTCAGCCCCCCCGTGGCCCATCGCGGTCTTTGGTCCCCGGGCGGCGCCCCGGAAAACAGCCTCGGCGCCTTTCAGGCAGCCTGCGCGGGGGGCTATGGCATCGAACTGGATGTGCAGATCACGGCCGACGGTGAAGCGGTCGTGTTTCACGACTATGGCCTGGCCCGGATGACCGGCGTGGAGGGTAGGGTCAGGGATCACAGCCTGTCGGATCTCCAGGCCTTGAGACTGGCCGGTACCGACGAGACCATCCCCACCCTGGCGGAGGCCCTGGTGGAAATCGGTCACAGGGCTCTCGTCCATATCGAGCTGAAGACGCCCTTCGGCGAGGTCGGGCCCCTCGAAAAGCGGGTCAGCGAGGTTCTGATCGATCACAATGGTCCGATCTGTGTGATTGGGTTCAACCCCTACAGTCACGCCTGGTTCGCAGATCATCATCCACAGATCATGCGTGGCCTGGACAGCTATCGATGGAACGACGCCAATGCGTCGACCCTGGCGCCTGAACTGCGCAAGAGCTATGCGGCCCTCGAACAGGTCTCCATCGCGCGACCGGATTTCCTGGCGCTGGACCACCGCATGTTGCCCAGCCCGGAGGCCGAGCGGTATCGACAGCAGGGCATGCCGATCATCGCCTGGACCGTGCGCAACCTCGAGGACGGCGAGCGGCTGGAGCCATTCTGCGACAATGTGATTTTCGAGGGCTTCAAGGCGTGAGCCTGACCCCGGCGGTAAGAGTACATCGCCGGATTGCCGAGATCGGACGACCGGCCTGGGAGGCCTGCGCCGGAAGCGGCAATCCCTTTGTGAGTTTCGACTTCCTAGACATTCTGGAGGAGAGCGGCTGCGCGAGCGACCGCACCGGCTGGGCCCCTCACCACCTGTCGATCAACGACGAAGCAGGACAGATCGCCGCGGTCATGCCGCTCTATCTGAAGAGCCACAGCCAGGGGGAGTATGTCTTCGACTGGTCCTGGGCTGACGCCTATGAAAGGGCCGGCGGCCGCTATTATCCAAAGCTGCAATGCGCCTCGCCTTTTTCACCGGCGACCGGGCCAAGACTTCTGGTGCGACCAGACATCGACCCTGATGAGGGACGGAGGATGCTGCTCGGCGGCGCCCTGACTCTCTGTGAAAAGCTGGGGGCCTCGGGACTTCACGTCACCTTTCCCGACGAAGAAGACTGGCGCTTTCTGACGGCGGCAGGGCTGCTGCCAAGGCAGGACCAGCAGTATCACTGGACCAATGCCGGCTATGCGACCTTTGACGATTTCCTGGCCGCCCTGTCCTCCAACCGCCGCAAGACAATCCGTCGTGAGCGCCGTGAAGCCCAGACAGGGGTGGAAATCCTGGCGCTTTCGGGCCCGGAACTGACCGAGGATCACTGGGATGCCTTTTTCGGCTTCTACATGGATACCGGCTCGCGCAAATGGGGGCGCCCCTATCTCAACCGGCGCTTCTTTTCATTGCTGAACGAGCGAATGGCGGACCGGGTCCTGCTGATGATGGCTCGGCGCGACGGGCGCTGGATCGCCGGGGCGCTCAACCTGATCGGCGAGGACTGTCTGTTCGGTCGCAACTGGGGCTGTGTCGAGGACAGGCCCTTCCTGCATTTCGAGCTCTGCTATTATCAGGCCATCGAACAGGCCATCCGCCTGGGACTTCCCCGGGTCGAGGCCGGCGCCCAGGGACAGCACAAGATCGCCAGGGGCTATCTCCCCTCCCCGGTCTATTCCGCCCATTGGATCGCCGATCCGATGCTGCGGGAGCCTGTAGCGCGGTTTCTTGACCAGGAGCGCTCCGCCGTCCAGGGCGAGATGGATTATCTGGCGGAGGAATTTTCCCCCTTCAGACAGGACAATTCCTGAGCCCCGCGCCAAAAAGCCCCTTTACAGTCGGATCCCGCAGGGAGTTTGCCATGAGCCTTCAAGGCGCCTACGACGACACCAACATCTTCGCCAGGATCATCCGGGGCGAGATTCCGAGCGTCCCGATCTTCGAAGACGATGACGTCCTGGCCTTCATGGACGCCTTCCCCCAATCCCGGGGGCATTGCCTGATGATTTCCAAGACCTCCCGGGCCCGCAACATTCTGGATGTTGAACCGGAAGTGCTGGCAGTGCTGTCAGCGGCCGTTCAGCGACTGGCCAGGGCTGTGCGCAAGGCGCTGGTCCCGGACGGGATCGTGGTGACGCAGTTCAATGGCGCACCGGCCGGCCAGACCGTCTTTCACCTGCACATCCATGTCATCCCTCGCTGGGAGGGGCAGACCCTTGGTCGGCACGCCGGCGGGATGGCGGATATCGCGGAGCTGAAGTCCACCGCGGACATGATCCGGGCCGCCCTGGACTAAGAACCGCCAAGGGCGTTGTTCAGCGGGCGGGATCAGCGGCGGGCGCGCAGCAGCGCGTCACGAGCGGCGTTCAGCTGGGCCGCCAGCCCCGTTGTTCCCCCGGCATCGGGATGGGCCATGCGGATCAGACGACTATAGGCCGCCTGTATTTCCGCTTCGTCAGCCTCAGGGCCCACGCCCAGAATGGACCGGGCCTCGCTCTCGGTCGCAGTGGCTGACGGCCGGGCCCTCGGTCCTGGCTTCGCCCTGAGCCTGGCTCCGAAAGCCAGCAACAGGCCTGCGGCCAGAAGGCCCCCGCCGATGACGTAGCTGCCCTTCATGCTGGCAGCCAGGCCGCCAAGAAAGGCCAGGGCCGAAAGGCCCCCGGCGGCGATCCGCCAATCCTGGAGCTTCAATCTGGGCAGGGCGCGCCGCCCCACCCAGACGGCCAGGGCCCCCAGCGCCACGCTGAACAACAGAACCTGAAACATGACTGCTCCGCGCCGCCTATTCCGCGGCGAGCAACTCATCACCCGAGAGACCGGAAAGTCCAAGCGAATGCATCAGGCTGCGGAGCTCCTGGCGCGCCGCCACATGGCTGAAAGCCACCGGGATGGGACGAACCTTGCTGGAAAGGTCAGCCACCGTCAGACCGAAGGGAAACAGTTCCCGGTAAATCACCCTGTCGCGGAGTCCGGGTCCGGTGCGGAAGCCTACCCGCTTGGCCAGGGCCATCAGCCGGTCGTCGACCCGCTTGCGATTACGCGCCTCCGTGCTGGCCAGACGGTTACGAAGGACAACCCAATCGATGGGAACCCGTTGGCCCGTCATGGCCCGCGCCTTGCGGGCTTCCCAGACCGCTTCGGCGTAAAGGCTAGGCTTTTCAAGCTCCAGGGTCACCGGATTGACGTGGCCCAGCATGTCGAAGTCGACGAAGCTGTCGTTCATCGGCGTCACCACCAGATCCGCCCGGGCATGGGCGGCGCGGGACAGGACCGTGTCGCCCCCGGGCGTGTCGATGATCAGAAAGTCCGTTTCGGACTGCGCAGCCGCGAAAGCCTCTTCGAAACGGGCCATCTGTTCCGCCACCTCGGCTCGCGCCAGGGCGACGCCGTCTTCGGCCGGATGAAACCGCAGGGGCTCAGGAAGCCGGACCGCCGGTTCAGATGCAAGCCAGCATCGTCGGCTGTGAAAAAAACGGGCCAGGCTGGATTGCCTCAGATCCAGGTCCATCACCCCGACACGCGCCCCGCCATGCAGCAGGGCCGAAGCCAGGTGGATGGCGATGGTCGATTTTCCGGCCCCGCCCTTTTCGTTGCCGACCACAATCACGCGAGACTGGGACATCTCAGGCTCCTTCCGCGCAGGGCGACTCAGTGACCGCCACAGGCTGAACGAAACACCTCCCACCCAGACCGGGTCAACGCAAGGCGTCGCTTTGTCCACAGGATGCTCCCTCCCCGGCCAGACTGGACTTTCAAGTCCTGGTTGGGTCATAAGCCCTTCCCCTTTGCCCCCAGAAGGAGGCCAGTTTGAGCCGGAACCCCATGATCGTCAGGACAGTAGCTGACCTCCGGCGACAGGTCGCGGCCTGGCGCGCCGAGGGCAGCAGGATTGCGCTGGTTCCGACCATGGGCGCCCTGCATGAGGGACATCTGTCCCTGGTGAGGCTGGGCCTGCGCCATGCCGACCGGGTGGTGGCCTCGATCTTCGTGAATCCGGCCCAGTTTGCTCCTCATGAGGATTTTGACGCCTATCCCCGGGGCGAGGGGCGGGACGCAGCGCTCCTGGGTGAAGCTGGCTGCCAGCTGATCTTTGCCCCCTCGGTCAAGGACATGTATCCACCGGGATTTTCCACCCAGGTGGCGGTCACCGGAGTGTCCGCCCCTTTGGAAGGCCAGAAGCGCCCGCAGTTTTTTGGCGGCGTGGCGACGGTGGTTTCCAAGTTGCTGATCCAGTGCGCGCCCGACGTGGCCCTGTTTGGCGAGAAGGACTACCAGCAGCTTCTGGTCATCCGGCGGATGGCGACGGACCTCGACCTGCCCGTGGAAATCATCGCGGGGCCCACCCTGCGGGAGGCAGACGGTCTGGCCATGTCTTCCCGCAACGCCTATCTCGACCCGCAGCAGCGCGAAATCGCCGCCGGCCTGCCCGCGGCGCTGGCCAGAGCGGTGGAGCGACTGCGGACCGGTGACGACACCGGTACTGTCGAGGCCGAAGGGGTCAAGGCCCTGGAAGCTGCAGGGTTCGGCCCCGTGGACTATCTCCAGGTCCATGACGGCCAGACGATGGAGCGCCTGGGCCCGGGCCCGACGCCTCCCGGCGCCCGACTGTTTGTCGCGGCCTGGCTGGGCAAGACAAGGCTGATCGACAACTGGACAATCTGAAAATCGGCTGACTACCAGGCGCCGATTTCGCGAAGCTGGCGAGCCAGTTCCGGCGACATGGCTTCGGCGCCGCCCTGGGCAAGGTCCGGCGGTGCGTCGGCGGTGTCGAGATAACGCCAGCCCTGGAAGGGCCTGCGAGGCTGGGGCGCGGTTTCGACCAGGTCCGGATCCAGCACCAGGTGACAGGGCTGCGGCCCCGGCTGGCCTGTCCTGATGTCCAGGATTGCCTGCCGCACAAGCACCTGACCGCGGATCACCCAATAGAGGGAGCCGCCGTCAAGAATCTCCGCAGCACGCTTGGGGGCCATGCGGGTCGAGCATATGGAGGCATGGCCCGCCGCCGACCGGCTGGTGCGCCAGTCCCTGAGGTCCTGAAGACTGTCAACGCCGACGCAGAGCTTGATGATGTGTAGAGCCATGACGCAGATCTAGGCGGAAGGTCCGGCAAGGGAAAGGCGATCCGGTCGGCGACCGGATCCGGTCCACGGGACAGATCTGCTCAGGCCGGTTCCAGCCGGGCCAGGACGATCCCTTCACTGACCTGGCCGCCGGCGACGGCCGAAAGTTCGGTCACCACGCCGTCGAAGGGCGCCGCCATGGCGTGTTCCATCTTCATGGCCTCCAGAACCAGCAGGGTCTGGCCCTTGCTCACCCTGTCGCCGATCCGGGTCGAGACTGACACCACCCTGCCAGGCATAGGCGACAATATGGAGCCGTCCGAGGCGCCTGCCGCTGCGCCGGAGGCGGCGCTTGGCAAGGCGATTTCGTAGGCTTCTCCCTGCTCGAAGACGACCGCGAAACCATCCTGCTGCAGGACGGTGGCCTGGGCGTCGGGGGCCTCTCCGGTCAGGGTCAGCTCGGTCGCCTGGCCGTCACAGACCAGCCTGGCGACGCTCGAGGAACGGGCGTTCAGGCGGAACCCCAGTGCTCCGGTCCGACGCGACCAGGGCGAAGTCGCCGGATCAATCCTATCGCCTTCCAGACGATCGTAGGCTGCCTGCAGCAGGCTGTTCGAAGGCAGGCCCCGTGCGATCAGGGCCTCGCTTCGGGCCTCGATGAAGCCGGTATCGACATCGCCGGCGAGAAAGTCGGCCTGTCCGGCGCAGCGAGCGAGAAACCCGGCATTGGTCCTGACCGGCCAGACGCGGGTCTCGCGACAGGATGCGGCCAGCCGGCCCGCCGCCGTGCGACGATCCGGGCCATGGACGATGATCTTGGCGATCATCGGATCGTAGAAGGGCGTCACCTCTCCGCCGGCTTCAACGGCGCTGTCGATCCGAGCCCCGCTGACCGGCAGATGGAAATGTTCGAGCCGACCCGTGCTTGGCAGAAAGCCCGTGGCCGGGTTTTCGGCGTAGAGCCGCGCCTCCATGGCCCAGCCGGAGATCGCGATCTGGTCCTGGCGAAGCGGCAGATATTCACCGGAAGCCACGCGGATCTGCCACTCGACCAGATCCTGGCCAGTGATCATTTCGGTCACAGGATGTTCGACCTGCAGACGGGTGTTCATTTCCATGAACCAGATGCGGTCCGCCCTCAGGCCTTCGCTGGCGTCAGCGATGAATTCGACAGTCCCGGCGCCCTCATAGGCTACGGCGCGGGCCGCCTTGACCGCAGCGTCACAGATTGCGGCCCGGGTGACATCGTCCATGCCCGGGGCCGGCGCCTCCTCGATCACCTTCTGGTGTCGGCGCTGCAGGGAACAGTCGCGCTCAAAAAGATGCACGACGTTGCCGTGTCGGTCGCCGAACACCTGGACCTCGATATGGCGCGGCCGCGACACATAGGTTTCCAGAAGCACGCGGTCGTCGCCGAAGCTGGCGGCCGCCTCGCGCTGACAACTGGCCAGGGCGGCCGCGAAGTCCCCGGCCTGCAGCACCTTGCGCATGCCCTTGCCGCCGCCGCCCGCCACGGCCTTGATCAGGACCGGATAGCCGATGGCGTCCGCTTCGCGCTGCAATCGTTCGGCTGACTGGTCTGCGCCCAGGTAACCCGGAGTTACCGGCACCCCGGCATCCGCCATCCGCTGCTTGGCGGCGTCCTTCAGGCCCATGGCCTCGATGGCGCTGGCCGGAGGCCCGATCCAGACCAGGCCTGCCCCGGCCACAGCCCGGGCGAAATCAGCATTCTCCGACAGGAAGCCATAGCCCGGATGGATTGCTTCGGCCCCGGTCTGGCGGGCCGCCTCAAGGATGCGTTCGGGCAGAAGATAGCTTTCCCGCGCCGGAGCGGGGCCGATCAGGAAGGCTTCGTCTGCCTCCCTGACATGCGGCGCGGCGGCGTCAGCCTCGGAATAGACAGCGATCGTCCTGATGCCCAGCCGTCGGGCCGTGCGGAAGATCCGGCGGGCGATTTCGCCGCGATTGGCGACAAGAAGCGAGCTGATCATGGGCGGGCGGGGCGCTAGACTATTCCGCCCAGCCCGGCTTGCGCTTGTCCAGAAAGGCGCGGACGCCTTCCTGGCCCTCATCGCTCACCCGGCGCGCAGCAATCCTGCGAGCGGTTTCCTCGATCAGCACATGGTCGATCACCCGTCCCTCGACATCGTCCACCAGACGCTTGGCGTCCGCCACGGCGCCCGGCGCACAGGCCATCATGGCGGCGCCAAGCGTCTCGCGGATAACCGTAAAGGCGGCAGGGTCGGCCACAACCTCCTGGACCAGCCCCCATTTCAGGGCGTCAGTTGCGCCAAACACCCGGCCCGTGGCGAACAGTACCTTGGCGTTTCTCGGGCCGATGGCCTGGATCACATAGGGGCTTATTGTGGCCGGGGTCAGGCCCAGCTTGACCTCGGAAAAGGCGAAGGTCGACCGCTCGGTGGCGATTGCCAGGTCACAGGCGGCCGCCAGGCCGGCCCCACCGCCAAAAGCCGGGCCGTCTATCAGGGCGACGGTTAGCTGCGGCAGGCGGTGAAGCGCAGACAACATGCTGGCAAGGCCCATGGCGTCGTCCCGGTTGTCGCTTTCGCTCCAGTCGGCGGCAGATCGCATCCATTCAAGATCGGCCCCGGCGCTGAAGGCGCCGCCGGCGCCGGTCAGGAAGACAAGACGAACCCCGTCAGCGTCCTTCAGGGTCTCGAAGGCCTGATGCAGGGCAGCGATGACCTCGGCGTTGAAGGCGTTTTTCTTTTCCGGTCGGTTAATCGTCACGGTCGCAACGCCGTCGGGCGTGGCCTCGATCACCACAAGATCGCTCAAGGCGTCGGTGTCGATGTTTTCGACAAGGGGATCGGCGATGGGATTGTTCATGGTGCAAGTCCTACGTCGGTTTGGCGACCGGGAGAAGGCGAGAGGCTACATCCGGAAGACCCCGAACGGGGTCTCCGGGATCGGCGCATTCAGGCTGGCGCTGATCGCCAGGCCCAGTACGTCGCGGGTCTGGGCCGGATCGATCACGCCGTCGTCCCATAGCCGGGCGGTTGCGTAATAGGGATTGCCCTCGTCCTCATATTTCTGCCGGACAGGCGCCTTGAACGCTTCAGCTTCCTCCGGGCTCCACTTTTCGGAATCCCGATGCACGGTGGCCAGGACCGAGGCCGCCTGCTCGCCGCCCATGACGCTGATCCGGCTGCCCGGCCAGGTGAACAGAAAACGCGGGGAATAGGCCCGGCCGCACATGCCATAGTTACCCGCCCCGAAACTGCCGCCGATCAGAACGGTGAACTTGGGCACATTGGCCGAAGCAACCGCCGTGACCATCTTGGCTCCGTCCTTGGCGATGCCGCCCGCCTCGTATTTTCCGCCGACCATGAAGCCAGAGATGTTCTGCAGGAAAACAAGCGGAATTCTGCGCTTGCAGGCGAGCTGGATAAAGTGAGCCGCCTTCTGGGCGCTTTCGGAAAACAGGACGCCGTTATTGGCGAGAATTGCCACCGGATGGCCCCAGATGCGGGCGAAGCCGCAGACCAGGCTGGTTCCATACAGGGACTTGAACTCGTCGAACTCGCTGCCGTCGACGATCCGGGCGATCACCTCATGCACGTCATAGGGAGCCCGGAGATCAGCCGGCACGATGCCATACAGTTCCTCAGGGTCGAACGCCGGCGGACGGGATGGCTTCATGTCCATCAGGGGCGCCTTGACGGTATTCAGGCCGGCCACGATCGATCGTACGATCTCCAGGGCGTGTTCGTCATTGGCCGCCACATGGTCGACCACGCCGCTGCGCCGGCCATGGACATCGGCGCCGCCCAGGTCGGTCGCGCTGATCACCTCGCCGGTGGCCGCCTTGACCAGGGGCGGGCCGGCCAGGAAGATCGTCCCCTGACTTTCTTCGCCGGTCCCCCGGACGATCACAGTCTCGTCGCTCATGGCGGGAACATAGGCGCCGCCGGCGGTGCAGCTTCCCATGACACAGGCGATCTGGGCGATGCCTTCCGCGCTCATCCGGGCCTGGTTGAAGAAGATGCGGCCGAAATGCTCGCGATCCGGAAAGACCTCGGACTGGTGAGGCAGATTGGCGCCGCCGCTGTCGACCAGATAGATGCAGGGAAGCTGATTCTGCTGGGCGATTTCCTGGGCCCGAAGATGCTTCTTCACGGTCATGGGATAGTAGGTGCCGCCTTTGACCGTCGCATCATTGGCGATGATCATCACCTCGCGTCCGGACACCCGGCCGATGCCGCAGAGGATGCCGGCGGCCGGGATATCTTCGTCATAAAGTTCGAAGGCCGCCAGTTGCCCGATCTCGAGGAAAGGCGAGCCCGGGTCAAGCAGCCGCTCGACCCGTTCGCGCGGCAGCAGCTTGCCCCGACCGGAATGGCGCTGACGCGCCGCTTCCGGTCCGCCCAGGGCGGCCCGGGCGACTCGCGCCTGCAGCTGTTCAACAAGGCGGCGGTTGGCCTCGGCGTTACGCTGAAAGCCAACTGAAGCGGGGTCGATCGACGATCCAAGTCTGGGCATGGCCCACGCATATCCCGTTGGAACCGCGGGCGAAAGTGGCGCCTTGTCCGACTCTGACCCGCGCAACCTGGCCAGTCGACAGCGACGGTGGCGAAGACTCGCTACGAGCGTTAACGTCGCGGCGTGGTCGGGTCATTCAATCAGCGGCGGGACACTGCCCTAACGCGCCTCTTCGAGCGGGAGCGCCTGGCCGGGGACGCCCGATGGTTTTCGCTGCCTGGCGGCTCGACCCTGTTCGACGCCGGTGACCCGGCCGATGAAATCTATCTGGTCCAGGCCGGCAAGCTCGGCGCCTTTCGCAAGGAAGAGGGACAGGAACGTCAGTTCATCGGGGTGATCAGGCCAGGCGAACCGGCCGGCGAAATGGCGATGATCGCGGGAACCCCCCATTCCAGCCGAGTCGTCGCCCTACGCGACTCCGAGATCCTCGCCCTGTCCCGCGAGGACTTTTTTGCGGCCGCGGACCATGACCCCATGGTGATGAACGAGGTCGCCCGGCTGATGATCATGCGGGCCCGGCAAGGAGCCTCCCGCGCCTCCACTGGCGATCCCTGCGTATTCGGTTTCACCGCCGCCGACCGACGTGGAAAAATCAGACCGCTGATTGCGAAAATCGCCAGGGCCATGGCCGAAATGGGCCATTCAATCACACTTGTCGGTTCGGAGGCCGCGTCAGCGCCCACCGAGTGGTTCTCCAATGTCGAGGGAGACCACGAATATGTGTTCTATGTCGCCGAGGCTGGCGAGACTGCCTGGAAGACGGTGGTGGGCCGTCAGGTGGACCGACTTTTCCGAGTTGGACACGGGGACCGCCCTCCTCCCGAACGGCCGGAACTTCACGCAGCAGACACCCTGCAGGAACAGCAGCTGGTCGATCTTCTGCTGATCCAGCCTGCCCACCTGACCCGACCATCCGGTTCGGAAGCCTGGCTCAATGCGACCGGGGCCACCCGGCTTTTCCATATGCGCACGGACTCCGTGGCCGAGACAGAGCGAATGGCAAGGCTGTTGACCGGTCGGTCTGTCGGGTTGGTTCTGTCGGGCGGCGGCGCCCGGGCCTATGCTCATGTCGGCGCCCTGCGAGCCCTGATGGAAGCCGAGATTCCCGTCGATTTCCTCGGCGGGGCGTCCATGGGCGCTGTTGTGGCGGCAGGCCTGGCGATGGGCTGGTCGCAGGAGGAAACCGAGCGCCGCATCCGGGCGGCCTTTGTCGATTCCAGCCCGCTAGACGATATCGCCTTTCCGCTCATCGCCCTGACCCACGGCCGCAAGGTCAATAGCCGGCTGGCTGAACATTTTGGCGATGTCGAGATTCCAGACCTGTGGCTGCCCTTCTTCTGCATCTCCTCCAACCTGACGGCTGGCGGCTATCAGCTCCATCAGCGGGGCCGATTACGGGACGCCCTGCGCGCCTCCATCGCCCTGCCTGGAGTCATGCCGCCGAGTTTCCTGGCCGGAGAAGTGCTGGTCGACGGCGCCGTGATGAAGAACTTCCCGGCCGACATCATGCGCAGCCTGCAGCTGGGCCCCGTCATCGGCGTCGACGTGACCCGTGGCCGAAGCCTCAACGCCTTGGACATCCAGATGCCGCATTTTCTGCGCTGGCTGTGGTCAGGCGACTGGCGAAAGGGCCCGCCCATCGTCGCCTTGCTGATGCGGGCCGCGACCCTGTCCACCAATCGGGATGTCATTGCAGCCCGCGAAGCGACCGATGTGCTTGTCCTGCCGAATGTCGATCACATCGATATCCGCGACTGGAAGGCCTTCGATACCGGCGCTGAAAGCGGCTATGTCGCCACGGTGGCCGCCCTGGCCAAACTGACCCGACCTGTCACCGAACTGCGAAGGGCCAAGATCAGCAATTGACCCCGGCGCTCAGGTCCGGGTCGCCAGGATGAACAGCCGGGGCAACGGCAAAAGCGTGGTCCCGTCGGCCCTGGCCGGAAATGCATCGGCCATGCTGTCTCCCAGGGCCCCCAGGAAGGCGGATCTCAGCCTTGGGTCCGGAAGAGCGTCCAGATAGGGAAGCAGGGCGGTTCCTGTCATCCAGTCGACAACCGGATCCTCGCCCTGAAGCACATGCAGATAGGTGGTCGACCAGAGATCAACCTCCCGGCAATGATCCGACAGCCATCCGTAATAGTTCTCCAGGGCAGGTGTCGGTCGGAGCGGGGCAAGCCGCTGGAGGTGGCCGGCCCAAGGCTCTGTCTTCGCCACCTGCCGCAGGACCTCATGGTGAAGGGACTCGAATGCGACGGGCATCTGACAGGCCAGAATTCCGCCAGGCGCAAGGCTCGAGACCAGGCGCGGCAGCAGTTGGTCATGGCGGGGCAGCCAATGCAGGGCGGCGTTGGAGAAGATCAGATCGGGGGGCTCTGGGGGCGCGAAGGCGGCAATGTCACCCTCGACCCAGGTCACCGCTTCGCTGCGGCTACGCGCCCGGGCCAGCATCTCCGGACTTGAGTCCAGACCGAAGACCCGGGCGCCCGGATGTCTGCGGGCGAGAAGGGCTGCATGCTCTCCCGCGCCACAGCCAAGGTCCCAGATGACACGGGGGCCCAGCGAATCGGGAATCTGCATCAACAGGTCCAGGGCGGGCCGGTCCCGATAGGCCTTGTCGCGCGCGTAGATCTCAGGGTCCCAACTGGCCATGGTTCCGAACTACACCGCTTCGCGAGGTTCGTCAGCGATCAAGCGTTGCGAGTTATCCACAGGGGTGGGCAATTTTCAGGACCCGGGAATTCGACCAATTGATTTTCCAAGCAAACGCCCCCTATCCTGTCCTTCCTGTCTCAACAGCTGAAAGGAGGTGATCCAGTGTCTCACCAAAAACACACGGCAACCGCTCAAGGATCGAAGGGTTGCGGGGATTTTTCCCTCCTTTGATCTGTAGGTCGTCTTGAACGATTGCGGTTTTGCCGTCGTTTGGTGTGGGGCGGGTTCTCGAAAGGGGATCCGCCCTTTTCCTTGGGCGTTTGCCCTGGCAGTTGCTTCTAGGTGAACCGGCCCCAAAGCCACAGTGCTATCGAGGCTGCGAACACCACCAGGATCAGCGCTGCGACGCCGCGGCCGGCCCATCGTCCGATCCGGACGGCCAGGGGACCATGTTCAGCAAGCTGCCGACGGCGCTGAGCCGCCAGGACCTGACGGGCGTCGGCCTGTTTCCGCTCCAGGTCACGGGCCCGCCGCTCCTGAAGGCTGATGATCTTGTCTTCGTCTCGACTCATGCGGAAAGCTCTATCTGCGGCTCGCCAAGGAGCCAAGTGACTGGAGACGGGGGTCCTGTTGCGCGGGAAGGCTGCGGCATCAGCCGCCCAGCAACTCCCGGCCAATCAGGAACCGGCGAATCTCGTTGGTCCCGGCGCCGATGTCATAGAGCTTGGCGTCACGCAGGAACCGCTCCACCGGCCATTCCTTGGTGTACCCGGCTCCGCCCAGTGACTGGATGGCCTCCAGACAGACCTTCACCGCGTTCTCCGAGGCCAGCAGGATGGCGCCAGCGGCATCAAACCTGGTGGTCTTGCCAGCGTCACAGGCCCGGGCGACGGCATAGACGTAGGCCCGGGCGCTATTGAGAGCGACATACATGTCTGCCACTTTCCCCTGCATCAGCTGGAAACTGCCGACGGGTTTTCCAAACTGCTTGCGCTCCCGCACATAGGGCAGAACGACGTCCAGGCAGGCCTGCATGATCCCCAGGGACCCGCCGGCCAGGACCGCCCGCTCATAGTCGAGGCCGCTCATCAGCACCCCAACCCCGCCATTTTCCGGACCCATGATGTTTTCTTCCGGGACTTCGCAGTCCTCGAAGAGCAGTTCGGCCGTGTCGGAACCGCGCATGCCCATCTTGTCGAGCTTTTTTGAGACGCTGAACCCCTTCATGTCCTTTTCGATCAGGAAGGCGGTTATGCCCCGACTGCCCTCGCCCGGAGCCGACTTGGCATAGACCACCAGGGTGTCGGCGTGGGGCGCGTTGGTGATCCAGAACTTGGTTCCATTGAGGACGAACCGGTCGCCTTGCCGATCAGCCTTCAGCTGCATTGAAACCACGTCGGACCCGGCGCCCGCCTCGCTCATGGCCAGGGACCCGACATGCTCGCCCGAGATGAGCTTTGGCAGATAGCGGGCCTTCTGTTCAGGGCTGGCCCAGCGCCGGATCTGGTTCACGCAGAGATTGGAATGGGCGCCATAGGACAGGCCGACGCTGGCAGAGGCTCTCGAAACCTCCTCCATGGCCAGGACATGCTCAAGATAGCCCAGGCCGAGGCCGCCCCACTCTTCCTCGACGGTTATACCGTGCAGGCCAAGGGCGCCCATCTCGGGCCAGAGGTCCCTGGGAAAGGCGTTGTCGGCGTCGATCTGGGCGGCCCGCGGGGCGATTCGGTCAGCCGAGAAGCGTGCGGTGGTCTCGCGGATAGCCTCGGCGGTCTCGCCGAGTCCGAAATCCATCTGGGGTGCGCTGCTGGAGGTCATGCCGCCAGATAGCACAGGGGCCCGCAGATCCGCGAGACCTCTGCGCCTCGTCGTCCGTGGTCAGGCGGGGTCCCGGGGGTCGAAGTCCAGTGATCGGGTCTGCCCGGGCTCGCCGTCTTCATCATCGAGCCTGGGCATGCCAAGACCATCAAGCCAGCGCCAGGCCGAAAAGAGAAACAGGCCGGCCCCGGAAATGCCAAGGCCCCAGCCAAGACCGGTCGAGAGGATATTCCCGGTCTGGTCATTGTAGCCCCAGACGACTCCGCCGGCGCAGACGGCGACGCCTCCGAGCGCCGAGGCCAACCAGGGCAGACCGGCGATCTTGGCGGGCTCGAGCGAAGCCTCTTCGACCATGGGATCGAATCCGGAAGCCATTTCGCGCTCATCAGCCTCGACCAGGCGACGGACCTGCTCCTCCGACAGGCGCTCGGACCGTCGAACAGGAGAAAACTCGGAATAGGGTTCAGTCGGGATGTCGAACAGGCCGGGCTCTGATTCGTTGGCGGCCACCGGCATCTCGAATGCCCGAGCCGGCGAAGGCATGGGTTCCGCCTGCGACTCCAGATCGGGCAAGGGCGTCAGGATGAAGGTCCTGTCTCCGCCCATGGCCATGGCCGCCGGCGCGGGATAGGGCGCGGGCGACGGGAATTCCTGGGGCGTTGACCTCCAGGGATGGGACTCGGATGGAGCCGGTGAGGCCTCCGGATGCGAAACAGCCGTGAAGACCGACTGAAGCTGGGTCTCGATTTCCAGGACAGGCTCATCGGCAGAAGCGTAACCATCGCCGCCGTCATCATCTGGCGCCGCGATGACGGCGTTCTCTGCAGTCCCGGTAAGGGACACATCCATCGGCGCAGCGGCATCGACCACGGGCGCTTCAAGGGTGGCCGGGGCTGAATCAGCAACGAAACTGACCGGGACCGGATCGGGTTCGATCCGGGCGAGCATCGAAGTTACGGCGGCGGCGGCCGTCATGGCGGCCGTGACCGGCGCCAGGGGAACCGGACTGGCAGTGAGGGCGCCTTCGGCCGGAGCAACGACAGGCGCTGGCGTCGAGGGATCACGCTCGGCGAAGGCCCGGTCGCCGGTAAGAGAGGTCTTGAGGGCGGTAGGGACCTGCCTTGGCACAGCATTGGCGGCGTCATAGTCCACCTTGGGCCTGACAATCGGCGACGGCGCGGGAACCCATCCGCCGGCGGGAGTCAGGAACAGGGTCTTTTCGGCCGAACGACGACGCACCAAGGCGTCGACCACGATCCGTTCGCCTTCGAAATCAGCCTTCCGCCACATCTCCATGGCGCAAGCCGCCTGCAGCATGGACCCTTCGTTGATCCGGCGCAGGACGCTGGACCGCTTGAAATTCTCCAGACCGACATTGAAGGCGAAGCAGCAGAGCGCGTCGAACTGGTTCTGGGTCAGAGGCGTATAGGTCTGTTCGTTGACCGCAAAGGCCACGGCGATCAGGTCGTAGAGCAGCAGCGCCTCGGCGTCCTGTTCCGAGACCTGCGCCCCTTCGCGGGCCGTCAGGGTGTGGCCATAGCCGATCGTCCAGCGACCGTCGGGGAGCTGCGCAGCCTTGCTGCGATAGCCCTCGAAACGCTTGATCAGTTCGACAGCGGCCTTGGAGACCTGATGGCGCGGCTTCATGCCCATATGACCCAGATTGAGACAGACGCGAATGCGTTCAAGGTCCCATGGGCAAGATAGGGGCCGTTAACGTCGAGGATATGGCGCCTGTCGCGGAAGTTACAACAGAATGAGACCGGCGAGCCCCAGGAAGGACAGGAATCCCATGAAGTCCGTGACGAAAGTCACGAAAACAGAGGAGGAAACTGCCGGATCACGCCCCAGGCGGTCAAGCGCCAGCGGAACCAGAATTCCGGCGAGTGACGCGATGAAAAGGTTAATGATCAGGGCCAGGCCGATGGTGACACACAGCATGAGGTCATGGAAGAACACGAAGACGGCGATCCCCATGATGGTCGCCAGAACCAGACCGTTGATGACTCCAACCCCCATTTCCCGCAGCACGATGCGGACCGAGTTGGCGGCTGTCAGTTCCCGGCTGGCCAGGGCGCGGACCGCCACCGCCAAGGTCTGGGTGCCGGCATTGCCGCCGAGCGAGGCGACGATCGGCATCAGGATAGCCAGGGTGACAAGCTTGCCGATCTCGGCCTGAAATGCGCCGATCACACTGGCCGCCAGAGCCGCCGTAAGGGTGTTGACCACCAGCCAGGGAAGACGTGAACGTGCAATGCCAAGAACATCGGCGTCCCGACCGGCGTCGCTGACCCCGGCCAGGGCCAGGATGTCTTCCTCGGTTTCCTCCTGGATCACCCCGACGATGTCATCGACGGTGATCTGCCCGACCAGTCGCCCGCCCGCGTCTGTCACCGGGGCGCTGATCAGGTGGTACTTGTCGAAGATATAGGCGACCTCTTCCTGGTCCATCTCTACATCGATCTCGGTGACCGGCTCCATGATCTCGGCCAGGGAGCTGTCACGGCTGGCCCGCAGAAGGCGGCTGACCGGCACAGCTCCGGTCGGCTTGTAGGAAGGGTCGACGATATAGATTTCGAAGAAGAGCTCAGGCAGGTCATCGCCGGCGGTCTGAACATGGTCGATGGTCTGGCCGACGGTCCAGAAACTGGGGGCCGCCAGGACTTCCCGCTGCATCAGGCGGCCGGCTGTTTCGTCCTCGTAGCCCAGAGCGGTTTCGATGGCTGCGCGGTCGGTCTGGTCCAGAGCGGCCAGAACCTGCTCGCGCTTGTCGTCCTCAAGGTCCTCGACCACGTCGACCGCGTCGTCGGAATCCATCTCCTCAAGGGCCCGGGCGAGGGTCGCCGAGGGCAGGGTTTCGAGGATCTCTTCCCGAAGGTTGGTGTCCAGTTCAGAAATCACCTCGGCGAGGGTTTCCGGATCCAGCTGGGGAATCACCTGTTCCCGATAGTCAGCGGTGAGAAACCCCATCAGGTCAGCGACATCTTCGGAGCGCAGGGCGCCGACCAGTTCCCGCAGGCGCTCGTCGTCGCCGCGGTCTGCCGCGTCGATCACCATGTCGACGTAGTCAGGATTGAGGGCGTAGTCATCCCCGAGGGCGAGGTCTTCAAGATCCTCGGGGATTACGACATTCGCAGGGGATTCCAACTCCTCGATCAGGTCGGCTTCATCCCGGGTCATGGGGGCCTCCTGGCTCAGAGTGGGTGCAGCAGTTGCGGTGCCTTAGTTCCCTGATTCACTGGTGCGGTCGAGAAGACTCGAACTTCCACGGGTTGCCCCACAGCGACCTCAACGCTGCGCGTCTACCAATTCCGCCACGACCGCTCGTGGTGAGGCGCGGGGGTTAGCAAAAGCCGGGGGCTGTGGGAAGGGCCTTGATCGATCCCGACCCTGTCAATTGCCCGTCAGGCCGTCCCGTCGCCCCTCTTCAGAGGATCACGAAGCGGTTCTCCCTTGCCGACAAACTCGAGGGACACCGAATTGATACAGTATCTAAGACCGGTTGGAGGGGGGCCGTCGGGAAAGACGTGGCCCTGATGGCTGTCGCAGCGAGCGCAACGCGTCTCGATCCTGCGCATGCCATAGCTGACATCCTCGACCGCCCTGACATGGCCCGGGTCCAGCGGCGCATAGAAGCTGGGCCAACCGGTGCCGCTTTCAAACTTGGTCTCGAACCGGAACAGCGGCAGGGCGCAGAGTCGGCAGCAATAGACCCCGGGCCGCTTCTCACCGAGCAGGCCGCCACAGAAGGGCGCCTCGGTGCCGTGGTGCAGAAGCACATCCCGTTCTTCGCGGTTGAGGTCAGCTTCGATCCGGCGGCGCTCGTTCTCATCGGGCGGGGTCAGGTCGAAACCTGTGGCGGACAGGTTGGCGGTCTGGGTCATGGTTCCTAACTTAGGCCGGCCTGCCCAATCTGCAATCGTCAACCAGGAGCCACCCACCATGATTACATCGACCACCCATACGATTCCCGGACGGGAAATCGTCGAAAGCCTGGGCGTCGTCAGCGGCGAGGCCATTATCGGCGCCCATATCTTCCGCGACTTCTTCGCCGGCATCACCAACATCATCGGCGGGCGGGCCGGAGGCTACGAAAAGGCGCTTCGCCAGGCGCGGGACATCGCCCTGCAGGAAATGTGTGACGAAGCCGCGGCCCGGGGCGGCGGGGCGGTGATCGGCGTCGATCTGGACTATGAAACCCTCGGGGCCGACAATGGCATGATGATGGTCACGGCCAGCGGAACCGCTGTTCGCCTTGGTTGAGGCGGCCCCCTCGCCTTCCTTCCATATGGCGCTAAGTGTGGCCGTATTGCAGGGGCTGGAGACGCCATGCTGGAGTCACTTCCCGGGGGCGGCAGCGCTGTTGTGATCGGCGTCGGCGGTGCGATAGGCGCCGCACTGGCGGCCGCCTGCTCGGCAAGCCGAAGGTTTGCGAAGGTCTATGGCTTCAGTCGCCGGGTCACACCTGGCGTTGCAGGCGTTTCGGCCGGATATCTGGACCTGGAAATCGAGGCCTCGATCGCAGCGGCCGCGGCCGTCGTAAGCGCTGGGCCGCCGCCCCGCCTGTTGGTCATCGCCACCGGCATCCTTCATGGTCCGGGCTTCGGGCCGGAGAAATCCATCCGGGCGGTGGACGGCGCCACGATGCTCAAGGTTCTGGCGGTCAATACCGTTGGTCCCGCCCTCGTCGCCAAACACTTCACGCCATTGATCCCCCGGGAGGGCAAGGCCGTGTTCGCCGCCTTGTCGGCCAGGGTTGGCAGCATCGGCGACAACCGCCTGGGCGGATGGCACAGCTATCGCTCCTCCAAGGCCGCCCTCCACATGCTGATCAAGACCCTGTCGATCGAGCTGGAACGCAGCCGGCCCGGGACGGTCTGCCTGTCGCTGCACCCTGGCACGGTCGAGAGCGGATTGAGCGCACCCTTCCAGGCCAATGTCCGGCCGGAGCGGCTTTTTCAGCCGGAATTCGCCGCCGGTCGCCTGCTGGCGGTGATGGACGCAAGGCAGCCTGGCGACAGCGGCGGCGCCTATGACTGGGACAATCAGCCCATCGCCTGGTGAATGACGGACCGGCATATGCCCCGTGACGTTACGTCGTTCGCGGGGAAACGTTGCTATGCTCGCGCATGCGGGCTAACCGATCGCGCAATGTAAGTGCGCAAGGGGCGACCGCGAGCCGATGTTTTCGAAGATTTTGATCGCCAACCGTGGCGAGATCGCCGTTCGGGTCATCAAGACCTGCCGTCGTATGGGCATCAAGACCGTCGTCGTCTATTCCGAGGCCGATGCGGACAGTCTTGGCGTGGAGATGGCCGACGAAAGCGTCTTCATCGGACCGGCGCCGGCCAACCAGTCCTACCTGGTGGCGGAAAAAATCATCCAGGCCTGCAAGGACACCGGCGCCCAGGCAGTTCATCCCGGTTTCGGATTCCTGTCGGAGCGGGCCGAATTCGCCCAGCTCTGCGCCGATCACGGCATCGTCTTCATCGGACCAAATCCTGGCGCGATCAGCGCCATGGGCGACAAGATCGAAAGCAAGAAGTTTGCGGCCAAGGCCGGGGTCTCCTGCGTTCCCGGCCATATCGGTGAAATCGACGACACGGCTCATGCGGTCAAGATTTCAGAGGAAATCGGCTACCCCGTCATGATCAAGGCCTCGGCCGGCGGCGGCGGCAAGGGCATCCGGGTCGCCCACAATCGGCGCGACGTGGAGGAAGGCTTTCCGGCGGTGCGCGCCGAAGCCAAGGGCGCCTTCGGCGACGACCGGATCTTCATCGAGAAGTTCATCATCGATCCCCGGCATATCGAGATCCAGGTGCTGGGCGACAAACATGGTCACGTCGTCCATCTGTTCGAACGCGAATGCTCTATCCAGCGCCGTAACCAGAAGGTCATCGAGGAGGCCCCCTCCCCGCTGCTGGACGAGGCCACCCGCGCCGCCATGGGCGCCCAGGCCATCGCCCTGGCCAAGGCCGTCAACTATGACAGCGCCGGGACCGTCGAGTTCGTCGCCGGCCAGGACAAGAGCTTCTACTTCCTGGAAATGAACACTCGGCTTCAGGTCGAGCATCCGGTGACTGAACTGATCACCGGCCTGGACCTGGTTGAGCAGATGATTCTCTCCGCCTACGGAGAAGTCATGGCCTTCGGTCAGGACGACCTGAAGATCAACGGTTGGGCGATGGAAAGCCGCATTTATGCGGAAGACCCCTATCGCAAGTTCCTGCCCTCCATCGGCCGACTGGTTCGCTACGACCCGCCCCATGAAGGTCAGCATGAGGGGTATCTGGTCCGCAACGACGCCGGCGTCCGCGAGGGCGACGAGATCTCGATGTACTACGACCCGATGATCTCAAAGCTCTGCACCTGGGCCCCGGAACGACTGGCGGCCATCGAGGGCATGGGCCGGGCTCTGGAAGACTTCCACATCGAAGGCCTGGGCCACAATGTGCCCTTCCTGGCGGCGGTCATGGACCAGGACCGTTTCCGCTCTGGCAAACTGTCGACCAGCTATATCGTCGATGAGTTTCCGGAGGGCTTCAACGGTTCCGAGGCCACCGACCACCAGATCGACATCATGCTGACGGCCGCCTGCGCCATGCAACTTCAGCAGGCCCGGCGGTCCAGCGGCGCCGTCAGCGGCAACTGGGTTGTCGTCGTCGGCCACCGCCAGTTTCCTGTATCGGTCATCTCTGACCCGAGCGGACTGAAGATCACCCTTGGGGATTCGGGGCGGGTCCTGTCCTTCACCGATCAGGCCTGGCGGCCGGGGAAGGCGCAGTTCAAGGGTCGCCTCGACGGCAAGGCCTTCACGGTCCATGTGAAACCGGCCGCTGAAGGGTTCGTGATCCGACATCGGGCGGCGAAGTCGCGCGTCCTGGTCTTGACCGCCAGATCGGCGGAACTCCACACCAAGCTGCCCGAGCGGAAACCGGCAGATACATCCAAGATGATCATCAGCCCGATGCCGGGCCTTGTGGTGTCGATGGATGTCGCCCTGGGCCAGGAGGTCAAGGAAGGCGAGGTTGTCTGCGTCATCGAGGCCATGAAGATGCAGAACATCATCCGCGCCGAACGGGATGGACTGGTGAAAGCCGTGTCCGCCAAGTCAGGCGACAGTGTCGCGGCCGATGAGGTGCTGGTCGAGTTCGCCTGAGGCGGCTCGCGGGGACAGGCCGGCGGCCTGCCTGTGACGGCAGGACTGTTGCCCTGGGGCGACAGGCTGGCCAGCCTGTCCGCAAAAAAGTCATTCCTGGGAGCCAAGGCCCCATCCAAGCCTTATGGTGAAGGCGTTCCGAGGGATGGATTGTGATGGGCGTTCCACATCTCTACAGCCTGGAAGGCCGCATCGGACGGCGCGAATTCGCGCTGACCCTGATCGGTATCTTCGTAGCGACCTACCTGATGACATTCGTGCTGATCGTGATGGGCGGCGCGGGCTATGCCAGCAACGCCGGGGTTCGCGGCCTCTGGGCTGGCGTGATCAATTTCCTCGGCCTTGCAGGCGGTTGTCATGCCGCCTGGATGACCCTCGCGGCGGCGGTAAAGCGCTGTCACGACCGTTCGCTGTCAGGCTGGATGCTGGTTTTCGCCATGCCGCCGGTCATCGGCCAGCTCTGGCTGGTGCTGAGCCTGGTTTTGTCGCGCGGCACGGCCCAGACCCGGGCATTTGGCGCGGATCAAGCCACGGGCGGGCTTTCCCCGGCCCCGGCGGTCGCCTAGATAGGGTCGACACCGGTTTTCCGGCCTTCTTCCGTTTGAGAGAAGGGCCGGGAAACGGCAGCCCTCTTCACGGGAGTGATTGATGAACGGCCAAATGGACTGGGCTGAGCTGTTCTTTTCTTCGACAGGACGCCTGGGTCGGACCCCGTTTGTCGTTGCAGGCGCGGCGCTGTTCGCCACGGCCTATCTCTATCTCTGGGTGACGCCTGACCTGCTTCAGTTCCTGACCGGCTGGATCGTCTATCCAGGCCTGCTGTTCATCGGCTGCTGTCTGCTTTCCAAGCGGTTGCACGATCGCGGTCGGTCAGGCTGGTGGGCCGGACTGGTCATTCTGGCCCTGGTGGCGGTCTGGCCGCTGCCTGAGCATTTTTTTGATTTCATCTTCGCCGCCATCGTCGTCTGGGCGATTGTCGAGCTGGGTCTGATGCCGGGTGAATCCGGATCCAACCGGTTCGGACCGCGCCCGGTCAGCCCTTCTCCCGCCGCCTCCTGACTGCTTGAAAGGACCCTGCCCATGCGCGCCCTGTTCGTTTCCGCCCTGGCTCTGACCCTGGTCTCCGGCGCTGCCTTCGCCGCCACTCCACCCGAGGCAGAAAACGCCCTGGCTATCGCCAAGTCCTATGCCCGCAGCAAGTCCACGACCCTCAGAAGCGTCAAGATCGGCGCGGACGGCACGGTCTGCGGCAAGGCCAGCACCGGTGGCGATCAGGATGTCGAGTTCATGGTCAATGAGACAGACCAGACCCTGTGGCTCAATGAATCGCCCGAAGAGCCCTATTCCGGCTTCGGCTACGGCGAAAAAGTGCTTCGCAGCACCGACCGGGCCGCCTACAGCCGCTGGAAGGCCTGCCAGAAGGGTCAGTAGGGCGAGACCTCAGGCCTGGCGCCGCCGAACACGGCCTTGAAGCTGGACATCAGGGCTGAATCGACCTCGGCCATGGTGACCGGAAGGCCAAGATCCACGAGACTGGTCACGCCGTGCCGGGCCTGACCACAGGGCACGATGCCGGAAAAATGGCCCAGGTCCGGCTCGACGTTCAGACTGACGCCGTGAAAGCTCACCCAGCGGCGCAGTTTGACCCCGAGCGCAGCGATCTTGTCTTCCCGGGACCAGCCAGGCCCCTTGCGCTCGACCCAGACCCCTACCCTTCCGGGCCGGACGGCGCCTTCGACATTGAAGGCTGACAGGGCCAGGATGACCCAGGCCTCGAGGGCTCCGACAAAGGCCCGGACGTCCCTCTGCCGCGCCGTGAGATCAAGCATCAGATAGATCACCCGCTGGCCCGGGCCATGATAGGTGTACTGACCGCCCCGCCCGCTCTCGAACACCGGAAACCGCCCGGGCTCCAGCAGGTCTGCGGCCTTGGCTGACACCCCGGCGGTGTAGAGCGGGGGATGTTCCAGCAACCAGACCAACTCACCCGCCCTTCCTTCGGCTATGGCGGCGGCCCTCTCTTCCATGATCTGCACCGCCAGGGGATAGGGAACCTGCTGCTGCGCAACGGCCCAGCCTGCGGAGAGACCGTCCTGACGGCCAAAAAGCGGCCGTCCAGCCGCGGGACTTAACAGGTGATCAAGCATGTTGACCGCAATGTGCACCCTGCGCTGTCGCGGCGCGAGGGGTTGAAGCGTTCGTGAGCCAGGTCAAGTCGGTCAACGTCGAGATTTCGGTGGTTCTGGGTCGTTCCCAGCTCCCCATGGCCCAGCTGCTGCGCATGGGTCGTGGCGCGGTCATTCCCCTGGACGCCAGCGCGACGGATGAGGTCTGGATCCTGGCCAACAACCATCCGGTCGCCCGTGGCGAGATCCAGATCAACGACGACAAGATCAGTATCGCCGTGACCCGGGCTGCCGACATCTATGACTTCATGGCCGGTGGCAACTGATCCAGCCTTTCAGGCCGCATGGAGCCGGACGGATGCTCACAGCTCCACCTGCCCGGTCCCTTGAGATCCAGGCAGGCGTCCTGTGACCTGGAGGCTGTTCCGTTATGATCCAGCCGACCACAACGGAAAAACAGGCTCTTATTCAGAATGTTAGAGCCTGTTTCGATCCGATAGCCGCTCCGCACCTATCGGAACATTCTCTAGAGCGGGATGTTGTCGTGCTTCTTCCAGGGATTGGTGAGTTCCTTGCCCCGCAGGCTGCGAAGAGCGCGGACAATGCGACGCCGGGTGCCGTGGGGCATGATCACGTCGTCGATATAGCCGCGCGACGCCGCGACGAAGGGGTTGGCGAACCGCTCCTTGTACTCCGCCTCCCGGGCCGCCAGCTTCTCCGGATCGCCGATATCGGCGCGGAAAATGATCTCGACCGCACCCTTGGCGCCCATGACGGCGATTTCGGCTGTGGGCCAGGCATAGTTGACGTCGCCGCGCAGGTGCTTGGAGCTCATCACGTCATAGGCGCCACCGTAGGCCTTGCGAGTAATCAGGGTGACTTTCGGGACAGTTGCCTCGGTATAGGCGAAGAGCAGCTTGGCGCCATGCTTGATCAGACCACCGTACTCCTGCTTGGTCCCGGGCATGAAGCCAGGCACGTCCACCAAGGTGACGATCGGAATGTTGAAGGCGTCGCAGAACCGCACGAAGCGTGCAGCCTTGCGGCTGGCATCGATGTCCAGGACGCCAGCCAGGACCTGTGGCTGGTTGGCCACGATGCCGATGCTCTGACCATCCATGCGCGCAAATCCGCAGATGATGTTCTTTGCCCATTCACTTGATATTTCGAAGAAATCCTCTTCGTCGACAATCTTGAGGATCAGCTCCTTCATGTCATAGGGCTTGTTGGGATTGGCCGGGATCAGGGTGTCCAGGCTGGGCTCATCCCTCAGTCCGTCGTCGAAGCTCTCGCGGATGGGAGCCTTTTCACGATTGGAGGATGGCAGGAAATCCACCAGGCGACGGATCTGGGTCAGGGCTTCAAGGTCATTGTCAAAGGCGCCCTCGGCGACCCCGGACTTGGCGGCATGGACCCGGGCTCCGCCAAGGTCCTCATGCGTCACGGTCTCGTTGGTGACGGTCTTCACGACGTCAGGACCTGTGACGTACATGTAGCTCGTGTCCTTCACCATGAAGATGAAGTCGGTCATGGCCGGGGAATAGACGTCGCCGCCCGCGCAGGGCCCCATGATCACGCTGATCTGGGGAACAACGCCACTGGCCAGAACATTTTCAACGAAGATGTCGGCATAGCCGGCGAGGCTGTCCACGCCTTCCTGGATTCTCGCACCCCCAGCATCAAACAGCCCGATGATCGGCGCGCCGACCTTGGCGGCCTGGCGCTGCACCTTGACGATCTTCTGGGCGTGGGCGCCCGACAGCGATCCGCCGAAAACAGTAAAGTCCTTGGAAAAGACATAGACGACCTTTCCATTGATCGTTCCCCAACCGGTCACGACCCCGTCGCCGGAAATCTTCTGGTCCTGCATGCCAAAATCATGGCTGCGATGCTCGACGAACATGTCGAACTCCTCGAAGGAGCCTTCGTCGAGGAGCAGGTCAATCCGCTCTCGCGCGGTCAGCTTGCCCTTGGCGTGCTGGCTGGCGATGCGCCGCTCGCCGCCACCCTGCCGCGCCTCGTCGCGCCGCCGCTCAAGCTCTTCAAGGATATGCTTCACGCCCTGCTCCTATGCCCAGTCCGGACGGGTTAATCTGCGAGGCCCGGCGTGGCAAGCATGTCCCTGCGGAGGGTTGGCGTCCGGCATCAGCGCAGGGCTGAAAACCAGGCCTCCAGCATCAGGGCTTCCGTCCGGCGGGCCGCCGTCCTCGCCGCCGCTTCGGCGTCGATTCCCCAACGGGATTCCTGGTAGGTCTCTTCAAGCCGCGCCAGGTCATGGGCCTCTTCGCCTGTCAGACGGCCGTCCTGCAACGCAAGCGCCAGGACAGCGGATCCGAACAACCCCGTGGCGTGGGCAGTCCCGATCAAGGCGAAATCATCCATCTGCCGCACACGACTGCGGACAAGGTCCAGGGCCTCTTCCGGCTGGGCCCGGTGGACAATCCCGGTGGTCGGAACCAGGGTCAGGCCCAGACGCTGATGAGCCCAGGCCAGGAGTCCGCCCCACTGGGCCTGCTGCAGGGCCACCAGGTCGGCCGGCGCCTCAGCCCAGTAGCAAAGCGCGTCCGAACCCGCATAGCGCGCCACCTCTTCAACAATGCCCAGCCGGGCGGGCGCCGTCTTTTCCAGGGCCGTATAGGCCAGTCTTGTCGCCGCCATGGAGCCGAGGTCGAGAACATCACCCTGGCGGCTCCACTCCTGCGCCGCCAAGGCAGCCAGCCCAGGGGTCGGAAGGATTAGCGGCTTGCCGCCAGGACTGCGGGGCGGTCTGCCGTCAAGACAGACGGCATGACCATCATCCCTCGCCTCAATGGCGACGACCTTGTAAAACCGGCGAGGCTTTTGAAGCCCGTCTTCCGGCAGTGTCATGTCCTGCTCCCTGGGCGACGCAACTGTCGCAACAAGGCTCGCAATTGAGCCCTGTGGCTGCCTTGTGCAAGGAGTCGTGAGCTTGGCGGGCGCAGCATCGGAAATGAAGGCCGCCATCGCCGTCACCCGGTTTGGGCTTGGCGCGCGCCCCGGTGAGATCGAAACCGCGCTTGCTGATCCCGAACGGTGGCTGGAGGACCAGATCGCCCTGTCTGACGGCGGGTCGGCCCTGTCAGAAACGACCCTGACAGGACAGCGTATGGAAGCGCTGCGCCGGTATCAGGCTGATCAGGTTCAGATTCAGAAATCCGGCCAGGGCGCGGAACAGGTTTCGGAACAGCTGCGCACCCTGCGACGTAATATCCAGAGCGCCACCGCGATGGATTTCATCGAGCGGGCCAGACTCGCGACGGCGACTCCCCATGGCTTTCGAGAGCGCTGGAGTCTGTTCTGGAGCAACCACTTCACCGTTTCGGCGGTCAAGCTCTCGACCGCCCTGCTCTGCGGTCCCTATGAGAAGGAGGCGATCCGGCCCCACATGTTTGGCCGGTTCGAGGACCTGCTGACGGCCGCCATCCAGCATCCGGCCATGCTGCTGTATCTGGACCAGACCGGCTCTGTCGGACCCGGTAGCCCGGCCGCCATCAGGCTTCGCAACCGGACCCGGGCGGCTCGTGAAGCCGGGCTGAACGAGAATCTGGCGCGGGAGGTGCTCGAGCTGCATACGGTCGGTGTCGATGGCGGATATCTGCAGAAGGACGTTACTGAATTTGCCCGCAGCCTGACCGGCTGGACCGTCGGCAGCGCCGAATCGCCGGACCGGGCGGGTCAGTTCACTTTTCGCCCAAGCACCCACGAACCAGGGGTGAGGACCATCATGGGAAGACGCTACGCGGAATCCGGGTTGGACCAGGGACTTGGGGTGCTCCGTGACCTTTCCGCCCATCCGGCGACGGCCCGTCGGCTGTGTTTCAAGCTGGCCCAGCATTTCGTCAGCGAAACTCCGCCGCAGGACCTTGTCGGGCGGCTGACAGATGCCTGGATCCGCAGCAATGGCGATCTTGCCCGGTTGGCGCGAACACTGATCCGCTCTCCCGCTGCCTGGCGTTCCGGTGCGGAGAAGCTCAAGACACCCTATGAATGGCTCGTCTCCAGCTATCGGGCGATAGACCGGCAACCCACGACCTATGGTCAGATCGCCCCGACCCTGACCGCCCTGGGCCAAAGGCCCTTCTATCCCCCTTCTCCGGAGGGATGGCCGGATGAAGCCGCCTATTGGGCAGCACCGGACGCCATCATCAAGCGGATGGCCTGGGCTGAGCGGTTCAGCGCCGCCGTTGCCTCCAGGCTGGAGCCGGTGGCCATTGCCCGCAGCAGCCTGGGGGCCAGGATGTCGTCCTTGACCGCCAAGACGATCGCGCGGGCTGAATCCCGTTCAGAAGCCCTCGCCCTTCTGCTGATGTCCCCGGAGTTTCAACGCCGATGAGTTCGATCGAGGTTTCCAGACGGGCGCTGCTCGGCGGCATGGCCGGCATGGGGATCGCCTTTTTGGGCCGGGCGGAGGCTGCAGGGGCCTCACTGGCAGGCCGCAAGTTGGTGATTGTGATCTGTCGTGGCGGCATGGACGGCTTGGCGGTGTCTCCGCCCCTCGGCTCGCCCGACTACGCCGCCCTCCGGGGAGCGATCGCCTTCGCACCCGAAGAGGTTCTGGCCCTCGATGGCGAGTTTGGACTTCACCCCTCCCTGACCGGGTTTCGCGCCCTGGTCTCAAACGGACAGGCCCGGATCCTGCCCGCCCTGGCCAGCCCGGACCGGGCCCGCAGCCATTTCGAAGCCCAGGACGTGCTGGAGTCCGGAGCCTCGACCGCCTATGGGGCTGAAACAGGATGGCTGAACCGGACGCTTCAGGCCCTGGCTCCGGGCCGCGTGGTGGAAGCCCTGTCGGTCGGGGCAACAGCGCCCCTGATCCTGCGCGGGCCGGCGGTATCCGGGTCCTGGTCTCCGGGCGGCAAAGCCTCGGTCAGTTCCCGCCTGCCAGGCCTGCTGATGGATCTCTATGCCGGCGACAGTGTGCTGGGACCCGCCCTTGCCCAGGGACTGGAAACCGAGTTGATGGCGGCCTCGGCCAGGGCTGCAGCTTCAAGCTCTGTCGCCATGGCCGGGACGAGCGTCGGAGAGGTTCGACGCGGGACCACCGAAGCCACGACACTGGGCCGAACCGTGGCGGGATTCATGGTGCAGCCAGGCGGCCCCGACCTGGTCGCGGTTTCCGCAGAGGGCTACGACACCCACGCAAACCAGGGTCGGGTAACGGGGGCCCTGTCGGTGCGGCTCGCCTATCTGGACGGATTGATCGAAGGACTACGGCTGGGCCTGGGCAGGACCTGGTCAAAAACTGTCGTGGTCTGCGTCACCGAGTTTGGCCGAACCGCGAGGGTGAACGGCACTCGCGGGACAGACCACGGAACCGCCTCGACCGCCCTGCTGGCCGGCGGCGCCCTGAAGCCCGGCGGCATCATTGGCGATTGGCCGGGACTGGGCGCTGCCGCTTTGTTTGAAGGACGCGACCTGCGACCAACGGTCGACAGCCGCAGCCTGTTCAAGGGGCTTTTGCTGGACCATCTCGGAATCGAGCGGAAGCTCCTGGACCGCCAGGTGTTTCCCGACAGCACCTCAGCGGCGCCCCTTACCGGTCTGGTCTAGAGCCTGTTCTGTTCCGTTCCGATCGAACCGATCACGCAGAACAGGTTCTGATTCAAGGCGTCAGAGCAGGCTCCGGAACCACGTCAAAGGCGATCGTCAGGCGGGGACTCTCCCCCTCGAACGGCTCGGTGCCATGCCACATATAGGACGGAAACAGGGCCAGCATTCCGGGTTGCGGCTTGACCCAGTATTCGGCCTCCAGCGCCGGGCGGGTCGGGGTTGCCGGCTTGCCGAACCGCAGGGAACCCTGCCGGCCCTCCGCCGTCACGGCAGCCGGGAGACCGACATAGAAGGCCGACGAGATCCAGCCCTTGTGATGAAGGTGGTCGACATGTCGGCCGCCTGGGCTGAGCCTGACCGACCATGAGCCGGCCAGTCGGTAGCCCTTGGTCAGTCTTGAACGCAGGGGATCATCCCCCTGCCCCAAGGCTGCGATATAGGCCCGGATGGGCGCATCAATCACCTTGAAGAAGGCCTTCAGGGCAGGATCGTCGGCCAGTTCAAGCCGGACGTTGGTCTGGATTCCCCCCCGGACCGACTGGCCAATGGGATGGGCCAGCAAGCCATGTTTCTGCCCAAGGGCCAGTTCCAGGTCGGCCAGATAGCTGGGCAGATCCGCCCAGCCCTCGGGGGTTTCGATCATCGTCGTGGAGACGAGGGTCGAATAGTCGTTGAGGTCCGCAGCGCGAGGGTCCTGCTTGAGACGCCAGGTGGTGGCCAGTAGCGCCAGACCATGCTGGTCCGTCGGGTCGAGGTTGCGAATTCTCAGACTGGTCGCCTCGGCGCCGTCGAGGTCTCCGGCCGCCAGCTGCGCCTGGGCCAGGGTCGCCAGGCCGAACCGGTCGCGGGGAGCGCGCTCCACGGCCTGGGCGGCCAGATCAGCAGCAAGGGTCCTGTTGCTGGTTGTCAGGATCTGTGACGCAGCACAGAGCACATAGTTGGGGGCCTGAGGCCGGGCCGCCGCTTCGGTCAGGATGCGCCGGGCGCCTGCCTGATCCCCGGCATACTCCAGGAATTTGGCCTTGAGCACCTGAAGCGGCGCCGGATCGGGCGCTGCGGCCAGAGCGACATCCAGACGCGCCATGGTCGCGGCAAGATCGCCGGTCCGCATCCAGACAAGTTGGGCCAGTTCACGATGGGCGCCGGGGTGGAGCGGGTCGCGTTCCAGTGCGGACTCCAGGGCTGCCTGGGCCTCATCGAACCGGTCCTGGGACAGAAGGGCCTGGGCCAGAATCTGCCATAGACCAGGATGGGCGTGACGGGTGGTCAGAGCGTCCCTTGCGGCGGCTTCAGCCGCCTGCACCTGTCCGGCTGCAAGCAGAGCGGTCGCGAGATTTTGCAGGACCGCCGGCGCCCGGCGCGAGGCCGTAACGGCCGCACGATAGTCATCCAGCGCTGCCTCAAACCGGCCAAGCGCGTCCATTGCACCGGCGCGAAGGGTCAGCAAGGCCGGGTCGGGAGGATCCATACCGGCAGAGTCGAGGACCTTGAGGGCTTCGCCCGCCCGGCCTGACCCGGTCAGCCATTCAACCAGGTTGAGCAGCGCCGGCATGAACCGCCGGTCCCGGGAGAGGGCCTCCCGCCATGCCTGTTCAGCCAGATCGACCCGATCCTGGCTGAAATAGAGCTCACCCAGGGCCGCCATGGCAAACGGCGTGTCCGGATCCAGTTCAGCCGTTCGTTTCAAGGCCGCCTCGGCGCCCTGGCTGTCTCCCGCCATCTGGGCGAGGGCGGCCTCGTACCACCAGATACGAGGCTCGTTGCCCAGCAGGGGCGATAGGCGGTCCAGGATCTTTCGGGCTTCAGACGGACGCTGGGCGGCGATGTGGTGTTCGACCGTATTGAGCAGTCGCAGCTGGTCGGGCGTCAACGCTTGGATCTCCGGACAAAGGGGTCTGGGTCCGCCTCGGACTCATGAAAGCCGAACCGCTCGAAACCGGCGCGCAGTTCGGGACTGATCGGGGCGATGATGTCGATCAGGCCGCCCGACGGGTGGGGCGCCACCAGACGGCGGGCGTGAAGCTGAAGCTTCAGGCCCGAAGACAGGGCCGTGGCGGCCTCGTTGGAGTATTTCGGATCCCCGAGAATCGGATGTCCGATAGCCTGCATGTGGGCCCGCAGCTGGTGGGTCCGGCCGGTATGGGGCCGTAGCGCCATCCAGGTGGCGCGGTGGGCCGCCCGGGACAGGCTGACATACTCGGTCTCGGCCGGATCGCCCCGCGGGTCCTTGGGATCAGCGGCGACGACCAGTTCGCGATCCCCGACACCGGTCTTGACCAGGGGCAGTTCGATCACCCCTTCCGACGGTTTTGGGTTTCCGGAAACAATGGCCCAGTAGGTCTTGCGGGCCTTGCGCTTGGCGAAGGCTCCGGAGAGTTTGGCGGCGGCTCCTGGACTCTTTCCCAGGATCAGGACGCCGGAGGTGTCACGGTCGAGCCGGTGGACAAGCCGGGGCCGCTCAAGCCCCTCTCCCCAGGCCGACAACAGCTGGTCGATATGGCGAGAGGTCTTTGTGCCGCCCTGGACCGCCAGCCCCGCCGGCTTGTTCAGGGCGAGGACCTCGTCGTCCTCATAGAGCACAAGAGACCGGACATAGCGGGCGTCCTGGTCGCTGATCTTCTTCTTCTCGCCTGGCTGCGGCGCGTCCGGGAGGGGCGGAATCCGGATGACATTGCCTGCTGTCAGCCGCGAGTCCGCCTTGACCCGGGCGCCATCGACGCGAAGCTGGCCGGTGCGGGCCAGTTTCTGGATCTGGATCTGCCCCAGATGCGGCCAGCGACGGCGCAGCCAGCGATCCAGCCTGACGCCGTCTTCGCCATCGCCAACCACCAGGGTCTTGACTTCTTTCATGCCGCAGAGAGCTTTCTGGCCAGGACAAGCCCCAGCAATACCGCCGCGATCGATGCGGCAACCGAAACCATCACATAGCCGAATGCCTGGCCAAGGTCGCGTCGTTCGATCATTCGGACCGTTTCCAATGAAAAGGCCGAAAAAGTGGTGAACCCGCCCAGAAAGCCGACGCCGAGCAACAGACGCAACCGCTCCGGATCGGAGCCCTGCCGGCCTGCCAGCCAGCCCATCAGTCCGCCCATGGCCAGCCCGCCTATGATGTTGACCGCGAGGGTTCCATAGGGAAACGCCGCGCAGAGACGCCCCAGCGCCAGTCCGGTTGCATATCGCGCAACAGAGCCCGTTGCGCCCCCCAGGGCGACCAGAAGCAGCTTGTCCATCTTCGCCTTATAGCCATCAAGGCGACCTGTGCACCTTCATTCGGCCGTTACGGAAGGTGGCAGCCCTGGCAAGGCCGGCGTCCTCCAGGACTGTGGAAGGGTTACAACAGGCTGCCGCGACCGCTTGTGACCTCGGAATAGCGGTGAACCCGGGACGACTGCACCAGACCAAACCCGATCATCACGGTGAGCATCACCGTGCCGCCGTAGCTCAGCAAGGGCATGGGCACCCCGACAACCGGCGCCATGCCCATGACCATCGCTCCGTTGATCAGCACATAGAGAGCGAAGGTGGCTGTGACGCCGGCAGCGCCCAGGCGGCCGAAATGACTATGGCTCATGGACGCCGTCCGAAGCGCCATGAAGATGACCGCTGCATACAGCAGCAAGACGGTAACGCTGCCGACAAAACCCAGCTCCTCGGCCAGGGCTGCGAAGATAAAATCCGTATGTTTTTCTGGTAGATAGTTGAGCTGACTTTGCGTTCCCAGGCCCAGTCCCTTGCCCAGAAAGCCCCCTGCCCCCAGGGCGATCTTGGACTGGAGGATATGATAGCCATCCCCGGAAGGGTCGTTTTCGGGGTTGAGGAAGGTCAGGATCCGTTTTCGCTGATATTCGTGGATCACGAACATGATGAAGGGCGGAAGGGCCACAAGAACAGCCAGCACCCCAGCCAGGATCAGCCGCCAGGACAGGCCAGCCAGAATCATGATCGCCAGACCGGTCGCGCCGATCAGGATGGCCGTCCCCAGGTCCGGCTGGTGGGCGACCAGAACCACAGGCAGACCGATCATCGCCACCGGGACCAGCAACCACCAGCTCATATGGGCGCTCTCGGCCGACATGCTGTGATAGAATCTGGCGAGCGCGAGCACTATGCCGATCTTCATGACCTCAGAGGGCTGAAACCGGAGCGGCCCGATGCTCAGCCAGCGCTGGGCCCCCTTGGACACATCCCCGGCCACCTCGACCCCGACCAGCAGCACAAGGCTGACGATATAGACGGGATAGGCCGCCAGGAACCAGACCCTCAGATCGACCATGGCGAGGGCGATCATCAAGAGAAAGAACAGGCCGAAACGGACGAGGTGAGCGGCTGCCCAGGGCGTCCAGGACCCGCCGGCCACGGAGAACATGATCATCCCCCCCGCCCCGGCGATCAGGCACAGCAGCAGGCAGAAGACCCAGTCGATCTCGATGAACTTGATGAGCGGACGATCCCGCTCGCCGGGCCTGGACAGGGCGGACGTGCTCATAGGGGAGTCCCCGGCCGGTTGACCGCTGCCGGCGCAATGGTTTCGGGGTCTTCTGGCGCGGCCCCCTCGACGACCTCCTGCGGCTCCATCTCGGGCATGGGCAGCGGGGTCTGGATGCGGGCGCGGATTTCCGGGTCCTTCAGCAAGACAGTCCGCATGATTTCCCGCGCCTTGGGCGCCGCGCTCAGGGCCCCGCTGAGGCCACCATGCTGCACGATCACCGCCAGGGCGTAACGAGGCGCATCGAACGGCGCAAAGGCGATGAACAGGTTGTGATCCTTGAGCTTCCAGGGCAGGCCCACGTTCTTGCGGGACTTGGCCTTGTCGAAACTCCGGACCTGGGCGGAACCGGTCTTGCCGGCCATCAGCACATCGCCCAGTCCAAGCTGGCTCTGACGGTAGGCGCTGCCCGAAACATCATTGGCGACGGCCGCCATACCGGCCCTGACGGTGTCCAGATGTTCCGGCAGGAAGGGAAGATCAGGAACCGCCGCCCCGGACGGGCGCTCGACCCCGCCTACCGACTTGATCAGCCGCGGCATGAGGGCCTTGCGGCCGTTGGCGATACGGGCCGCTGAGACGCAGAGCTGCAGGGCATTGACCGAAACCGCGCCCTGGCCGATGGCGGCCGAAAGGGTCTCGCCCAGATGCCAGGTCGGGTCCTTGCGATAGGTGGCGCGCTTCCAGGCCGAGCTTGGGATCAGGCCCTTGCTCTGCCCCTGGATGCCCAGATCGTAGGTCTGTTCGAAGCCCAGCTTGACCGCTGTGTCATGGATCCGGTCGATGCCGGCGCGGTTGCACATGTGATAGAAATAGACGTCGCAGGAATTCTTGATGGCGTCATGCATGTCCTGCGGGCCATGCCCGTCATGCTTCCAGCACCGGAATGTGCGGTTGCCATAGCGATATCCGCCGGTGCAGACCACGCGATCCTTGGGGTCAACTCCGGCTGCGAGCAGCGCCAGGGCCGTTGTCGGCTTGAAAGTCGAGCCCGGCGGATAGGTGCCGGACAGGGCCTTGTCGAGCAGGGGCCGTCTCTCGTAGTCGGCAAGGGCGCGGTATTCGGGCCCCGTCAGACCGCGAACAAACCGGTTGGCGTCAAAGGCCGGCGCCGAGGCCATGCACAGGATATCGCCGGTGCGGCAATCCATGACAACAGCGGCCCCGCTGTCCTCGCCAAACACCTCCAGGGCCCTTTGCTGGACATCAGCATCGAGAGTGAGCCGGATTTCCTTGCCGGGGATCGGGGGGATGTCACCGCCTGTGTCCTCGGCCACCACCCTGCCCCGGGCGTCGACCTCGACCTTCTTGCCGCCCGGCTTGCCGCGCAGGTCCAGGTCGAAGGCCCTTTCGACCCCCTGCCGGCCAATGCGGAAACCAGGATTGTAGAGCAAGGGATCCGGGGTCTCGCCCCTCGCCTTGACGGTGGCGACGTCCTTGTCGTTCACCTTGGCCACATAGCCGATGACGTGGGCGAAGGCGCCGCCGAACGGATAGACCCTGACCTCGCCCATATCGGCGGTGACGCCGGGCAGCTCTGGAGCCCGCACATTGATCCTGGAAAACTCTTCCCAGCTCAGGTCTTCCATCACCGACACCGGCGACTTCTTGGGGGCTCGCTTGATGTCCCTGACGAGACGGGGAACCCGATCGGTCGGAAGGGCCACCAGCCGCTGGAGATTGGCCACCGTCGCCTCGACGTCGGTATCTTCCTCCCGGGCGACCATCAGCCGGAAGTTTGGGCGGTTTGAGGCCAGGACCACGCCATTGCGGTCGAGGATCAATCCCCTCGGCGGCGGGATGAGGCGAAAATTGAACTGGTTGGAGGCCGCCAGTTTTTCGTAGCGTTGCGCTTCCAGCACCTGCAGCAGCATGAGCCGCCCGCCAAGCGCCGCCATGCCGAGGCCGGTGATGCCTCCGAGCAGGAAGGCCCGGCGGTTGAAATCACCCTGCCGCCGGTTGACCTCGCTGAAGAAGATGGAGGGTTCGCTCATCGGAACCTCACATCGGCGTCATCGAACCGGTCAATGAGGCGATTGGCGAAGGGATAGAGCAGGCTGGTGGCGAATAACTGCCAGATGGCGCCCACGATATTGGGGGGATGCTCAAACGCCAGGGTCGTAAACAGATAGCCGGCCGTGACGCTCACCCCGGTGACGATCATGAACCAGAACCACAGCATCAGCCGGCTCTGGCCGGTCATCATGGCGCGCATGGTCAGGGTCAGGCCGTAACCGATCAACATGGACAGGCCCCAGGTTCCGAACGGAGACCCCCACAGCAGGTCCAGCACAAGTCCTAGAAGCAGGATGACCGGCGCCGAGAGAATCGAAGGTCGTATGACTGCCCAGGAGAAGACGCAGATCATCGGAAACACCGGTTCCGGAAGCTGGAGCCCAAGGAGCCGGAAAGGCAGGGCCATCATCAGGGTCGCCAGAAGGCAGACCCCGGCTGGCGCCACCAGCCAGCGCACGGGATCCAGCGGCCGGGCGGCCTGGAAACTCAAGGTCGCTCTCCGGGAGTCGCTGCCGTATTGCCGGTCGCGGCCGGAGCGGCTCCGGAAACCGGCGGTTTGGCCGCAGGGGGAGCGGTCGGCGCGGCGATCGGCTTGGCTGGCCTGGCGTCGGGGTCAGGCTTGGCCTGGCGCGCCAGGGAGCCCTGCGGTGAGGTCAGGGCCGAGGCTGCATCTCTCAGGACCTGGGTCCTTGGGTCTTCGGTAATGACGCCGGGCATGGCGCCGTTGGAAAGGGATCTGGAATCGGCAAGCTGGGCAAAGTCCTTGAACTGAAGGATCCTCACCCAGTCCAGGGCCACGGCGTCGGAATCGAGCGCCACGCGCCAGCGCCCGTCGAGACCCTTGACCGCCCGGCCGACCGGAAGGCCGCGTGGATAGACCCCGCCGTCGCCGCTGGTCAGGATGCGGTCGCCGGACTTGACGGGGTCAAAGCCCCGGAGATTTTCCAGGCGCGGATTGTCTCCACCGTCGCCGGTCAGGATCGCCCGGGCGTTGCTGCGGGCGATCATCACCGGTGTCCTGGACGAAACGTCCTTGAGCAGCAGGATCCGGCTGGCGTGGCTGGAGACTCCGATCACCCTGCCAATGACGCCGCGTTCACTGATGACCGGATAGCCAACGGCCACGCCCTTGTCCGAGCCGGCATTGGCGAGCTGGGCGCGCCGGAAGGGGCCGCGGGCGTCGAGCACGACCCGGGCCGTGACCATGGGAAGGGCCGGTTCGGTCCTGACTCCCAGGATGGTTCTCAGCCGGGCGTTTTCCAGGGCAAGAACCAGACTGCGATCCTGAAACCGCTGGGCTTCCTGCAGCTTGATTTTCAGCCGACGGTTCTCGCCGGCTGCGTCCCAATAGCTTCCCAGAAAGGAAGAGGCCCCGGATATCCAGCGACCGGGAGCCGACAGAACGTCGCCTACGGGCGTGACCACGGAATCGACCGCCTGCTGCGTGGCGGCGTGTGCGGTGTTCTCGACCGTTCCCCTCCGGTCGGAAAGCATCAGGCCGATGGCGATGACCACGCAAACCACGAGGGCCACCCCGGCCGTCCAGGCCAGGGGCACCTTGAGTTCGCCGAACGTGTCCTGGCGAAACGCCACCCGCATGCTCCGCCGGGGTCGACCCCGAGATTGTGTTTTCTAGACCAGGGTGCTTTCCAGCACGCCCTTCATCCATTTCGGATGTTCAAGAACCTTGCCACAGCCAAGCGCGACGCAGGACAGCGGGTCATCAGCCACGGTCACCGGCAGTCCGGTGTGGTCGCGGATCTCGGCGTCCAGGCCGCGCAGCAGGGCGCCGCCGCCGGTCAGCATGATGCCCTTGTCGGCAATATCGCTGGCCAGCTCGGGTGGCGTGGCTTCCAGGGCCACCTTGACGGCCTCGACGATCTGGTTGACCGGTTCTGCAAGCGCGTCGGCAGCCTGCTTCTCGCTGATCCGGACTTCGCGCGGCACGCCCTGCATGAGGTCGCGGCCCTTGACGTCGATGGACAGGCCCTCCCCGTCCGCCGGAGACCGGGCCGTACCGATTTCCTTCTTGATCCGCTCGGCCGTGGTCTCGCCGATGAGCAGATTGTGGTGACGGCGCATGTAGCTGATGATGGCTTCGTCCATCTTGTCGCCGCCGACCCGCACGCTGCGGGAATAGACAATCCCGGAAAGGGACAGAACGGCCACCTCGGTGGTGCCGCCGCCGATATCGACGACCATGGAACCGGTCGGTTCGTGGATCGGCAGCCCAGCGCCGATGGCGGCCGCCATGGGCTCGTCGATAAGGCCGACCCGGCGGGCCGAGGCGTTGAGGCAGCTGTCATTGATGGCCCGGCGTTCGACGGCCGTGGCGCCGGACGGCACACAGACGATGACCTTGGGGTTCACGAACCCCTGGCGATTGTGAACCTTGCGGATGAAGTACTTGATCATCTCCTCGGCGACCTCGAAGTCGGCGATGACCCCGTCGCGCATGGGACGGATGGCTTCCATGTGACCCGGGGTGCGGCCCAGCATCTGCTTGGCCTCGATGCCCACGGCGTGGACCGTCTTGCGGCCGCCGATATTGCGCAGGGCCACCACCGACGGCTCGTTGAGCACGATGCCCTTGCCCTTCATGTAGATGAGGGTGTTGGCGGTGCCGAGGTCGATGGCGATATCCTTGGAGATGCCGCCGAAAAGAGAGCCGAACATTCAAAACCTTGGGGTCAGGAGCAAATCGGGACGACGTCAGATCAATCTGCAAGCCCTGGACCACGGTCAAGAAGGCCGCCGGTTCCCCGAGATTCGCAGTCTGGTCGCAAGCCATGCCGAACCGGATGGCTTTGCCCCGCGAACGTGTTGATTTCAAGGTCTATTACAAGGGCCATTCGACCCAGGGACACGGGCCGGATCAGGCCAGGGCCGCCAGCAGCACCCCGACAGTCGTCAGGCCGCCGAGAACCCATTGACGAAGCGTTATGTTTTCCGAAAACAGCCTTCGGCCGGCGATAGCGGCGATGGGCATTTCGACCACCCCGACTGCCCGCACAGGCCCCGCCGGCGACAGGGCCAGGGCGATGAACCAGCCGGCGGAGGCCAGGGACCCGAAAAGGCCGGCCCCAAGGGAGACCCGCCAGGATAGCAGGGCTGCGACGAGGCGGGTCCGGTCGAACAGGGCCATCCAGCCGCCCAGCAATACCGACTGCATTGCCTGCACCATCACGACCGTCACCAGGGCGGCGGGGACCGCGTGGTCGGGGTCCAGGCCAATCGCGGCCTGACGAAAGGCGTTGGCGGACAGGGCGAAGCAGGCCCCGGAAAGTACGCCCAGGCCAGCAGCGCTCCAGTCCCTGGGCCCCTCGATCCTGCCCGGCCAGGAAAGGGCCAGCAGGGCAGCCGTCGCCAGCGCGAGGCCGACCCAGGCGAGGAGGCTCAACTGATCGCCAAAGACGAACAGACCGAGCAGCGCCGCGAAGGGAAGGCCACTCTGCTGAAAGGCTGTGCCAAGGGCGAAGCTGGAACGACGCATGGCGGTCAACAGCGCCGCCGTGGCGCCCATCTGGGCAAGGCCGCCCAGGGCGCACCAAAATGGAAAGGCCAGACCGAAACCAAGATGGTGAGGCATCAACACCAGTCCGACGCCGGCCAGGGCCAAGCTGAAAGGCAGCCCGAAAAGAAATCGCACCAGGGTCGCGCCCCAGGGGCCGGCCTCGGCCATCAGACTGCGCTGGGCGGCGTTGCGGGCGACCTGGAAGAGGGTGGCGGCAAGGGTGACGGGAATCCAGATCATCGTCTCCGCTCCTCCATTTGAAGAGACGGCGCAAGGGCGTCGGCCCTGCGGACCAGCACACCCGACAGGCCATCATGGGCTTCCGTACGGCGGGCACTGTCGCTAGGGTTTTGTGGTTGACGGCGCGGCCCGCCAACCGGGGACGAACAGGACATGGATCTGGATTCAGCGGCGGGACTGGCCACGGCAGGTGTGATTGCCGGCGCGATCGAGAAACCCACAGGGATAGCCGGCGAGCATTCCGACGGCCACTGTCGGGACTGCGGCGCGCCGGTGGCCGGCCGTTTCTGTTCCACCTGCGGCCAGCCGGTCCATGTGCACAGGACCCTGCTGCATCTGGGCGAGGAGTTCCTGCATGGCATCGTCCATTTCGACGCCCGGGTCTGGCGCACCCTGCCTCTTCTGGCCCTGGACCCCGGACGTCTGACCCGCGAATGGGTGCAGGGCCGCAGGACAAGGTACGTCTCGCCCCTGGCGCTGTTTCTGTTCACCGTCTTCCTGATGTTTTTCCTGATGAGCTTTGGCGGCGCATCGCCCATCGAGATGGACAGCCTTCCGGAACGGCTGACCGCCGGAAGGGAAGCGCTAGTCGAGGCCCGCGCCGAGGCGAAGGAGGCCGATCGGGTCCTGGCCCGGGCCCAGGCCGCTGAACGGACATCACCTTCAGACGAGACCAGCGAGGCTCGGAATGAAGCCGAGGTCGCGGCGCGCGGCGTCCATCGTGAGGTCGCGGCCCTGGAGAAGGCCCTCGAAACCCTCCAGGCCACGGCCAAGGCGGGGCCCCGCAGCGACGGGCTGGAACCTGGCAGCCTGCAGGCCCAGATCGCCGACGCTGCGAAGGCCGGCAAGATCAAGGTCAATATGGGCAATGAAGAGTTGAACCACAAGATATTGAAAAAACTCTCCAATCCTGACCTGGCACTCTACAAGCTCCAGCAGACCCTCTACAAGTTCGCCTTCCTCATCGTGCCCCTGTCCATACCGTTTGTGGCCCTGCTGTTCCTCTGGAAGCGTGGGTTCACACTCTACGATCACGGTGTGTTTGTACTCTACTCCCTGACATTCATGGCGATTGCCGGCATGGTTCTGGGTTTGCTTGAAGGGATCAAGGGCCCCCTGACCGGACCAGCTGAATTCCTGAGCGGCCTGCTGTTACTGTCGCTGCCGGTCCATATGTTCCTGCAGCTGAAGGGCGCCTATGACCTGAAAATCTTCTCGGCGCTCTGGCGAACCCTGCTGCTGCTGTTCTTCTGCGTCCTGGTCCTGACCCTGTTCATGATCGCCATCGTCCTGCTGGGCCTTGGCGGTTAGAGATGCCGGAAAAGCCATAGAGGACTCGCCCTGACACAACCGCATGGGGGAGGTTGCCGCTGCCGGACGAACATGCCTCTGCCTGTCGGCTCGGCCAGCAGAGGTCCCTGCCGTTCCAGGCAGGAAGACTTCAGCCGATGGTCTGGCGGCAGCCTTCGCAGGGACTGCTTTCAGAATCCGCTGGCGATGGCCGTGTCCGGCCGGCTCTTTTCCTTGCGGGAAAAGAGGTTGTTCAGGGCGTTGACATAGGCCTTGGCGCTGGCGGTCAGGGTGTCGGTGTCAGCGGCCGCCCCGGTTGCGATCCGGCCATCTTCCTCAAGCCGGACCGAGACCTGGGCCTGAGCGTCGGTGCCTTCGGTAACGGCATGGACCTGGAACAGCCGCAGGGCGGCGGCATGGGGCACGATTTCGTGGATGGCGTTGAAGACAGCGTCCACAGGGCCGTCACCCGTCGCATCGGCTGTCTTTTCCACGCCGTCGACCTCGAGGGTCAACTGGGCCGACTGGCCGTCGGTGCCGGCCACCACCCGCAGCCGGGCGACCCGGATCCGCTCGGATCCGCGCGCCAGGGCGTCGTCGACGAGCGCGATGATGTCGTCATCGAAGACGTGCTTTTTCTTGTCGGCCAGTTCCTTGAACCGGACGAAGGCCTCGTTCAGGGCGTTCTGGCCCAGCTCATAGCCCAGGGCCTTCAGCTTTTCACGGAAGGCGTGGCGGCCGGAATGCTTGCCCATCACCAGGTTGGTGGCGCCTTGCCCGACGTCCTCGGGCCGCATGATTTCGTAGGTCTCGGCATTCTTCAGCATGCCGTCCTGGTGGATGCCGCTTTCGTGAGCAAAGGCGTTCTTGCCGACGATGGCCTTGTTGAACTGCACCGGAAAGCCGGTGATGGCCGAGACATAGCGGCTGGCCCGGGTGATGTGGGCCGGGTCGACCTTGCTGTCGAAGCCCAGGGTCTCGCCGCGCACCCTCAGGGCCATGACGATCTCTTCGAGGGCGGCGTTGCCGGCCCGCTCGCCGATGCCATTGACGGCGCACTCGATCTGGCGGGCTCCGCCCTGCACGGCGGCCAGGCTATTGGCGACGGCCAAGCCCAGATCGTTGTGGCAATGGGCCGAGAAGACCACCTTTTCCGCGCCGGGCACGGTGTTCATGACATCCCGGAACAGGGTGGCATATTCTTCGGGATAGCTATAGCCGACCGTGTCCGGCAGGTTGATGGTGGTGGCGCCGGCCCGGATGGCCGCCTCGACGCAGCGATGCAGGAAATCCCGCTCCGTGCGGGTGGCGTCTTCCGCCGACCATTCGACATCGCCGCACAGGTTGCGGGCCCGGCTGACCGAGGCCGTAACCGCCTCGAGCACTGCCTCGGGCTCCATCTGCAGCTTCCATTTCATATGGACGGGGCTGGTGGAGATAAAGGTGTGGATCCGGCCACGGGCCGCCAGGCGGATGGCCTCGGCGCAGCGGTCAATATCCGCAACGGCGGCGCGGGCCAGGCCGCAGACGGTGCTTTCGGTGACGATGCGGGCGATCTCTCGGACAGCCTCGAAATCACCGTTGGAGGCAATGGGGAAGCCGGCCTCGATGACATCGACCCCCATCTCCTCGAGGATCTTGGCCAGTTCCAGCTTTTCTTCCAGGGCCATGGAGGCGCCGGGCGACTGCTCGCCGTCCCTCATGGTGGTGTCAAAGATGATGACGCGCTCGCGCGGGGCGCTGTCGTTGGATACGGGGGTGGTCATTTGACTTGTCTTTCGTCGCTTGGATCATTTGCGGGCGGAGCCTTCAGCCCCTGAGCGTCCCGCCGCGACGAATGCGCAGCTAGGCTGACGCCCAGGGGCAGCTAAGCCCCAGGCCGTTCGCAAGCAGCATGTCGAGAGGACGATCCATGCGTCTCGTCTATCGAAACAGGATGAATCGCGCAAGAGTTTTGCGTCTGAGGCGGCTGAAGGGGGTTCTGCGGCAAGAAACTTCCGGCCCCGGACCAGACGCCCCGGCCGACCGCTCTATTGCGGCCGGGTGACAACCGGGAAATCCCCCTTGGGCGGGTCAAACCAGCCGGTCAGCCGTTGCAGGGCGCCGAGGTCGCCCTCCGCCTTGGCCTCTCCGCTCACCACCTTGCCGGCGAGGGGCTTGCCGGTGAACAGGGATTCCAGAAAGAGGGGCCGGGCCAGGGTCAGGACAGCATCGGCCCTGGCCTCCTGCCCAACCGGCCTGGCGGTCAGCACCTGATTCTGGACCGTCAGGAGAAAGCGCTCGCCCCGTTCAGGAAAGGCGAAAATCACGCTGGCCTTGCCATCCCGAACCTTGTCCGGGTTCAGGCGGACCGCCATCAACTCGAAGATCATCGGGCTGGGCAGGTTACGGACCATATCCATCGCCGCGGTGCTGGGGCGGGAGGCGGCGACCTCTCCCCGCAGTTCGCTGGCGCCGGTCAGATACATGTTCCGCCAGAGCGAACTTTCAGCCTGCCAGCCCATCTGGTCATAGCTTCGCGCCAGGGCCTCCCGCGCTTCCTTGTCGGTCGGGTTGGACATGACCACATGGTTGAGCAGGGTCGCCGACCAGGCATAGTCGCCGGCCTGATGGGCGGTCTGGGCCAGGGCCTTGACCTTGGCCGGACCGCCAAGCGCCTCGACATAGCGCCGACCGATATCGGCCGGCGGCATGGGCGCCAGATTGGCGGGATTGGCGTCGTACCAGCCCATGTAGCGCTGATAGACGGCGCGGCTGTTGAAACTCATGGTGCCGTAATAGCCCCGGTTGAACCATTGCCGGGCCAGGACAGGCGGCAGGTTGATGCGGGCGGCGATTTCGGACCCGACATAGCCCTCGTTCATCAACCGGACCGTCTGGTCATGCAGGAACTTGTAGGCGTCCCGATGGCTGGCCAGATAGGACCGCAGGACCTCCCCGCCAAAACGTGGCCAGCCGTGGCTGGTGAACATGGTGTCCGAACGATCGCCATAGAGCAGCAGGGACTGGGTCAGCTCATCGGCCCAGACCTTTGAGTCCCTCACCAGGGCTCCCCGGGGCGTAAGGACATTGTGCATGGTCGGATTGGCGTTTTCAGCCATGCAGAGAACGCGCAGACCTGGGAAATAGAGGTTCATCTCGGCCGGCGCCTCGGTGCCGGGTGTGTACTGGAACTCGATCGCCAGTCCATCGACGGCAAGGGTCTGGCCAGTGCGCTCGATGCTGACCGTCGGGGCGATCATCGACATGGTGCCCTTGGAGATGCCCTGACCGATACCACTGCTGACCTGGCCCTGCGGTCCAGGGGTCAGGGCATAGCCAAACTGGAACATCGCACGGCGGCTCATGGCCGTTCCGGCAATCACATTCTCGCTGACGGCTTCCTGCAGGAAATGCTGTGGGGCGATGATCTGGACCTTGCCGGCCAGCACGTCTTTCTCATCGACCACGCCCCTCACCCCGCCGAAGTGATCGGTGTGGCTGTGGGTGTAGATGACCGCGACCACCGGCCGGGCGCCCAGTTTTTCATTGGCCAGGTCCAGGGCGGCCTTTGCCACCTCGACCGTGGTCAAGGGGTCGATGATGATCCAGCCGGTCTCGCCGGCGATGAACGTGATGTTGGAGATGTCGAAGCCGCGGACCTGCCAGACCCGGTCAGAGACCTTGAACAGGCCATTGAGCGACAGGAGCTGCGCCTGGCGCCAGAGGCTGGGATTGACCGTATCGGGGGCCTCCCCCTTCAGAAAGTCATAGGCCTTGAGGTCCCAGGCCACTGCGCCATCGGGCCGGCGGATCACCGGGTCGGTGCGGGTGCCGAGAAAGCCCCGGGAAGCAAACTCGAAATCCTGGCGATCCTCGAAGGGCAGTTCGGCCTTGATCCTGGCCTGGGCCTTGAGCGTGGCCTGAGAGGGGGCCTCCGCCGCCGCGGCCATGGCCGGAAGCAACGCCAGGCCAATTGCCGTGGTAATCGCCAGTCTGCGCATGGTCCTGCCCTCGTGATTCCGGCTGTTGTCCGCCTGTGTAGCCATCTTGCCCAGCCCGGGCGGTGAGGCAATCACGATCATCTGTCAGGCGGATGCAGCGTCAGGTCTCGTCGCCGTCGGCGGCGTCTTCCCGGGCCTTGAGCCAGATTCGAGCGTACCAGCCGACAGCGATCCAGGCGACGACCACCAGGGCCAGGGTGACATAGGTGCCGACTCCGCCCTGCCCTTTCAGACCCTGGACGATGGAATTGCCCGCAAAGGCGGTCAGGACAATCTTGGGGATGATGCCGAGTGCGGTGCCGGCGCTGAAATCCCGCATCCGCATGGGCGTCACCCCGGCCGCCATATTGACCACGATGAAGGGCGCCGACGGCACCAGCCGGACAATCAGGCTGGCCAGGAAACCGTTGCGGCTGATCATCTTCATGAAGCGGTTGACCCCATCACCGCCCACATCGCGCAGGAGCCGGCCGCCAAACATCCGTCCCACCCAGAAGCCTACCTGGGCCGAGACAAGGGTGCCGATCCAGCTGTAGGCCATGCCAAGCCAGGGCCCGAAGGCCACAACGGCGGCGGCGATCAGGGCAAACTGGGGCACCCCGAGAAAGGCAAGCACGGCAAAGGCCCCGACCGCCACCGGAAGCCCCCAGACCCCGTGAACCGACCCCAGCCAGCCCTCGACGGCCGCCTCGCCATCTAACCCCATCAGGGGCGCCCCGAACAGAAAGACCAGCCCCACACCGCCAAACAGCACGAAGCTTACCGCGACCGTGCGCCAGGCCCGGGCGTCCATGTTGAGGATGAAGTTGATCAACGGCTTCATGATGCGCAAAGGCCTCGCCCATTGCGCAATGAGGGTCAAGGCCGCCTGACCTTGTTGTGGCGCGTGTTGCGGCCCGGCCAGTCGCCGCGTAAGACGGCCCCGTCTTCGCCAGCCCCCCGGAAGGGAGTTTCCCGTGCCTCTGGAATCCGCCGCCCTGTCCCGCGTCAAGCCGTCCGCAACCATCGCCGTGTCGGCCAAGGCGCGCCAACTTCAGCGGGAGGGCCGAGACGTCATCGGCCTGGGCGCAGGCGAACCGGATTTCGACACCCCGGACAACATCAAGGAAGCGGCCATCAAGGCCATCCGTGACGGCAAGACCAAATACACCGACGTCGACGGCATCGCCGAGTTGAAGGAAGCCATCTGCGGCAAATTCCTCCGCGAAAACGGCCTGACCTACAAGCCCAGCCAGATCAACGTCTCGCCCGGCGGCAAGCCCGTCATCTTCAACGCCCTTCTGGCCACCCTGACCCCAGGCGAGGAAGTCATTGTCCCGACCCCCTACTGGGTCAGCTATCCCGACATGGTGCTGCTGGCCGGCGGCGAGCCGGTGTTCGTCCACACCAGCGCGGCCACCAATTTCAAGGTACGGCCGGAGGATCTGGAGCGAGCCATCACGCCGCGCACCCGCTGGGTGCTGCTGAACTCGCCATCCAATCCGTCAGGCGCAGCCTATACCCGCGCCGAACTTCAGGCCCTGGCCAATGTGCTGTTGCGCTATCCCCAGGTCTGGATCCTGACGGATGACATGTACGAGCATCTGATCTTTGACGATTTCGAGTTCACCACCATCGCCCAGGTGGAGCCTCGGCTCTATGATCGCACCCTGACCATGAACGGCGTTTCCAAGGCCTACAGCATGACCGGCTGGCGGATCGGCTATGCCGGCGGTCCCGAGCCGCTGATCAAGCTGATGGCCAAGGTCATGAGCCAGTCGACCTCCAACCCCTGCTCCGTCTCGCAATGGGCGGCGGTGGAGGCCCTGAACGGCACCCAGGAATTCATCAAGCCCAACCAGAAGTTGTTTCAGGATCGCCGCGACCTGGTGGTCTCCATGCTGAACCAGGCCAAGGGCATCCATTGCCCGACCCCTGAAGGCGCCTTCTATGTCTATCCCTCGGTCGCCGGCCTGATCGGCAAGACCGCGCCTTCGGGCAAGATCATCACTTCTGACGAGTCCTTTGCAACCGAGCTGCTGGAATCCGAAGGCGTGGCCGTGGTCCATGGCGAAGCCTTTGGCCTGTCTCCGCACTTCCGCATCAGCTACGCCACAGCCAACTCGGTCCTTCAGGACGCCTGCGCCCGCATCCAGCGCTTCTGCGCTGCGGTGCGCTGAGGGCCCCGGTCCTGAGCGAGGTCATCAACCTCAACAAGGCCCGCAAGGCCAGGAGCCGGGCTGACGCCAAGACGACAGCGGCCCAGAATCGCGCCCGGTTCGGCAGAACCGGCGTGGACCGGGCGCTGGACGCCGCCCGGCGCGACAAGGCGGACAAGGCTCTGGACGGGGCGAAGCGGGAAGACTGATCCCGGCCCGGGTCAAGAATAGAGCGACTGGGGGTCAGACCCCCAGCCTGGCCTTCAGGATTGCATTCACCGCCGCCGGGTTGGCCTTGCCGGCCATTTCCTTCATGACCTGACCGACGAACCAGCCCAGGGCCTGGGGCTTGGCCTTGACCGCCTCTGCCTGGCCCGGATTGGCGGCGATCAGGCGGTCGACGACAGCCTCGATGGCGCCGGTATCCGTCACCTGCACCAGGCCGCGCTTTTCGACGATGGCGGCCGGAGCGCCCTCGCCGGCCCACATATGCTCGAATACCACCCGGGCGATCTTGGACGAAATGACGTCGGTCTCGATCAGCTTGACCAGATCGGCGATGTCCGAAGGCGGAATGGGCGAACTGGCGATGGTCAGACCGTCGCGGGCCAGGCTGCCGGACAGGTCGTTGATCGTCCAGTTGGCCACAAGCTTGGCGTCACGGCCAGCCGCCGCCGCCTCGAAGAAGGCGGCCAGGTCTCCGTCCCCGGTCAGGACCCCAGCGTCATAGGCTGACAGGCCATACTGGCTCTGCAGGCGCGCCTTCTTTGCGTCGGGCAGCTCCGGCAGAGTCGCCTTGATGGCCTCGACCCAGGCCGGATCGATGACCAGGGGCAGAAGGTCGGGATCAGGGAAGTAGCGATAGTCCATCGCATCTTCCTTGGAGCGCATGGACCGCGTCTCGCCCTTGGTCGGGTCGAACAGTCGGGTCTCCTGGAAGATCGAACCACCGTCCTCGAGGATCTCGATCTGCCGCCGGGCTTCGTACTCTATGGCCTGCTGAATATAGCGATAGGAATTGACGTTCTTGATCTCGCAGCGATTGCCCAGATGGCCGAAATCCCCGGTCGCCCGGAACTTTTCATAGGCCCCCGGCCGGCAGACCGAGACATTGACATCCGCGCGAAGATTGCCCTTCTCCATGTCGCCGTCACAGGTCCCGAGGGTCACCAGGATGGCGCGGATCTTCTTCACATAGGCGGCCGCCTCTTCCGGAGCGCGGATGTCCGGCCTGGAGACGATCTCCATCAAGGCGGTGCCGGACCGGTTCAGGTCGACGTAGGTGGCGTTGGGATCAAGGTCGTGAATCGACTTGCCGGCATCCTGTTCCAGATGCAGTCGCTCGATCCTCACAATGAAGCTGGAGCCGTCGTCCCGTTCGACCAGGACCTCGCCCTCGCCGACGATCGGGAACTCGAACTGGCTAATCTGATAGCCCTGGGGCAGATCGGGATAGAAGTAGTTCTTGCGGTCAAACCGGCTCTTCAGATTGATCTGGGCCTGCAGGCCCAGGCCGGTCCGGATCGCCTGTTCGACGCAGAACCGGTTGAGGACAGGCAGCATGCCGGGCATGGCCGCATCGACCAGGCTGACCTGCTCGTTCGGGCCCGCGCCGAATCCTACGGCCGCCCCGCTGAACAGCTTGGATTTGCTGGCCACCTGGGCATGGATTTCGAGCCCCATCACCAGTTCCCAATCACCGGTGCGGCCCTTGATGGTATAGGTCCCGGAAACCTCGGACATCACTCAAACCTTCCTTTTGGAACATCCTTCTCCCCTCGGGGGAGACGGAAACCCTGGATCACCACCACTTCGCCGGCTTGCTCCTGAAGGCCGCAGCCTTTTCCAGGGCGCCCGCGACCGAAAACACCGTCGCTTCATCCAGGGCCCGGCCAATCAGTTGCAGCCCGAGCGGCAGGCCCTGGGCATCAACCCCGGCCGGCACGCTGATGGACGGCAGACCCGCCAGGTTGGTGGTCACGGTAAAGACGTCGTTCAGATACATGGCAATGGGGTCGGCCGTTCGCTCGCCTAGGGCAAAGGCGGCTGACGGCGCCGTCGGCGTCAGGAGGGCGTCGCAGGTTTCCCAGGCGCGGTCGAAATCCTCGGCGATCCGGCGGCGAACCTTGAGCGCCTTGAGATAGTAGGCGTCGTAATAGCCGGCGCTCAGCACATAGGTGCCGATCAGGATGCGGCGCTGGACTTCTGCGCCAAAGCCCTGGGCCCGGGTGTTTTCATAGATTTCCGTGAGGTTGCCCCCCTCGGCCCGCAGTCCGTATCGCATGCCGTCATAGCGGGCGAGGTTGGACGAGGCCTCGGCCGGCGCAACGATGTAGTAGGCCGGCAGGGCGTATTTGGTATGGGGCAGCGAGACCTCGACGATCTCGCAGCCAGCCTCCCTGAGCCATGCGATCCCCTGCTCCCAGAGGCTCTCGATCTCAGCCGGCATCCCATCAACCCGGTATTCCTTCGGAACACCAATCCGCAAGCCCTTGACGGACCTGCCGACAAAGCTCGCAAAATCAGGTGTTTCGACGTCGAGGCTCGTGCTGTCCTTGGCGTCATGGCCGGCCATGGACGTCAGCAGAATGGCCGCATCCTCAACCGTCTTGGCGATCGGCCCGGCCTGGTCCAAGGATGAGGCGAAGGCGACTACGCCCCAACGGGAGCAGCGACCGTAAGTCGGCTTGATCCCGACGGTTCCGGTAAAGGCCGCCGGCTGGCGGATCGATCCGCCCGTATCGGTCGCTGTCGCGCCCAGGCAGAGGTCAGCCGCCACGGCGGCCGCCGAACCACCTGAAGACCCACCGGGGGTAAGAGACTGGTTGCCGCCCTCGATCTTCCAGGGATTGATGACCGGGCCGAAGGCGCTGGTCTCATTGGAAGACCCCATGGCGAACTCATCCATGTTGAGCTTGCCCAGCATGACCGCCCCGTCGCCAAACAGGTTGGCGGTCACGGTGGACTCATACTGCGGAATGAAGTTGCCCAGGATCCTGGAACAGGCGGTCGCCCGGACATCGCGTGTGCAGAACAGGTCCTTGATGCCGAGCGGAGCGCCTTCCAGGGCGCCGGCCTCGCCGGCAGCGATACGGGCGTCGCTGGCCGCCGCCATCTCCAACGCCTTGTCCGGTGTTTCGAGGACAAAGGCGTTCAGCGGTCGCGCCGCCTCGACGGTTGCGACATGGGCAGCGGTCAGCTCAACAGACGAAAAGGCCCGGGACTTAAGGCCTTCCAGCGCCGACTTCAGGGTCAGGGAGGTCAGTTCGGACATCTATTCCACCACCTTGGGCACGACAAAGAAGCCGTCCACCGTTTTCGGCGCATTGAACACCACCCGCTCGACCATGGCGCCGTCGGTGACCACATCATCCCGCAGCGGCAGGGTCGCGGCGACCGCCGAGGTCATGGGCTCGACCCCGTCCGTATCGACCTCCGCCAGCTGGTCGATCCAGGACATGATGCCGTCAATCTCCCGGGCCATGGGTTCCAGGCCGGACTCAGGGATTGCGATGCGGGCAAGCCGGGCGACTTTGCGCACCGTGCTGGCGTCGATGGCCATGGGCCGTGCTCCATAAAAACAGAGGGCGTGGTTATCCGCGCGAGGGCCGCTTTGACAAGGATAACCGCACCAAACCGGCGCAATCCGGCGCGATTGTCGCCAGCCTTGTCGTCCGGCTTTGTTTGACGGGCGCCAAAGTCACGCCTAAGCGCAGGCCATGGCCATCCTCGATCTTCTCGACCTGCCGGCCGCCCTGCCCGCCTATACGCCGCTGGTCGGTCTGGATCCCGGTGAAAAGACGATCGGGGTCGCCGTGTCGGACGTGACCCGCACCGTGGCGAGCCCGCTCGACACCATCCGCCGGGAAAAGTTCACACAAGACGCCGCCGCGCTGTTCAAGCTGATGGACAGCCGCGGAGCAACCGGCATCGTCATTGGTCTACCGGTCAACATGGACGGGACCGAGGGCATTCGCTGCCAGTCCAACCGCGCCTTGGCCAGAAACCTGCTGAGACTCAAGGATATGCCGATAGCCTTCTGGGATGAGAGGCTGTCCACAGCCGCCGTGACCCGGGTGTTGATCGAGGAGCACGACGTCAACCGCAAGCGCCGGGCCCAGGTGGTGGACAAGATGGCCGCCGCCTGGATCCTGCAGGGAGCCCTGGAGCGCCTGCGCAACGCCTGACCTTCCCTGTGATCGGCGCGAGACGCCGAAGGAACTTCAGACCTTCACCATCCGCTTGCCGATATTTTCGCCGGCCAGCAGGCCGATAAGCGCCGACGGCAGGGATTCGAGGCCTGTCATGACATCCTCGGCCACCTTCAACTGGCCGCTGGCCACCCAGCCCTGCAGATCTTCGAGAGCCTGGGCGCGTTTGTCGTCGAAATCGCTGACAAGGAAGCCGCGGAGGGTCAGGCGCTTGGTAACGATCAGGCCCGGAACGCCGCGCGGGCCATGTGACGGGGCGGCGCCGTCATATTGCGAGACGGCGCCGCAACAGGCGATCCGGCCATGGGTGTTCATGTTGAACAGGCAGGCCTCGAGAATATCGCCGCCGACATTGTCAAAATAGACATCAACGCCCGTCGGCGCAGCTTCACGCAGGGCCTTGCGCACGGTCTGGCTCTTGTAATCGATCGCTGCATCGAAGCCGAAGTCGCGCATGAGCAGGTCGCACTTGGCCTGGCCTCCGGCAATGGCCACGGTCCGACAACCCTTGATCCGGGCGATCTGACCGACAATGGACCCGACCGAGCCGGCCGCAGCGGACACGACCACGGTTTCGCCAGCCCTGGGCTGGCCGCACTCGAGAAGGCCGAAATAGGCTGTCAGGCCCGCCACGCCATAAATACTCAGCAGATGGGTCAGGGGCTCCATCCGCGGGATGGAGGAAAGGCCGGCCGCCTTGAGGACGGCAAATTCCTGCCAGCCGGTGTCGGCGAACACCAGGTCGCCGGGCTTGAGGTGGCCTGCCCGGCTCTCGACCACCTCGGCCAGGGCGCCGCCCGCCATCACGTCCCCACCCTGCAGGGCGGATCGGTAAGTCGCGCCCTGCATCCAGGCGCGGTTGGCGGCATCCAGGCTGACATAGAGGACCTTGAGCAGCACCTCTCCCTCGTTCGGGACCGGCCGCTCGCCCTCGGTCAGGCGGAAATGCTCCGGGGCCAACCGGCCCTGGGGCAGTTCTGCGAGCAGGATCTGGCGATTGCTGGACATGGGCGTTCCTCCTGTTTTCCCCACAGTGGCGCCCTCGCCTCCGGTCGTGAACCCCGAACGTGAAGACCTGAGCACAAGGCGGTTCGACAGGAACGCTGCAGACCGCTAATGCGCCTGCATGATCACAAGACCAATTCCATGAGCGCCATCCTCCTCGGCGTCCTGCCGGTGTTCCTGATGATCGCCCTGGGGTGGGCACTGAAGGCCAGCCGCTTCATTCCCGAGCCCAGCTGGCCTCCCATCGAGCGGATCACCTATTTCATCTTCTATCCAGGCTTCCTCATGCCGGCCGTCTGGAAGGCAGACTTCTCGGCGCTCTCCGCCGGACCTCTGGCCTTCGGCGCCGTCGGGGGCATGGCGACGGTCGCCCTGGCCGTGCTGCTGGCCAAACCGCTGATCCGCCTGCCGAACCCTGGATATACCAGCGTGTTCCAGGGCAGCCTTCGCTGGAACACCTTTGTCTTCCTGCCCCTGGTCGCCCTGGTCTATGGCCCGGAGGGGGCCGGGCTCGGGGCCATGATCATGGGCGCCCTGATTCCGGCGATCAATGTGCTGGCCGTGCTGGTCATGAACCGCTGGGGCGAGGGTCAGGGCGGCGGGGTCAAGGCCGCCCTGCTGGGCCTGGCGCGCAACCCGGTCCTGTGGGGCTGCGGCATAGGCGCGCTGTTCAACCTGCTGAACATCCCGAAACTGCCGGTCATCATGGGGACGCTGGACCTGCTGTCGGATGCGGCCCTGTCCCTCGGACTTATTGTAGCCGGGGCCGGACTGAACTTCGCCTATGTGCGAAAGCGTCAGGGAACCATCCTGGCCGTAAGCGCGGTGAAACTGCTGGTCCTGCCGCTGGTGATGTGGGGCCTCTGCCGCCTTGCAGGCGGAGATTCCACGGCCCAGGGAATCGCCCTGCTGACCGGTTCTGCGCCAGGCGCAGCCGCTTCCTATGTCCTGGCCCGCCAGATGGGCGGGGATGCGCCCCTGATGGCCGGGATCGTCGCCTTCACCACCGCCGCAAGCCTTGTGACCATCCCCCTGCTTTTGATTGTCTTTCGCCTGACCTGACCGCTTGGCGGCGGCAGCGTCCTGACCTATGACCTCTACCCATGACGGACATGGCACCCGGATTCGAAGACCTCCGTTCAAGGACCTTTCCATTCCCGAAGCGCCACTTTCTGTCGGCCGGGGATCTCAACGCCGTTCACGTGACAGAACTGCTGGATCTGGCGGACAGTTTTGTCGGTGTCAGCCGGGCGACCAGCAAGAAGCTGGACCTGCTGAAGGGCCGAACCGTCATGAACCTGTTCTTCGAGGCGTCTACCCGCACCCAGTCGAGTTTCGAACTGGCGGCCAAGCGGCTTGGCGCCGACCTGATGAACATGAGCCCCAGGACATCGTCCATGTCCAAGGGCGAGACCCTCATCGATACCGCGGTTACCCTGAACGCCATGCAGCCCGATCTGCTGGTGGTTCGCCACGCCTCGTCCGGCGCCGCGGCCCTGCTGTCCCAGAAGGTCGACTGCAGCGTTATCAACGCTGGCGACGGCCAGCATGAGCATCCAACACAGGCCCTGCTCGACGCCCTGGCCATGCGCCGGGCTTTCGGCAGCGTGTCCGGCCTGACCGTCGCCATTTGCGGTGACGTGATGCATAGCCGGGTAGCCCGGTCGAATGTCAGCCTTCTCAATACCCTGGGCGCAACAGTTCGCCTTGTGGGTCCGCCAACCCTGATGCCCAGCGGCGCAGACCGCTGGGGCGCGACCGTGCATCACGACATGCGGCAGGGCCTCAAGGGCGTAGATGTTGTGATGATGCTGCGACTCCAGCTGGAGCGGATGCAGGGGGCCCTGGTCCCCTCGACCCGGGAGTATTTCCGGTTTTATGGCCTGGACCGTGAAAAGCTGGCCTGGGCTGCGCCAGGTGCAAAAGTGATGCATCCCGGCCCAATGAACCGGGGGGTCGAGATCGACTCCGACGTGGCCGATGATCCCGGGATCAGCCTGATCCAGAACCAGGTCGAGATGGGTGTCGCCGCCCGGATGGCGGTTCTGGCCAGCCTGGCCGTGCGACTGGACAATGCCTGATGGCCCGCCCGCAACCCCTTGCCTTCCAGAACGCGCATCTGGTCGATCCGGAGAGCCGCTATGACGGACCCGGAGCCCTGATCGTTTCCGCCGGAGTCATTTCAGATGTCGCCAAAGGCAGGAATTTCAATGACCTGTCGCAAGATATTCGGGTGATTGATTGCAACGGCGCCATGCTGATCCCGGGCCTGATCGATCTGCGGGTCAAGACGGGAGAACCCGGCAGCGAGACCAAGGAAACCTTGAAGTCGGCTGCCCGCGCCGCCGCGGCCGGTGGTGTCACCTCGATCGTTGTTCAACCCGACACCCACCCGGCGGTGGACGATCCGTCGGTGGTAGACTTTATCCTGCGTCGAACCCGTGACATCGAACTGGTCCATGTCTATCCGGCCGGCGCCGCCACCAAAGGCCTGGCTGGTCAGCAGATGGCCGAGATCGGCCTGATGCGGGACGCTGGATGCGTCTACATTACGGACGGTGACAATATCATCGTTGATTCAAGAGTTTTCAGGAGAATTCTCAGTTACGCGGCCTCCTTCGGTCTGCTGGTTTCGCATCGGCCCGCAGACCCCTGGCTCTCCAAGGGCTCAGCCGCGACGGAGGGAGAATTCGCCGCCCGCATGGGTCTGCCCTCGGCGCCGGTGGCGGCGGAACGGATCATGCTGGAGCGGGACCTGGCTCTTGCCGAACTGACCGGGGCCCGGCTGATGGTCGATCAGATCACCTGTATCGACGCCCTGGACAGTCTGGCCCGGGCCAAGGCGCGCGGCGTAAAGGTCTTTGCCAGCGCCTCGATCAATCACCTCAGCTTCAATGAGCTGGATATCGGCGACTATCGGACGTTCGCCAAGCTCGACCCGCCGCTACGCCGGGAAGAAGACCGGCAGGCCCTGATCGAAGCCGTCGCAACGGGCCTGGTGGACATTGTGGTTTCGGCCCATGCCCCTGAACCTGCAGAGGAAAAGCGGCTCCCCTTCGACGAGGCGGCCCCGGGCTCAGTGGGACTTGAGACTCTGCTTCCCGCTCTGATGGCCCTGTATCATGACGGCCGGGTGCCCCTGATTGACCTGATCAGGTCCGTGACCCTGGCCCCGGCGCAGATCCTTGGACTGGACGCCGGACGGCTGGCTCCTGGCGCGCCCGCTGACCTGACCCTCTGCGATCTCAATGCTCCGGTCATCGTCGACGCCGACCGATTGATCTCGAAATCCAAAAACTCGGCGTTTGATGGCCGTCGCCTTCAGGGGCAGGTGCTGATGACACTGGTGGACGGCCGGGTCGTCCATCGACTGGAGCAATAGCCCGGTCCGGGTAACCCTTGATTTGAAGCTTGCAGGGCCCGTTCCAAACCCGCATCGTCGCCCTTTGGAGGGGTGGTTTCGATGGATAGTCTTGCTCAGGCGGCGGTGATGACCCTGGGGCTGGTGACAGCCGGCGGCTACCTGCTGGGTTCCATCCCCTTCGGCCTGATCGCGACTCGACTGGGTGGGGCGGGCGATATCCGTGAGGTTGGGTCCGGCAATATCGGGGCGACCAATGTGCTGCGCACAGGCCGCAAGGACCTGGCGGCCCTCACCCTGATCGGCGATTCCGGCAAGGGCGCGCTCGCCGTCCTGCTGGCGGGCCTCCTGACCAACTGGACTCCGCTGGCCATAGCGCTGGCGGCCGGCGCCGCCTTCACCGGGCACCTGTTCCCGGTCTGGCTGAAGTTCAGGGGAGGCAAGGGGGTCGCGACCTTTTACGGCACCCTGCTGGCGGCCGCCTGGCCGGTCGGACTGTTGGCCGCTGTGACATGGCTGGCCATGGCTGCCCTGTTCCGGATTTCCTCCCTGGCGGCCCTGACTGCGGTCGCCCTGGCGCCGCTGTTTTCACTGGCGACAGAGCAGCCCCATCCCGTGACGGTTCTGTGCGTCTTCATGGCCGTCCTGGTGTTCATCCGCCACCGGGACAACATTGGCCGGCTGATCAAGGGCCAGGAGCCCAGGATCGGCAAGAAGCCCCCAGCGCCGCCAGAGCCCTCGGCCTGACCATGGACGCGGCGGAGCGCCTGGCATGGCTGCGCCTCGCCCGGGCAGAACAGGTCGGCCCTGTCACTTTCGCCCAACTGATCAACCGGTTTGGTTCCGCTGCAGCCGCCCTTGATCTGCTGCCTGACCTGGCAAGACGAGGCGGTCGCTCTGCCCCCCTTCGCATACCCTCACCGGCCGCGGCCATGGCCGAGCTGGCTGCGGGAGAAGCTCTTGGGGCGCGTCTGGTCTGCACCCCGGACGACGACTTTCCGCAGCTCCTGTCGTCGATCGACCCACCTCCGCCCCTGATCTGGGTTCTGGGCGACATCCGACTGGCCGCCCGGCCCACGGTGGCGCTGGTTGGCGCCAGGATCGCTTCGGCCGCCGGCCAGAGATTCGCCCGGGGGCTGGCGGCCCAACTAGGAGAGGCCGGTGTGGTTGTGGTTTCGGGCATGGCGCGGGGCATCGACGCCGCCGTCCATGAGGGCGCCCTGCCCACCGGAACCATCGCCGTGCTCGGCGGAGGGCCAGACGATATCTACCCCCTGGAACATGCGGACCTGCATGCCCGACTGGCGGACCGGGGCGCAGTGGTGTCGGAATGCCCGCCCGGCTATCGGGCCCAGGCCCGCGACTTCCCTCGCCGCAACAGGATCATTTCCGGCCTGTCCCAGGCTGTGGTGGTGGTCGAGGCTGAACTTCGCTCTGGCTCTCTCATCACGGCCCGTCTGGCGGCCGAGCAGGGACGCGAGGTCCTTGCAGTTCCCGGTTCCCCCCTGGATCCCAGGGCCAGGGGAACGAACGACCTGATCCGGCAGGGCGCCGCCCTGTGCGAGGGCCTTGAGGATGTCCTGCGGGCCCTGGGGGGATCAGGACTGCGCGAGCGCGAGCCACCCGACTACCGGCACGCCACCGTGTCCGATGCGGATGTGGAGGCGGTCCGGGAGCGGGTCGCAGACCTGCTGTCGCCGACCCCGGTTTCACGGGATGAACTGGTAAGGCTGGCCCGGGCTCCCGCCGGCGCGGTGCTGGCCGCCCTATCCGAACTGGCTCTGGCGGGCCGGGCCGAGTTCCTTCCCGGCGGCATGGTCACGCTGGGCTGAGATAATTTCGGCTTGGACGTCCAAGAGCTCTGCAGCCATGATGCCGGAAAACAAGAAACCTTCAGGGAGCGGGACAGAATGGATAGCCAGACGAAATGGACGGGGCTGGACGCAGCCAGGCTGGAGCGGATCGGCGAGCATCTGAACCGCCACTATATCGAACCAGGCAAGATCGCGGGCTGCCAGATCGCGGTCGCCCGGCATGGCCATGCCGCCTATAACGCGGTTTTCGGACATCGAGACCTCGCCCGGTCTGCGCCCCTCACAGAAGACACGATCTTCCGCATTTATTCCATGACCAAGCCGATCACCTCGGTGGCACTGATGATGCTGTTCGAACGGGGTCTGTTCCAGCTTGACGATCCGGTCGAGCGCTTCTTCCCGGAATGGCGTCAGCAGAAGGTCTGGATATCCGGCGAAGGCGAAGAGATGGTGACCGCGGCCCTGGACCGTCCGGTCAGCATCCGCGACGTCCTCAGCCACACCAGCGGCCTGACCTATGGCGGCGGACTGCCGGGCGTCGGGGTCCAGCATCCGGCCGACAAGGTCTACCGCGCCCTGAAGATCCGCAGCATGGGCAGCGCCGATACACTTCCGGAATTCATGGCCAAGCTCGGCCAGGTGCCCCTGGTGTTCCAGCCGGGCACCCAGTGGATGTACTCCCTGGCCACGGATGTTTGCGGGGCTCTGGTCGAACGGATCAGCGGCAAGCCGTTTGACCAGTATCTGCAGGACGAGATCTTTGGGCCCCTTGGCATGGTCGACACCGCCTTCCAGGTCGCCTCCGACAAGGCGCACCGGTTCGCGGCCAACTATCAGCGCCAGCCCGACAAGAGCCTGTCCGTCATCGATGATCCAACGACCAGCGCCTATCTGGAGAAGCCGAAATTCCTGTCCGGCGGCGGCGGGCTGACAGGCACCACGGCCGACTACATGCGGTTCTGCGAAATGCTGCGTCGCGGCGGCGAACTGGACGGCGTCCGGATCCTCGGGCCCCGAACCCTGGACCTGATGACCCGTAACCATCTGGCCGACGGCAAGGACCTGACCGAGCTCGCCCTGGGCTCATTCTCCGAAACCTCCAACCGCGGGGTGGGCTTTGGCCTTGGCTTCGCAAGCACCATGGATGTGGTCAGCACCGGCACCCTGGGTGAAGGTGATTTCTACTGGGGCGGCGCTGCGTCGACCATCTTCTGGGTCGACCCTCACGAGGAACTGAGCGTGGTCTTCATGACCCAGTTGATGCCATCGGGGACCTTCAATTTCCGGGGCCAACTGAAGAACATCATCTATTCGGCGATGGTGGACTGAGGTCGCCTGGGCGCCGGGACGGCAGTCAGTTTCTTCCGTCCCGGACCCAGCGGCTGACCGCACCGCTGGCCTTGGGGTCCAGTTTCAGGCTGGCCGCAGCTGCAGCGGCAAGGGCCGTCTTGTCGACGGGGCTGCAGCCAGACATTTTTTCATCCATGATCATCCCGGCGAACGGCTGCATCGTGCCGTACTGGGCCTGGCCGTCCGGGCGCCTGGCGTCCTTGGGCGGCGGCGGACCGCACTGAACAAGCCATCCGACGTATTCAACAATACGCCCGCTGGCGTCCAGCTTTCGGGCGTCCATGCCGATATAGAAGTAGAGGGTCCTTTCCGGCTCCTTGTCCTCGTCCACCATCCGGATCTGCATGATCCGGGGGTCGGTTGCCGCCACAACGAAGGCCAGCGCTTGATCTTCATCGCTGTCCTCGTCCTTGCCGTACAGAAGTCCGTCCTCGATCACGACGCGGCTGGCGCAGTCGGGCCAGCGGTTCGCCGGCTTTTTCAGATCAACCTTGCAATCAGATTCGATATTGGCCCAGAGCCCGTTCCGAAGGGTCGGCGCGCCGCCGGCATCCTCAGGGCCAAACATGGGCTCCGTGGTGGTCACCAGGTTGCAGGCAGATAGTCCTGAGGCAAATAGGCAGAGCGCTCCAAGGACCGCCCACCGATTGCTGCCCGTCCTGACCATGTCAGCGCCCCTTTTGAACCCTGTTAAGGTTTATAGGCCATCCCAGTGCCATCTACGAGGAGTTCGTCCCTTGCCCATGCCCGTTGAAGAACTGGACCGCCGCCTGCGCGAGGCGTTTCCCATGTCCGAGGTGACCATCACCGATCTGGCCGGCGACGGGGATCACTATCGCGCCCGCATCGTCTCAAGCGCCTTTGCAGGCCTGTCACGGGTTCGGCAGCACCAGTTGGTCAACCGCGCCCTGGCCGACGTGCTGGGAACCACCCTTCACGCCCTGGCCCTGGAAACTGCAGCGCCGGAGGGCTGAGCTCCCCATGCGCTACCGTCCCTTCGGCGCCCGATACGCGACTGCCGTTTCGGTGGTTTCGCTGCAACTTCACGACCGGGCCTGGATGTCTGCGCGGGACTGGCGGCAGTTGCTTGAGCTGTCCATGGCCGAAGGAATCAACAGTTTCGAGATCGCCGGAACGGGTGCGGCTCTGCTGGACGGCCTGGCCCAGGCCCTGGCGGCGGTGGAACGTCGGCTGGTCTTCCTGTCCTGGCAGGCCCCAGGCCAGGACGACCTGGAAAAGGCGACCTCCAAGACGCTGGAACGCCTGGGACTGGACCATCTGGACATGCTGGTGCTGCCCAATGCCGCCTATGTTCCCGAAGCCCTTGTCCTGAAACAGCAGAGGGCGGTCCGCCAACTGGCGGTCGCCGCCATGGATTCCGACGCCGATGTCGCGATTGCGACGGCCGGGATCGATGCCCTGATCACCCCCTTCAACCTGGCCTCAAGCGCCGCGGTCCGCCACCGGCTGAAGCAGGCCTCCAGTCGTGACATGGCGGTGATCGGCTCCCATGTCTGCCCGGACGGTCTGGAAGCGGTCAGCGTCGGGGGGCGACTCAAGCGAGGGCTGCTGAACTGGTCCCAGCCGAGGGCCCCGGTGCGCAACCAGTATCAGTTCCTCAAGGATGTCCCGGACTGGACCTCCGAAGAAATCTGCCTGGCCTATGCCCTGTTCGAACCGTCAATCACGAGCATCCGGATCGAGGCGGATTCTGGCGAGCGGATCAGGAGACTCGCGGTGGTTCCGGACCGGGACCTCCCCACCGGGATAGCAGCCCAGATCGAGATGGCGCGTTTCTCCGCAGATCGGACCTGATCCGGGTTGCGATCCTTGACCGCGGCGGCCCCGGCGCCTAGCTGAGGGGGACAGGTTGCAGAAAGATTCCGCCATGACTGACGCCACCCTTGACGATCACATCCAGACCTTCATCGCCAAGGCGGTCGAAGAACACCCTGTCGTGCTGTTCATGAAAGGCGTCCCAGAACAGCCCCGCTGCGGCTTTTCCTCGGTGGTCGTCCAGATCCTGGATCATCTCGAAGCCGATTTCGTCGGGGTGGATGTCCTGCAGAGCGAAGAGCTCCGCCAGGGGATCAAGACCTTCAGCGACTGGCCGACGATTCCCCAGCTCTATGTAAAGGGCGAGTTCGTGGGCGGCAGCGACATCATTCGCGAGATGTTCGAATCCGGCGAGCTGAAGAGCCTGATGCAGACCCAGGGCATCCTGCCCGCGTGAGTCGGCCCCTGGACCCGCCGGTCGACCGACAGACCTTCCGGCTGGACTTTGCCCCCCTCGATCAGGACATCGACGAGAATGGCCATGTGAACAACGTGGTCTATCTGGCCTGGATGCAGCAGATCGCCATCGCCCACTGGACGGCTCGGGCTCCCCCGGACCAGCAGCCGCTTTGGGCCTGGATCGCGCTTCGCCACGAGATCGACTATCGCCGCCCCCTCCTGCCGGGCGAAACCGCCTCGGCCGTCACCTGGCTGGGAGCCCGTCGGGGTCCGAGGTTTGATCGCTATGTGCGGATCGACGGACCTGATGGCGAGATGTGCGCCCAGACACGGTCGGAATGGTGCCTGATCGACGCCAGGACCCGGAAGCCCGTCCGGGTGCCGGACTGGATGGAGGCCATGTTCACCTGAGCGATGGTCACGAGGCGGAAGTCGACAGGGGATTGACGATGGCCACGGACTGCCCGGGCTTCAGGCCCAGTTCGCTGTAGGAAAACACGATCTCCAGAGGGGCTGGCTGGCCATCGCAGGTCTCGACCCGCTTGCGGCCAAAGGCTACCGAGGCCCGGGATCCGGCCCGCTCAACGAAAAAGGCCATATCCGCCTTGGTGGTGCAGCCCCTGGACAGCACCCTGATGACAAGACTGTCGGCCCTGACCTCCGCCGAAAGCAGGGGCTCAAGCTCCACCATTCCGACGTCAGGCGATGAATAGACAGCCCGTGAGGCGCATCCGGAGATCAGTAGCAGGGCGGCGAACAGGGCGAAGCGGCGGGTCATGGGCGCAGGAGAAACAGGACGGGGCGGATTGTCCAGCGAACTTCCTCCAAACTGCCGGGCCAAGCGATCACTCGCCTCGGTTCTGCAGACAGAAAAAAGGCCCCGGATTGCTCCGGGGCCTTCTGCCTTCACGGAAATTCCAATGCCTCAGGAGGCGTAGAATTCGACCACGAGGTTCGGTTCCATCTTCACCGGATAGGGCACTTCAGCCAGATCAGGGGCGCGGACGAAGGTGGCGGCCATGCCGCGCAGATCGACCGTGATGTATTCCGGGGTGTCACGCTCGCCGGAGGCCAGGGCCTCCAGGACCAGGGCCATGCTGCGCGACTTTTCACGGACGCTGACAACGTCGCCCGGCTTGACGCGGTAGGAAGCGATATTCACCCGCTTGCCGTTCACCTGCACATGGCCGTGATTGACGAACTGGCGAGCCGCAAACACGGTCGGGACGAACTTGGAACGGTAGACGACCGCGTCGAGCCGGGATTCCAGCAGGGCGATCAGGTTCTCGGAGGTGTTGCCCTTGCGACGGGCGGCCTCGGTGTAGGTCCGGGCGAACTGCTTTTCAGTCAGGTTGCCGTAGTAGCCCTTCAGCTTCTGCTTGGCCTTCAACTGAAGGCCGAAATCGGAGACCTTGGACTTGCGGCGCTGGCCATGCTGGCCGGGGCCGTAGGAGCGCTTGTTCACTGGGGACTTGGGACGCCCCCAGATGTTTTCGCCCATCCGGCGGTCGATCTTGTACTTGGCGCTCTGGCGCTTGGACATAGGTCACTCTTTTGCTTCGACCCGGGCCGGCGCCATCCCCAGATGGAGGCGCGATCGCAACGGCGGCTTCGGATCACCCGTATGAAATTCCAGCACCGTCCGGCGAGCCGGCGGCGTTGAAGCGGCGGTGTATGAAGACTGAGGCCCGCCAAGTCAACCGCTTGCCGCAAAGGCATGGGCTGGTGAAAGGTGGCCAAGGCGCGGGAATCAGAGATCATGAGCGAGACGGACGGACCCGGGCGACATGTCGCCATCATCGGGGGCGGCTTCAGCGGGTCCCTCCTCGCCCTGAAGCTGACGGCCCGCCGGCCAGACTGGCTCATCACCCTGATCGATCCCGCGGTGCGGCCAGGCAGGGGCCTCGCCTATGGCGCCTGTGAGCCCTACCATCTGCTCAATGTGCCTGCCCATCGCATGGAGGTGGGACTGGAGCCGGGTTTTCAGGCCTGGCTGCAGACCTCGGGCCAGGATCTGGACCAGGCCCTGCTTGAAAGCGATGGCAGCCTGGCGGACGCGTTTTTGCCAAGGCGGTTGCTGGGAGACTATCTGCAGGACCGGATAGCCGAGGTTCGGCCAGCAGTAGAGGGTCCAGGCCTTCGCCTGGTCAGGGGCGAGGCCGTCGGGGTGCTGGAGGCAGGCGCCCGGCGCGGCGTGCGCCTGATGGACGGTCGGCAGATCGATGCGGACATGGTTGTCCTTTCCACAGGCAACCTGCCCCCGCGGGCGCCCCTGCCCGCTGACGCCTGGCTGCAGGACCACCCGGCCTTTGTTCCGGATCCCTGGGCGAAAAGCGCCCTGACCGATCTTGATCCGGACGCACCCGTCCTGTTGCTCGGAACCGGACTGACCATGGTGGATATCGCCCTCAGACTGGCTGATGAGGGGCAGAGGGGGCCGATGCTGGCGATCTCGCGTCGCGGCCTGATCCCGACCGCCCACAAGGCTGGCGGCGTCTGGGCTCCGTTTCTTGCGCCCATGCTTCCAGCCTCCCCCCTGATCCTCTGCAAGGCTATCCGCCAGGCGGCTGACCAAGCCCGGCGGGAGAATTTGCCCTGGCAAAGGGTCATGGATGCCGTCAGGCCGTCGATCGCCCGGGCCTGGCAGTCCTGGTCCGAACCTCAGAAGCGTCAGTTTCTTCGGCATCTGAGGCCACGCTGGGACGTCCACCGTCACCGAATGGCGCCGCGGGTCGCCGCTCGACTGGATGGGCTCCTGAAGTCAGGCGCGCTCACAGTGGTGTCTGGCCGGTTGCAAGACTGGACCCGACAGGGGAACGGGGTCGCGGCCATATTGATCCGTCGAGGTGGTGCAGGGGCGATGACTGTCCAGGCGGGATGCGTCATCAATTGCACCGGCCCACGAAGCGACCTGGAAGGGCTGCCGACGCCGCTGTTCTTGGATCTGTCCCGCCGTGGCCTGATATTGCCAGACCGGTTGGGCCTCGGGCTTGAATCCGATGATTGCGCCGTCCTGGACGCCGGGGGAAGGCCGTCATCCTGGCTCTATGCCGTGGGCCCTCTCACCCGGCCGGCCCTGTGGGAGATCACGGCCGTTCCGGAGATCACGGCCCAACTTGACCGATTAAGTCTAGCTCTGTCGCGAACTGACGCGCCCTCGACCGCGGATCTGGCTGAGACCTTTGTCGATATGGGCGCCGGGATCTGACCGATCCGGCTGGTCAGGGCTTCAGGCGCTCTGCATGCCAGACGACATGATCGGCAATGAAGCTACTTATGAAGAAGTAGCTGTGGTCATAGCCGGGCTGACGACGAAGGGTCAGACCCTGGCCAGACGAAGCACAGGCCGATTCCAGCAGTTCGGGCTTGAGCTGTCCCTCCAGGAAGCTGTCGCCCAGACCCTGGTCCACCAGGATTGAGTCGTAATGGCCGCGGGCAGCCCCCGACTCAATCAGCAGACAGGCGTCATGGCCGGCCCATGCCGAACGATCATCCCCCAGATAGGCGGCCAGCGCCTTTTCACCCCAGGGACAGCGGGTCGGGGACACAATCGGGGCAAAGGCCGAGACGGAGCGGAACAATTCCGGATGCCGAAGAGCCAGGGTGAGTGCGCCATGACCGCCCATGCTGTGACCGGACACCGACCGTCGGGCCGGATCAGTGGGAAAGGCCCCATCCACCGCCGCGATGAGATCGACGGTGATGTAGCTTTCCATCGAGAAATGCGGCGCCCAGGGGGCCTGGACCGCGTCCAGATAGAAGCCGGCCCCCTGCCCCAGGTCGTAGGCCGGATCGTCGGCGACCACCTCGCCGCGGGGGCTGGTGTCCGGCGCCACGATGATCAGGCCATGGGAGGCGGCAGCCCCGTAGGCGCCGGCCTTGGTGGTGAAGTTGTCCTCGGTGCAGGTGAGTCCGGACAGCCATACGAGGACCGGAAACGGACCCTGCCCCGGCGGCACGAAAATGCTGAAACTCATGGGCGTGCCGGTGGCGGCGCTGTCATGCCGGCAGTAGCTCAGGGTCCCGCCATGGGTGGCGTGGGTGGCCAGGATCTCGATGCCGGACACCCCTAGAACACCACCACAGAACGGATGCTCTCGCCGGCATGCATCAGGTCGAAAGCCTTGTTGATGTCTTCCAGCGGCATGGTGTGGGTGATCATGGGATCGATCTCGATCTTCCCATCCATGTACCATTCAACGATCTTCGGGGTGTCGGTGCGGCCGCGGGCTCCGCCAAAGGCAGTGCCCTTCCAGACCCGGCCGGTCACCAGCTGGAACGGCCGGGTGGCGATTTCCTTGCCGGCCTCGGCGACCCCGATGATGATGCTCTCGCCCCAGCCGCGATGGCAGGCCTCGAGGGCCTGGCGCATCACCGTGACATTGCCCGTGGCGTCAAAGGTATAGTCGGCTCCGCCATCGGTCAGAGCCACCAGATGGGCGACGATGTCGCCATCGATGGTCTTGGGATTGACGAAATGGGTCATGCCGAAACGCCGGCCCCAGGCCTCGCGATCCGGATTGATGTCGACCCCGATGATCATGCCGGCGCCGACCATCTTCAGACCCTGGATGACGTTCAGGCCAATACCGCCGAGACCGAAGACGATGCAGTTGGCGCCCGGCTCGACCTTGGCCGTGTTGACCACGGCGCCTACCCCGGTGGTGACCCCGCAGCCGATATAGCAGGCCTTGTCGAAGGGCGCATCGGTGCGGATCTTCGCCACTGCGATCTCTGGCAGCACGGTAAAGTTCGAGAAGGTCGAGCAGCCCATATAATGAAAGACGGTCTGGCCCTTGTAGCTGAACCGGCTCGTGACATCGGGCATCAGGCCTTTGCCTTGAGTCGCGCGAATGGCCGTGCAGAGGTTGGTCTTGCGGCTGAGGGAGCTTTTGCATTGCCGACATTCGGGTGTGTAGAGCGGGATCACATGATCGCCGGGTACGACGCTGGTCACCCCGGGACCAACCTCCAGAACCACCCCGGCGCCTTCATGGCCC
>JARWZW010000003.1 GCA_029866155.1 Caulobacter sp. | reverse complement strand
CGGGTCTGGCGGCAGCGCCAAGACGGTTCTGGTGTTCGACATCGACGCCGACTCGACCCTGTCTGAAGCCGACCTGACCATCGAGTTCGCTCCCGGCACCGTCAGCAATATCCTCCTGTCCGACTTTGCGGCAGGAACCTTTGCCTCGGTGGTCGGGACCTCCGCCGCCAACCTCTATGAAGGCACGGACGCAGCCGACCGCTATTATGGCGTCGGCGGCGGCGACACGATCAATGGCAATGGCGGCAATGACTATCTGAACGGCGGGCTGGGCAATGACGCCATTCTGGGCGGCCAGGGCAATGACACGGTCTATGGCGGTGAAGGCGACGATACGATTGGCGGCGAGGCCGGGACCGACACGCTCTATGGCGGCCTCGGCAATGACGCCATTGCCGGCGGCGACGATTCCGACAGCCTCTATGGTGAAGACGGCGACGACCTGATCCAGGGCCAGTTTGGCGCCGACTATCTGTACGGCGGCATTGGGGCTGATAACCTCCAGGGCGGCGCCGACAACGACACCCTCTATGGCGAAGTCGGAAACGATCTGCTGCAGGGCGGCGACGGCGCTGACAGCCTCTATGGCGGCGAGGGTGATGACGTCCTGGACGGCGGGGTCGGCGACGACCTGCTGGATGGTGGAGCCGGGCGCAACACCGTCTCCTATGCCTCCTCGTTCAACCCGGTCACGATCAACCTGACCATCGGCGGTCCCCAGAACACCGGGGCCAATGGCAATGACACCCTGGTCAATATCTCTGGCCTGGTGGGCTCGGCCTTTGACGACGTCCTGACCGGCAACGACTTCGACGGAACCTTTGAGGGCGGGGCCGGCAACGACACCATCAATGGCGCGGGCGGGCTCGACACCCTGTCCTATGCGGGCGCCGGGGCCGGGATCACCGTCTCCATTGCCCTGGCCGGAGCCCAGAACACCGGCGGCGCCGGGACCGATACGGTCAGCGGCTTCGAGAACCTGATCGGCTCGGGCTTCAATGACATCCTGACCGGCAATGCCCTGAACAACATCCTGACCGGCGGCGCCGGCAATGACAGCCTGTTCGGCGGTGATGGCGAGGACGTCCTGACCGGCGGTCTTGGCGTCGACATCCTCAATGGCGAGGGCGGGGACGACAATATCGACGGCGGCGACGGGGATGACACCCTGCGCGGCGGCCTGGGCGGCGACATCCTGCAGGGCGGCATCGGCAATGACGCCATCCAGGGCGATGACGGCGACGACGTCATCTATGGCGGCGATGGCCTCGACGTCATCACCGGCGGCATCGGCAATGATACGGTCCTAGCCGGCGAAGGCGTCGACACCATCAGCGGCGGCGACGGCGACGACACCCTCTATGCCGGCCTTGGCAAGGACATCCTCGATGGCGGCCTGGGCAATGACCTGCTCAACGGCGGCGATGATATCGACACGGTGACCTACGCCCTGGCGGCGGCGGCCGTGGTGGTCAATCTATCGACGGGCCTGGCGTCTGGCGGCGCCGGCAACGACACCCTGAGCGCGGTCGAATACCTGATCGGGTCTGCCTTCAAGGATAGCCTGACCGGTGACGCTGGCGCCAACAAGTTGACGGGGGGCGGTGGTGACGATGTTCTTGAGGGGGGTGGCGGCAACGACATTCTCAATGGCGAAAAAGGCACTGACACTGCCAGCTACAGCACCGCAGCGGCAGGGGTGACGGTCAGCCTGGCGATCGGCGGGTCGCAGAACACCCTCGGCGCGGGCAGCGATACCCTGTCCGGTATGGAAAACCTGACCGGTTCGGCCTTCAACGATGTCCTGACGGGCGACGGGGCAGCCAATGTCCTGGCCGGCGGCGATGGCGCCGACAGCCTGGACGGCGGCTCGGGCAACGATATCCTTGACGGCGGGGCTGGCGACGACCTGCTCAATGGCAATGCCGGCAATGATACCGCCAGCTATGCCAGTGCTGCAGCGGCTGTGACCGTCAATCTGGGCCTGGTGGTGGCCCAGAACACCCTGGGGGCGGGGGTGGACACCCTGTCCGGGCTTGAGAACCTTACCGGGTCGGCCTTCAATGACAGCCTGACCGGAACCAACAACGCCAATGTCCTGGTTGGCGGTTCAGGCAATGACACGATCCTTGGCCTGAGCGGCAATGACACCATCGATGGCGGCAATGGCAATGACCTGATCACCGGAGGGGTGGGAGCCGACGTCCTGACCGGTCTGGGCGGGTCTGACCGGTTCATCTACACGGCGGTCAATGAGTCGACGCTGGCCGCGCGGGACTTGATCCGGGATATGGCCGCCTCTGACATCCTCGATCTGGCCGCCATCGACGCCAATACCGGCCTGGCCGGCGATCAGGCCTTCGTGCTTGCGGCGGCCCTGACGGGCGTGGCCGGCCAGTACACCCTGGCCTACAACAGCGGAACCAATGAAAGCCTGCTGCAGGCCGACATCAACGGCGACGGAGTGGCCGACCTGGCCATCGCCTTCACCGGCAATGTCACCGGCATGACGGGCGGCTGGGTATTGTAAACCGCAGGGCGGGCCGGCCCCGGCCGGCTCGCCCCATCTATCCGGGAAAACCCTGGCCAGACGTGACGTCCGGCCAGAAACCCACGTGTCTAAAGTCCAAAATCCGCCGCTGACAGACTGGAGATCTGGACGTTGCGCAGCAGCAGGCTGTCGCCCTCGCCGAAGGCAAACAGCACATGCTGTGCTTGGCTGCCGGTTGCCTGGGCCGCGGCCATGATCTCGGCGAAGCTGTCGAAGGCCGCGCCCAGATCGAGCTGGATCATGTCCTGCCCAATCCTGAAATCCCCGATCCGGTCGGCGCCATGGCCTGGGTTGAACAGAAAAATGTCGCCCTGATCGCCGCCGAACAGGACATCGTCGCCAGCGCCGCCGTCCAGCATGTCGAAACCGCCCTGACCCCTCAGAAGATTGGCTCCGGCGTCTCCGGTCAGGCTGTCGCCGGCCCGGCCGCCCACCAGATTCTCGAAGCCGCTGATGATGTCGCCCTGGGCGTCGCCGGCATAGGCAACCGACGTCGCCAGGTTCACCACCACCCCGCCCACGGCGCCGGCATAGCTGAGCGTGTCCTGACCGGCCCCGCCATTCAGGATGTCGCCTCCCTTGCCGCCGACCAGAACATCGTCGCCGGACCCGCCGATGAGGCTGTCGTTTCCCGCCTCGCCGATCAAAAGATTGGCGCCGCTGTCCCCGGTCAGGCTATCGGCCGCGTGGCCGCCGCGGGCGGACTCGAACCCGCTCAGGCTGTCGTCTGTGGCCTCGCCCCCTGTCGCGGTTTGCAAGGCGAGGTTCACGGTCACGGATAGCCGGCTACCGGCATAGCTGACCATGTCTATCCCGAGTCCGCCCGCCAACTGGTCGCCGCCTCCACCGCCGCTCAGGCTGTCATTGCCATCGCTGCCTGTCAGGATGTCGGCCCAGCCGCTGCCGACCAGTCGCTCGATCCCCTCGAAACTGTCGCCCTCGGCATGGCCGCCGGACGCCAAGCCCGCCAGAAGGTCGACCAAGACGCTGGCATCGGACCCTGTATAGCTCAGGGTGTCGACCCCGCTTCCCCCGATCAGCTTGTCGCCGCCCGCACCGCCGATCAGAACATCATTCCCGCCGAGTCCCTGAAGCTCATCGTCTCCCAAGCCCCCTGAGAGGTGGTTGTTGGCCAGGGTCACGCCGATCAGGGTGTCGTCATGATCGCTGCCGATCAGGGCCTCGATCCCCAGCAGCCAGTCGCCTTGCGCGTCGCCGCCGGTCGCAGGATTGAAGATCCCCTGAGTCTGAAGGTTGACATAAACCCCTGATGTGGAGGCCGCATAGCTGACCGTGTCGAACCCTGCGCCACCCCGCAACTCGTCTGCTCCTGCGCCGCCGGCCAGCTGGTCATCGCCCTCGCCGCCTTCGAGACTGTCATTGCCACCCAGCCCGTCCAGCCTGTCCCCTGACTTGCCGCCGAGCAGGCGGTTGTTCAGTTCATTGCCGATGCCATGCAGGCCTCTCGGGCCGATCTGCGCCAGATCTTCGATGTTGTCCGCGAGGGTGTACTGTGCCGGGCCGAAGACCCGAACGAGGTCGTGCCCCTGGTCCAGCGCTTCGCTGACCTGATCCAGAATGGAGTCCACGACATAGATGTCGTCCTCCAACCCGCCCGCCATGGTATCGTCGCCCAGCCCGCCATCGAGCAGGTCCCGCCCATTGCCGCCGAACAGAAGATCGTCACCGGCGAAGCCATACAGACTATCATCCCCTGACATGCCCGACAGCAGGTTGCCCCCGACATTGCCGTCCAGGCGATTGTCAAGGTCGTTGCCCAGACCCTCAAGGGCCAGTCCGCCGGTGAGGACCAGTTGCTCGACACCGGCAGCGAGGGTTATGCTCACGGAACTGATCAGGGTGTCGTAGCCTCGGTTGGCATACTCAACGATCTGGTCGCCGGCGTTGTCGACGCTGTAGCGGTCATCTCCGGCGCCACCCGCGAGGATGTCGGCGCCGGCGCCGCCGTCCAGCCAGTCATCTCCGCCGCCGCCCTGGACACGGTCGTCCCCCTCTCCGGCGAACACCCGGTCGTCTCCGGCAAGCGTCCATATCCGGTCGTTGCCGAACCCGGCGACCACAATATCGGCGCTGTCGGTTCCAGTCAGCCGTGACGGAGCGACGCCATGGGCGTCAACCATCACATTCCAGCTGATGGCCAGGCTGGCCCCGCTGAAACTGTTCTGGGCCGTGAAATCAAGGCGAAAGATCTTCAGTCCGGGGGCGGGGTCAAGGCCCAGCTCTATGACGATACTGTTTGATTCCGCTCCGTAACCGCCGGTCCCGCCGGGAGCTCCGCCGCCATCCGGAATGATCCAGGCCGTCCAGCTGGTGTCACCGAAGGCCTCCCCGGTCTCCGGATCAAAATAGGTATCGATGCCGTAGTCGATACTGACGTTGAAAAGGCCTGCCTGAACATCCAGGTCGAGGCTGTAGCTGGAACGGTTGGCCATCTTCGCCTCCACCGATGTTTTCGGGCAACCAACGGTATGCCCAGGCATCAAGGGCTGCAACAGGCTGCGACCGAGTTTTTGACGAGGGGGACAAAACACCGTTCAGTCGAAGGCCGCCCTGATGAAGCCTCTGTGCATGCAGTTTCGCGCATTGCTGCTGCGGGTTAGGTTGGCCCGGTCAGCGGGATCGCGCCCTCGTGCGCAGCCTGGCGATGGAGGGCAAGGCCTTGGACACTCTGGAGACGCTGGTGAGGGGCATAGCGGTCGGCGCCATGCTCTGCACGGCCCTGGCCATGCTCACGGGTCGGCCCATGGTCCCGGCCCGGTGGTGCGGGGCGCTGTTTTCACTGGCGGCTGCCGGCTTCGCCCTGCATTCGGGCGGCGCTGAAACCCGCGCCGTCTGGCCGATCATCCTGCCGATCTGGCTGCTGTCCATGGGTGGAACCGCCTATTTCTGGATGTTCGGCATGGCCCTGTTCGAGGACCGGCCGTTTCGCCTGACTCGCTGGATCCCGGCTGTGGTCATGACCCTTGTCGGATTGACCGGGGCCTGGACAGCCAGGCCGCTGTCCGAGGGGATCTGGGTCTTCCATAACCTGTTGGAAGTCGCCTTGGTCGGTCATGTTCTCAGTCTGGTCTGGCGACACAGGGAGGGAGACCTGATCGAGGCGCGCCGCGCCCTCCGCACCCCGGTGATCGTGCTGATTTCCATCTATGCCATCGCCCTGTCCGGTTTCGAGATCGCCTTCGAACTGGGGATGCGGGCGCCCTGGCTGTCCCTGTTGCAGGCGGCCAGCCTGGCGGTGATCAGCCTGCTGGCCGCCATGGCCTTCCTGACTGCCCGGCCCGGGCTCTTCGCCATCGCGTCGGATGAACGGGTTCTGGAGCCCCGGGTCGAGGATATCGACCCCCAGGATCGCCCGTTGCTCACTCGGCTCCAGTCAGTGATGACGGAAGACCAGATCTGGCGGCAGGAGGGCCTGACCATCGGCCGGCTCGCCGCCTCCGTCCAGGCTCCGGAGCATCGATTGCGGCGCCTGATCAATGGCGGTCTTGGATACCGGAATTTCGCAGACTTTCTGAACGGCCAGAGGATAGAGGCGGCCAGGACGACCCTGTCGGATCCTGCCCAGGCCCGGCTGCCTGTCTCCAGCCTGGCCTTTGATCTCGGCTATGCCTCCCTTGGTCCGTTCAACCGCGCCTTCAAGGACGCCACCGGCCAGACCCCCAGCCAGTGGCGGCTGGAATCCCTGAGAGCCCTCGGGGACGGGTCCAGGGCGGGTTCGCCAATTGCGAAAGACTCTGGCTGATTTTCGGATTCGGCGGGCCGCCTTGATCCTGAGGCAGTCGCCTGCTCCGGAGCCGGGCAAACTGGATGGACCGTCAGGAGACCCGAGATGTCTGTTCACCCTTCCGATCAGAACCAGCTGCTGTATCTGGCCCAACACTGGTGGCATGGCTTTCAGGGAGACCTGCTCCGCTATGCCGTGGCCGCGCCGCTGACCTGGCTGGTCCTTTGCGTCGCCCTGGCGCCCCTTCTGAAATCCTGGAAGATCAGGCCGGATCGTCCTCCCCTGACGCAGCATCTGGTCGAACTGTTTTGCTCTGTGCGGTCAGTGGCCATTTTTTCGACCGTGACCCTGATCACCGTCGGACTGGAAAGCGGCGGTCTGCTGTGGGGCAAGACGATGCGACAGGAGGCTGGACTGGTCTGGACTCTGGTGTCCCTCGTCCTAACCATCCTGGCCCATGACGCCTATTTCTACTGGGCGCACCGGCTGATGCATCGCCCCCGGCTGTTCCGCAGCTTTCACCGACGGCATCATCGCTCCTTCAATCCGACGCCCTTCACCGCCTACAGCTTTGACCTGGGTGAAGCTGCGGTCATGGCGGCCTTCAGCCCGCTTTGGCTGATCCTGGTCCCGGTCGCCTGGCCAGCTTTTGGACTGTTCATGCTGCACCAGATCGCCCGCAACGTGATCGGCCATTCCGGCTATGAGCTTTTTCCGGCCGACCGGCAGGGGCGGCCGCTTCTGGACTGGATGACGACGGTGACGCACCACGATCTGCATCACGCCCAGGCCGGATCCAATTTCGGACTTTATTTCACCTGGTGGGATCGCTGGATGGGCACCGAGAACCCGGCATATCTGCAAGCCTTCGCCCGGGTGGCGGCGCGTCGCCGCTTGACCGGAACGGCCGGAAACGCAACGGTTGACTGAGCAACGCCCGGGGACCCACCGATGGCAGACCTGGACAACCGTCGCCCCCTGAAGTCCCGATCCTCAGCCTGGGCAGGGCGGTTGTCGGCCAGGCTTGGTCGGGCGGGGGTCTGGCCGAACGGCATTTCCGCCCTCAGTGTCGGGTTTGCCTCCCTGGGCGGGGCCCTCTTCATGCTGTCTGGCTCTGCGGAGGGCTGGGGCCGCGCCGTCGCCCTCGTCCTGGCCGTCGCCTGCATCCAGCTTCGATTGCTCTGCAATCTGCTGGACGGGATGGTGGCCGTTGAACAGGGACTCGCCACCCCGACCGGTCCGGTCTGGAACGAACTGCCTGACCGGTTCGCTGACCTGTTCTTCCTGGTCGGGACCGGATATGGCGCCCAGGCCGCCGGATTTCAGGTCGCCGGCGCCCTGGGCTGGATCTGCGCGGCCCTGGCCATATTGACCGCCTATGTCCGCGAGCTTGGCCGCGGCCTTGGTCAGCCGGCCGACTTCGGCGGCCCCATGGCCAAGCCCCAGAGGATGTTCGCCCTGACGATCACCGGCCTTGCGGCAGCCCTGGAGCCGCTCTGGGGCTGGAACGGCCAGATCCTGCTGATCGGACTGGGCGCCATCGCCGCGGGAACCCTGATCACGGTCTGGAGACGCACCCTCAGACTGGGCCAGGCCCTACGCCAAGCCAGCAAGGAATAGAGCATGTTCCGACAAGTGTGAAGCTGCTATCGGATCGAAATATGCTCTAACCCTTTGAATTAGAGCTTGTTTTTCCGTTATGATCGGTTCGTTCATAACGGAACAGGCTCTAGCCGGGACGTTTCGGTGGTCGGCCGGGTTTGCCTCCGCGAGGGCCGCCGGGCTTTCCACGGGACTCGCCCTTGGGCCCTGCGGCAAATTTCGCCGCCGGCTTGGCCATAGGCTGGATTCGCTGGTCGGCGCGGCCCGCCCAGGGGGCGCCGCGGGGTTTGGCCTTGGGCGGCGGCCGCTCCGACTCTTTTGGTGGTGCAGCGACGAGGTCGCGGTCCTTGAAATGCTGGGGCCTCAGGTCCTTCGGCGCCGGTCTCGCGCGGGACGTCGCGGGTCTGTCGCCGGTGCGCTCTGCGCCGGGCCCAGGACCGGTGCGGTAGGCCGCCCCCGGCTTCTGGTCGCGCCGTTCCGGGCTCTTGCGTTCCGTGCCCTTTCGTTCGGAGCCCTTTCGATCTGGTCCCTTGCGTTCGGGACCGGGTCGATCGGCGCGGGGCATTGCAGCCCCATCGCGGCCCTTGGGGCGAGGACCGTCATCGTCCAGACCGGCCAGCGCCAGGCGCAGGGCGCGGGCCTTTTCATCCTGGATCGCTGTCGCGGAATCCCGGGGGCCTTGCCTGACCGGCGCTGTCGCCGGGCTCCTGCGATCCTCCTCCCGCGGGATGACCGCCCTGGGGGCGTTGGATTTGAAGGGGCGGGGTTTGGGATCCCGCTTGCCTGGGCCAAAATCGGCCTGACGCTTTTCCTTTGGCGCCTTGGGCATGACATGGCCTGACAGCTTGGGTTTGGCGCGGGCCCAGCCCGGCTTGTAGACCGGCTTTTCGGGCTTTTCCGCAGCTGCCGCCGATTTCTGGCTGGGCGGCGGCCGGGAGGGATCACGTCTGGACGGCGCGTTGGCGGGAGGCTTGAACTGGACCGCCGATCCGGTGGGCAGGTTTGCCGGGTCTATATAGTCGCCCAACAGTTCACGGATGACCCGCGGGCCGACCTCCTCCACCTGACCGGGCGCCAACGGCCCGAGGCTGAAGGGACCATAGGCCAAGCGGATCAGGCGGTTGACCTTCAGTCCCAGGGCTTCGAGCACGCGCCTGACTTCCCGGTTCTTGCCCTCGGCAAGCGTGACGGTGATCCAGACATTTCGGCCCGAGGCCTTGTCCAGCTTTGCGTCGATCGGTCCGTACTTGATCCCCTCGACGGTGATCCCGTCCTTCAGCCTGTCCAGCTTCTCCTGGCTGGCCTCGCCATAGGCGCGGGCCCGGTAGATCCGCGACCAGCCGCTGGACGGCAATTCCAGAGCCCGGGTGAGGGCGCCGTCATTGGTCAGCAGCAGCAAGCCTTCGGAGCTGAGGTCCAGCCGCCCGACGGAAATCAGCCGGGGCAGGCCGGGGGGCAGGGCCTCGAACACGGTCGGCCGCCCCTTGGGATCGGTGTGTGTGGTCATCAGGCCGGCCGGCTTGTGATAGCGGAACACCCGGGTCGGCTCGGCGCCGGCGATCACCTCGCCATCCACGGTCAGGATGTCACCGGCCTCGATCTTGACGGCCGGGGTGGTCAGGACCTTGCCGTTCAGGGCTACGCGCCCGGCTTCGATCAGCCGTTCGACCTCGCGGCGCGACGCGACCCCGGCCCTGGCCAGCACCTTGGCGACCCGGTCCTGGCCGGCGCCGTCGTCAGAATCCTGTGATGTCATTGTGCAACTCCATTGTAGGACTGGCCGTCTCCCGACGGTCATGACTGGTATCGATAGCATGAATCCGCAGAATCCGCCGCTGTCTGATGAAGCCCTCATGGCCATGGCCCTGGAGGCCGCCCGTGAGGCCGCCGCCATGGGCGAGGTTCCTGTGGGCGCTGTGATCCTTGATCCGGCGACCGGACAGGTTATCGCCTGCGCCGGCAATGGCACGATCGGAGCCCATGATCCCACCGCCCATGCCGAGATCCTGGCGCTTCGCGCTGCCGGCGCTGCGCTGGGCAACTACCGTCTGACCGACCTGACCCTCGTGGTGACACTGGAGCCCTGCGCCATGTGCGCCGGCGCCATCAGCCATGCCCGGATCGGCCGGCTAATCTATGGCGCGGACGATCCAAAGGGCGGGGCTGTGGCTCATGGACCGAGATACTTCGATCAGCCCACCTGCCATTGGCGGCCGGAGGTGCTTGGCGGTGTGATGGCGGAGGAGAGCGCCGCCATACTGCGGGAATTTTTCAAGCAGCGTCGAGACGTTCGCGCCGGTTCCCTTGCCGATTCTGGAATGATCCGGGAGGTTCGGGGGGCCGGGTAGTTGTTCGCTGGAAAACCTTGTGTCGGCCGGAACCAGGCTTCCGGTCTGGCGCCGCGCTTGAACCCCCTCGCCCTATTGGCTGCAGGATGTCCCGAATGAAGACCATCGCCCTTCCCCTCGTGATCGCCGCGCTTAGCCTGACGGCTTGCGCCATGTCGCCGGCCGCAAAGCCGGCGCTAATACCGGCCCCGGCTCCGCCCAGGCCCACATTGTCGGATCTCTCCTGGATGACGGGGGACTGGATCCAGGCCGGGCCAAAGGGCGAAGACCGGGAAAGCTGGCTGCCCGCAAGGGGCGGGGCCATGGCTGGCGTCAATCAGGTGTATCGGCCGAGGCAGCCGGTCCGGATGGAAATGATGACCATCACCACAAGCTCGACCGGCCTTGTCTTTGTCGCCATGCCTGCAGGGGCCGAACCGACAGTCTTTTCGCTGGTCAACGACGGACGGGATAAGGCTGTCTTCGAAAACCTCGACCACGACTTTCCCCAGCGCGTGATCTATCAGCGCTGCGAATCCGACCTCTGCGCCCGTATCGAAGGCATGGTCGACGGGGCGATGCAGTCGGTTGACTGGCGTTTTTCCCGGGCGGATGCGCCATCAATGCCGCCTCCGCCGCCGCCGGTCACGCCGTAAAGGTTTCCCGCAGCCGGAATTCCAGCCGGCCACGCACGCCTGGCCAGTCGAAATCACAGATCGACAGGACGACAGTGTCCCGGACATGACCTGTCCAGGTGATCTTGTGGTTGCGCAGGGAGCCCTCCCGGGTTGCGCCCAGCTTCATGACCGCCGCCTGGCTGCGGGCGTTTCGCTCGTCGATCATGAACTCCACCCGGATGGCGCCCGCATCGAAGGCCTGGCCCAGGAGCAGGCGCTTGGTTTCTGGATTGACCGGCCCTGATCTCACATCGGGATGCAGAAAGGTCGAACCGATCTCGACGCCCTTGTGTAGCCTGCGAATGTTCAGAAAGCTGGTCGTGCCGACGACGCGCTTGTCCGAAATCCTGCGGATGGCATAGCCGATCCGCTCGCCCCGGTCCGTTTCGCCCTTCAGGGCGCCCCACCAGTCCTCGAACCCCTCACCGCAGCCGTTGACGGACATGATCTCCCAGGCCTCCGGGTCGCAGTCCACGGCGCCGCGCAACTCGTCGCGATGATCAGGAGTGATGGGCTCGAGCCGCACGTAGCGGCCCTTGAGGAGTTTGCCTTTGAGATTCATGCCACCGACAGTGGCGATCTCTGCGCGGCATGCAAGGGGCTACACCATAAAACCTTATTGACTTTATATAAAACATAAAGAAATATGCGTTATACGCAATGGGTGCATAACATGAACCAGATGCTTCTTCCCGATTCCAAGCTCGTTGATCAGGCCAAGACGTTTGAGTTTTTTGCGACCTTCGCAGCGGTCGTCATTGCGCTGTCCTTTTTCAACCTGAAGGGTATCGCCTGGATGGTGACCACGTCGATTGGTGCGATCGTCAATTGGGACGCCAGTCTGTTCTGGCCGGAAGCAGCGCCGGTGCTCAAGGGGCTTGCGAACATCCTGCCTAGCGTCCTCTATCTGATGGGGCTCTGGACGGCCCGCGGCATGTTTGGGCGGATCGCGAAGGGTGAGGTCTTCAGCCTCAGGAACAGCCGGTCCATCGCCGGCATTGGTGAGAATGTGGTTTGGGGGGCCGCCGCCGCAATCCTTATTTCTCCAACCTTGATCGCATGGATTGAAGGGGAGGGTTTCGACTTTCATCTGAACACCGAGTCGGTGGTTATTCTGGTGGTTGGCGGAGCCATTCTTTTGCTGGGCCGGATCATGGCCAGGGCACAGGCCGAGACGGCCGCCCTGAAGGCCGAACTAGAAGACTTTATCTAGCGGTGCCGGTTGTCGTCACCCTCGATGTCATGCTGGCTCGACGCAAGATTAAGGCGCGCGATCTGGCGGCGCGCATCGGTCTCTCGGAAACCCAGATGTCGCTGCTGCGAACCGGAAAGGTTCGCGGAGTCCGGTTCGAGACCCTGGCGGCCCTCTGCGCCGTGCTGGACTGCAAGCCCGGCGACCTGCTTGACTATGATCTTGACCCGGATGACGCAAAAAGGGGCGGGGTGGGCGAAAGCTGACGCCCCTCAGCAACCGTCATCGCGCATCTGTCGAATGAGACGGGCGGCCACGAAGGGTCGCCCGTCCTTCAGTGAGGGTCTTAGCGGTGGTGGCTGGCCCGGCTACGGCTCACCTTGGGCTCAGACATCCACTTCCGCGTCCAGGGCATTGGCCTGGATGAACTCGCGGCGGGGTTCGACCAGGTCGCCCATCAGGCGGCTGAACATGTCATCAGCGTCGTCGGCATGGTTGATCCGGACCTGGAGCAGGGTGCGGGCTTCCGAGTCCAGGGTGGTCTCCCAAAGCTGCTCGGGGTTCATCTCGCCGAGGCCCTTGTAGCGCTGGATGGTCAGGCCGCGCCGGCCCGCGTCCATCACGGCATTGACCAGGTCCAGCGGTCCGCGAACGGTCTGGCTGCGCTCCTTGCGGCGGTAGGTCGCTGCGCCGGAGAAGATCTCGGCCAGGGCCAGGGACCGTTCGGCGAGGCGGCGTCCGTCCGCCGCCTGCAGGGTCTGGTCGTCCAGGGCGATCCGTTCGGACACCCCGCGCTTGACCCGGCTGAACACATAGCCGCCGCCGACGCCGGGTTCGCCCGACCAGGGACCGTCTCCCTCCTCGGCATAGAGATCGAGCCGGGCCGCCGCCCTGACTGCGTCGGGTGCATCGCCAAACAGCCCCGCCATGGCCGCCTGCTCAATGGCGAAGGACGGGGCCCGTGCGGACAGCCGATCAATATTGGCTCTCGCCTGGCGGCTGGTCTGGACCAGGGCCAGCAGGTCCTGTCCGGTCATTCGCTCGCCATTGGCCAGGTCCAGTTCGGCCCCGTCGACGCCTTCGTCCGTCAGGAAGGTTTCCATCTCCGCATCGTCCTTCAGATAGCGGGAGGAGCGGCCTTTGCTGGCTTTGTAGAGGGGCGGCTGGGCGATGTAGAGATAGCCCCGCTCGATCACCTGCGGCATCTGCCGATAGAAGAAGGTCAGGAGCAGGGTGCGGATATGGGCGCCGTCGACATCGGCGTCGGTCATGATGACGATGCGGTGATAGCGCATCTTCTCGATATTGAAGTCGTCCCGGCCGATACCGGCGCCCAGGGCCGTGATCAGGGTGCCGACCTGATCCGAACCCAGCATCCGGTCAAACCGCGCTCGCTCGACATTGAGAATCTTGCCGCGCAGGGGCAGGACGGCCTGGTTCTCGCGGTTGCGCGCCTGTTTGGCGCTGCCGCCGGCGCTGTCGCCCTCGACCAGGAACAGTTCCGACTTGGCGGGATCGCGCTCCTGACAGTCAGCCAGTTTGCCGGGGAGGGAGCTGATGTCCAGGGCGCTCTTGCGCCTGGTCAGTTCGCGGGCCTTGCGGGCGGCCTCCCGGGCTGCAGCGGCCTCGACCACCTTGCCGACCAGGATTCGGGCTTCCTGGGGGTGTTCCTCGAACCAGGTGGCCAGGCCTTCCTGGACCAGGCCTTCGACGGCCGGCCGCACTTCGCTGGAGACCAGCTTGTCCTTGGTCTGGCTGCTGAACTTGGGGTCAGGCACCTTGACCGACAGGACGCAGGTCAGGCCTTCCCGGGCATCCTCGCCGGTGACCGAGACCTTCTCCTTCTTGGCCATGCCGGAGCTTTCGATATAGGCCCCCACCACCCGGGTCAGGGCGGCGCGGAAGGCCGCCAGGTGCGTGCCGCCATCCCTCTGGGGGATGTTGTTGGTGAAGCACAGCATCTGTTCGTGGTAGCTGTCGTTCCACCAGAGGGCGAGATCCACCTGGACCTTCTCGCGCTGGCCGCGGATGACCATGGGGTTCTTGACCAGCGGGGTCTTGGCCTTGTCGAGATGGCGGACGAAGGCCTCGATGCCGCCGTCGTAATGCATGATCTCCTCGAAAGGCTCGGCCCCTCGCAGATCCCGGAAATAGATGGTCACGCCGCTATTGAGAAAGGCCAGCTCCCGCAGGCGATGCTCCAGGGTCTTCCGGTCGAAATCGATATGGCTGAAGGTGGCGAGTGAGGGATAGAAGGTGACGATAGTCCCGGTCAGGGGCTCGCCATTGTCGCGCAGCGGCGAGTCGCCGGTCACGGTCAGGGACGATACAGCGTCCCCCCGCTCGAAGCGCATCTGGTGCTGCTTGCCGTTGCGGTGGATCTTGAGCTCCAGATAGTCACTCAAGGCGTTGACCACCGATACGCCCACGCCGTGCAGGCCGCCGGAAACCTTGTAGCTGTTCTGGTCGAATTTCCCGCCAGCATGGAGCTGGGTCATGATGACCTCGGCGGCGCTGACGCCTTCGCCCTCATGGATGTCGGTCGGAATGCCCCGGCCGTCGTCGCTGACCGTCACCGAACCGTCGGCATTGAGGATCACCTCGACCCTGGTCGCCCAGCCGGCCAGGGATTCGTCGATGGCGTTGTCCACCACCTCATAGACCATGTGATGCAGGCCTGAGCCGTCATCGGTGTCGCCGATATACATTCCCGGCCGCTTGCGAACAGCGTCCAGGCCCTTGAGAACCTTGATGGAATCGGCGCCGTAATCGGCAGCGCCCTCTTCGGCGGTCTGGTTGTTGGGATTGATGTGCGCCGGATCGGTCTCGGGTGCGGCGCCAGCCGTTTCGTCGGTCATTCAGTCGTCCAGGACGGTCAGACCGGAGGGCTCCACACGGACGCCCAGGGCCTGACCCTTGAAGGGGTCGAACAGCGAAGCGTCTGTTCCGGTGAGAAACACCTGAAGACCCAACGCCGCAATTTCAGCCGCCAGAGCCGACCGCCGGAGCGGGTCGAGGTGAGCAGCGACTTCGTCGAGCAACAGTACAGGATTCGGCGCGGAAAAGGCACGGGAAAGTCGCGCCGCCTGGGCCAGAACCAGGTTCAGAATCAAGGCTTTCTGCTCGCCGGTGGAACATTCGGCGGCGGGACGGTCCTTTTCGGCATGGACGACCGCCAGATCCCCCCGATGAGGGCCGGTCAGGGCCCGTCCGGCGGCGCCGTCGCGACCCCTTGCCAGGACCAGTACGGCGGCCAGTCGGGCGCCGATTTCATCTTCCGCCAACCCCTGGGCGGCCAGGGTTTCCCACTCGCCGGTCAGGGTCAGGATCGCCCTGGGAAAGGGGCGGTCGGTGCGGCTGTCGATCTCGGCCTGGAGGGCGGCCAGGGTGCGCCAGCGGGCGGCGGCCAGGGCCGAGCCGTGTTCGGCCATCCGCGTCTCGAGCGCCGACAGCCACAGGGGATCGGGCGAGGCCGTCTCGTCGGTCAGGAGTCTCATCCGCTCGCGCAGGGCCTTGTCATAGGCCGAGGCATGGGCGGCGTGCAGGGGTTCGGCGGCGAAGACCAGCCGGTCGAAAAACCGCCGCCGGTCACCGGCCGCCTCCAGGAACAGCCGGTCCTGGGCCGGGGTCAGCCAGATGGGGCGGATATGGTCGGTGAGCCGGCCAGGCGGCACGGTGGCCCCCTCGACCCGGGTCAGGCGACGGGAAGACCCCGGGCTGTCCGTACCCGTGCCCAGCCGGGTTTCGTCCTGGCCGTCGGAGACCCGCGCCGACACCGCCCAGGCTCGCCCCGCCCGCTCGCCAGGCTGCCTTCGCCCCACCTCGGCCAGGCTGGCGCCGCGAAGGCCTCGCCCGGGCGATAGCAGGGAAATGGCTTCCAAGAGGTTGGTCTTGCCGGCGCCGTTGGGACCAGCCAACCAGACACTGCGCCCCGCCGGCTGCAACGCGCCGAGGCTGTAGGACCGAAAATCGGTCAGGGTCAGGGAGGTCAGGACAGCTATGGTCAAAATGGGCCTTGCGCCGTGCGCGGACAAGGTAATGGCGGGGCCCCTTCTAGCCGGGGTTCAGGGCCTGGCGCCATTGCCGTCGAAAAGGAAACTTCGCCGTACCGCCCCTGTCCCGGCGTCCCGGACCGCAGATTGCGGGTTTTCCGGCCGGAAACAGGCGGCAAAACGCAAACAAAAAAATCGCGCTCCGCTTGGGGGTCGCCAGACCGGTCGGCCAGGGCCGGGGATTTGGCCGAAAGGTCAGTCAAGTCTTTGTATCTATGCAGGTTATTGCGTAGTTCTGCCGGGAGTGGGGCCGTCGTCCGCCCCATTTGCCCCAGCAGGCGGTCTGTTGGAAGCGTTAGATTCTGTCCGGGTTTTGCAAGGTCCGCGCCGGTTTTCGGTAACGCCGAAGTCAGGGTCGTCACAGGGTTCGGTAACGCCGATGTCCACGGGTTGCAGGAATTTTCGTCGGGCGACTGGGGGCGGATCATGAAGCCTCTCCGGGGCGTTCGAAGCGGGAGGCGTGATTATCGCATGACGGCGGCCGGCCAGCGCCGCCGACCTTTGGTCGCCTGGGTGCCGGGTGTCCCCGGATTTCAACCTTCAGATCGTCGTCATCCTGAGTAGGTCGCGCAGCGACCGTGTCGAAGGACGCAAACTGATTGCCGCCGCTTTCGAAAACCCCTGAAAAACAATGCGTTCTTCGACACACGGCCTGCGGCCGCTACTCAGAATGACGAATAGAGTGCGACGAGTTGGAGCGAGGGTGACAGCACAACAATTCCGGGGGCTCCAATTTGGTCCCGCGGTTCACATCGAAGGAGAAGGTTTTGCGTGTCCCTAAATCACCGCCCCCGGGGCCCTACCGCCTCACGCCATTCCAGTTGAACAGGAAACTTCGCTGTTCCGCCCAGGTCTGGCCCGAAACCCCGGTCCCTGTCAGGCAGACGTTGCTGTGATAGGGGCCGACGCCGTCGGTGGTGCGGAAACTGGCGCAGGTCCGGCCCCGGTCGGTCTTCCAGCGGCCGGCCAGGATCTCGCTGTCATAGAAGCTTCCGGTCACCGTTCCGTCCGGCTGCAGGGCCAGGGTCATGGATTTCGTGTAGGGCTGCCCCGGCTCGCTGGACAGGTCGATGGTCCAGTCTCCCGCCAGGGCCGGGACGGCGCCGGCAGGCGATGCTGCGGCCAGAAACAGGGCCAGGGCGATTGCAGACATGAAGGTGTCCTCCGTTGGGGGCCACATGGAGCGCCAGGTCGGGTGAACAAGGGTCTGTGATCAGACCCGCAGGGGCATCAGCACATACCGCACCCCGGCGTCCGTGGGGTCCAGCACCAGGGTCGGAGAGGCGGGGTCTGCGAAACGGAACTCGGCGGTCTCGCCATTGATCTGGCCGGCCACGTCCAGCAGATAGCGGGCGTTGAAACCGATCTCGAAGGCGTCGCCGTCATAGTCGATTTCCAGTTCCTCGACGCCCTGACCGGCCTCCATGTTGCGCACGGTCAGGGTCATGCGGCCCGTCTCGATGGCCAGTTTCACCGAGCGGCTCTTTTCCACCGAGATGGTCGCGACCCGGTCGACGGCCTTGGCGAACAGCTGGGCGTCCACCGTCATGATCTTCTGGTTGTCGCGCGGAATGACCCGCATGTAGTCGGGGAAGCTGCCATCGATGACCTTGCTGGTCAGGGCCGAGGCGCCGGCGAACTCGAAACGGACCTTCTGGGCGCTCACCTGGAAGCCCACATGCTCTCCGGCGTCCTCGAGCAGGCGGCGGGCCTCATTGATGGTCTTGCGCGGGATGATCACCCCGGGCTGGCCGGCGGCGCCCTCGGGGGCCGGCATCTCGGCCAGGGCCAGGCGGTGGCCGTCGGTGGCCACGGCGCGCAGCCTGGCCTCGCCGCCATCCATCACGGTGTGGACGTAGAGGCCGTTGAGGTAATAGCGCGTCTCTTCGGTGGAGATGGCGAAACGGGTCTTGTCGATCAGCCGGATCAGGTCGCCGGCGTCGATCTGGATATGGGCCGACAGGCCCTCGGCGCTCATGACCGGAAAGTCGCCGGCGGGGAGGACCGGCAGGTTGAACCGCGACCGGCCCGCCGAGATCTGCAGCCGGGGGTCCTCGCCCGAATAGCTCAGGGAAACGTCGGCCCCGTCCGGCAGCTTGCGGACGATCTCGTAAAGGGTATGGGCCGGCGCGGTGATCTGTCCCGGCACGTCGACCAGGGCTGCGCCCTCGTCGACGATCTCGACATCCAGGTCGGTGGCCGAGAAGCTCACCCGCTCGCGATCCGCCGACAGCAGAACGTTCGACAGGATCGGAATGGTGTTGCGACGTTCGACGACGCTCTGAACGTGGCCCAGGGCCTTCAGCAGCGCCGCGCGCTCAATGGTCAGCTTCATGTCTGGTCCGGCGTCCGGGCGAATCGGAGGGCTGGACCGATCCGCCATGAAAGTTGGCCGGTGACATTAGCGGAAACATCGGCGCGCGGAAGGGGCTGCGACCCTTAAGCCTTGGTGTCGATGGTTTCGCCTGACGCTTCGTCATGCTGGCCGTAGGGATTGGCGCCGCCGGCGGTGCTCTCAGGGGCGGCCGAGCCTGAGCCCTTGGCTGCGACCACCACCATCGCAGGCCGGACGATACGGCCGAACAGGGCATAGCCGGACTGCAGGGTCTTGACCACCGCGCCGCTGGCCACGCCGGCGGACAGTTCCTCCATCATGGCCTGATGGAAATTGGGGTCGAACTTTTCTCCGGCCACAGGGGTCAGCTTCTTCAGGCCATTTCGGTCAAAGGCCTCCAGAAGCTTCTTCTCGGTCATCTCGACGCCGATCACGAAGTTCTTCACCGCCGGGTCCTGGCTGTCCCGGGGCGCATAGGCCGTGGCCGTGGACAGGTTGTCGGCGGCGTCCAGAAGTTCGCGGGCGAACTTGGTGATCGCAAAGGCCCGGGCGTCATTGGCTTCGCGCTCGGTGCGACGTTTGGTATTCTCCGCCTCGGCGGCGACCCGAAGCAGCTGGTCCTTCAAGGCTGCGACTTCGGACTTGAGGGCCAGGACCTCGTCCTCGGCCTCCTGCTGGTCCAGCACCGCATCATCGTCGGGCGCGGGATAGGTTGGCTCTTCACTCATGATCTTGTCTCATCCGTCCATCATCTGGCCCAGCACCCGGGCGGTATAGTCCACCAACGGAATGACCCGGGCATAGTTCAATCGGGCGGGACCGATCACGCCGATCGCGCCCAGAACCTTCTGTCGGCCCGACATATAGGGAGCCGCGATCACGGCGGAACCCGAAAGTGAGAAAAGCCGCGTTTCGGCGCCGATGAAAATTCTCACCCCCTCGGCTTCCCGCACCCCGTCGAGCAGACCGATCAGTTGCTCCTTCTGTTCCAGGTCCTCGAACAGGCGGCGGATTCGCTCCAGGTCCTCTGAGGCGCCCCCGTCGATCAGATTGGCCTGGCCCCGGACAATCAGGGCCCTGGCGTCCTCGGTTCCGCCGCCCCAGGCCGCCAGGCCCTCCTCGACCAGCCGGGCCGCCACGGAGTCCAGTTCCCGCCGGGCCAGTTCCAGTTCGCCGCGCATGTCGTTGCGGGCCTCGCCCAGGGTCCGGCCCTGGAGGCGGGTGGCCAGGAAGTTGGAGGCTTCCGCAAGGGCCGACGGCGTAATCCCTGGAGCCAGTCGCATCAGGCGGTTCTCCACGGCGCCGTCTTCCAGGACGATCACCACAAGCGCCCGGTCGGGGCCCAGGGCCACGAACTCGACATGCTTGACACCTGCCTCTCGTGACGGCGTCACAACGACACCGGCGCCGCCCGCCAGGCCTGACAGTATTGCGCTGGCCTCCTGCAGGGCGTCTTCCATCGAACGGCCCTTGGCGTGCAGCCGGCCCTCGATCGCGTTGCGCTCGACCTCGCCCACATCGCCCACCTCCAGCAGGCCATCCACGAACAGCCGCAATCCGGCATGGGTCGGCATCCGTCCGGCGCTGATATGGGGCGAGTTGAGCAGGCCCAGGCTGGCCAGGTCCTGCATGGTGTTGCGGATCGAGGCCGGCGAGAGGTGGACGCCGCCCCTGGATATGGTTCGCGACCCGACCGGTTCGCCGGTTTCCAGATAGCTCTCGACGATACGGCGAAAGATGTCGCGGGCCCGGCCGTCAAGATCCGACAGGCTGGGCGTCTGGGCCAGGTTGAGGGTTTGGGTCAAGCCCGTCAGGAGAGGCGTCATGGGCAGGGCTCGGGTCCCGCGCCGGTGGACGTGGCGCACGGCTTACAGGATAAGCCCCCTGACCCGGCGCGCAAGGCGCGCTCCAGCCCCCAGGCGCGCCTGTCGCGCCCCCGACTTGATTGGACCCTCCATGCGCCCCTCGCTCCGCGTCCCTGACCAGCTTCGCGCCGTGACCCTTGAGACGGGGGTCAATCGCTATGCCGAAGGCAGCTGTCTGATTACCGCTGGTCACACCAAGGTCCTGGTCACCGCCACGGTCGAGACCGGCGTGCCCGGCTGGATGCGCGGCAAGGGGGCCGGCTGGGTGACGGCCGAGTATGGCATGCTGCCCCGCGCCACCCACACCCGCGGTCGCCGGGAAGCCGCCCAGGGCAAGCAGTCGGGCCGCACACAGGAAATCCAGCGGCTGATCGGCCGCTCCCTGCGGGCCGTTGTCGACATGCAGGCCCTGGGCGAGCGTCAGATCGTGCTGGACTGCGACGTGGTCCAGGCCGATGGCGGCACCCGCACCGCCGCCATAACCGGCGCCTGGGTCGCCCTGCGACTGGCCACCCGCTATCTGCTGGACGAGGGGGTGATCAAGACCGACCCGATCCTCGACCAGGTGGCGGCCGTGTCCTGTGGCGTGTTCGATGGGACGCCCGTGCTGGACCTCGACTATGACGAGGATTCAAACGCCGAGGCTGACAGCAACTTCGTCCTGACCGGCAATGGCGATATTGTCGAGATCCAGGCCACAGGCGAAAAGCGCGGCTTCACAAGGGGTGAGTTCGAGACCCTGTTCGGCCTTGCTGAAAAGGGAATCGGCGAGCTGTTCGAGATGCAGCGGGTCGCAGTCGGCGGCTGACGGCGTCCGGTTCATCCCCTTTGGAAGGATCCGGCTCAGCTGACGGCCAGTTTTCCCGTCAGCCAGTCCAGCACCAGCCGCCCCGATCGCGTGGCGCGCAGTCGGTCATTGCCCGGGGTCAACAGGCCCTGGGCGACAAGGTCTGCAACAACAGGGCTGGCCGGTGTCAGTCCCAGGGGCTCCAGTTCGGCGAAGGCCACGCCCTGGTCGATCCTCAGGCCCATCAACAGTCGCTCCTCGGCCGCCTCGCGGGGGGCGAGGATCTCGGCCGCGAACCCGTTCCCGTCTGTCCCGACCGCCGCGATATAGTCGCCAATCCCCCGGGCCGCCGCGGTGGCGGTTCGCCGGCCATCAAGGGTCAGCCGGCCATGGGCGCCCGGGCCGGCCCCGACATAGTCCTCGCCCTGCCAGTAGACGAGATTGTGCCGCGACCGCGCCGTCTCGCCCCGGGCGTGGTTTGACACCTCGTAGGCGTCGAATCCGGCGCCCTCCAGCACCGCCTGGGTCAGGTTGAACAGCGCCTCGCTACGGATTTCGTCGGCGGGCTGAAACCGACCCCGGCGAACGGCGCGGTCAAAGGCCGTGCCGGGCTCCAGGGTCAGTTGATAGGGCGACAGATGTTCCGGCCCCAGGTCCAGGGCGGCCGCCAGAGCTTCGGACCAGTCGGCTTCGGTCTGGCCGGGCAGGGCGTAGATCAGGTCCAGGGACAGCCGAGGAAAGACCTTTCCCGCCACGGCGGCCGCGCGCCGGGCTGCGGCGGCGTCGTGATTGCGGCCCAGAAAGGCCAGGCTGGCGTCATCCAGGGCCTGGACCCCCAGGGACAGCCGGGTCACCCCGGCCTGGGCGAAGGCGGCGAATCTGTCTGTCTCGGCGTCGGTGGGATTGGCTTCAAGCGTGACCTCCAGCCCGCCGGAGCCGATCCGGGGCGTCCAGAGCGATCGGGCCAGGGTGATGATCTCCGCCGCCGCCGCGGGGTCCATCAGCGACGGGGTGCCCCCGCCAAGAAAGATCGAGACCAGGGTCCGTGGACCGGTCAGGGCGCGCTGGGCCCTCAGGTCGTCGAGGATCGCCCGGACCAGCGCCGCCTGTTCGGCGACCTTGCCCCGGTCCCTCACCACGTTGAAATCGCAATAGGGACAGATCCGGGCGCAATAGGGCCAGTGGACATAGACTCCCAGCGCCGGGGCGGGGCGGGTCACGACGGGGAGGCTGTCAAAACAGCGCGGCCTTGAGTTTTTCGAAGGCCAGGGCGCGGTGACTGATGGCGTCCTTGGCCGCCGGATCCATCTCGCCGAAGGTCAGCTCGCCGCCGTCCGGCACAAAGATAGGATCATAGCCGAAGCCCAGCAGGCCCCGGCCCGGAAAGGTCAGGGTTCCATCGACCCGGCCCTCGACCACCACGGCCGGGCCGCCTGGCCAGGCCACCGCAAGGGCGCAGGTGAACCAGGCGGACCGGTCATCGCTGGCAGTCTCCAGGATCCGATCCTCGACCCGCGCCATGGCCAGGGCGAAGTCCTTCGAAGGACCGGCCCAGCGCGCCGAATAGATACCCGGCGAGCCCCCCAGGGCCGAGACCGAAAGGCCGCTGTCGTCGGCCAGGGCGATGCGGCCCGAAGTCTCGGCGGCATGGCGGGCCTTCAGCAGGGCGTTGCCGACGAAGGTGGATTCCGTCTCATCCGGTTCGGGCAGGCCCAGTTCGGCGGCGTTCAGCACAGTGAACCGCCCATCGAGCAGGGCGAACAGCTCCCGGGCCTTGCCGGGATTGTGGGTGGCGGCGACCAGGGTCTCGCCGGCGGGAAGTGTCAGGGCCATGCCCCTGTCTTCGCCCTCGGGGCGCGGACTGGCAAGGCCCTTTGCAAGCGGACCCGGCGCCCTAGTTTTTCTCTTGCGACGACCCGGCTTAACGACGTTAAGATGGACGCCAGGAAGACCTTGGAGGAGGGCCCAATGGCGATCACCCTGGAAGTCAACGGCAAGGCCGTGGCTGTCGAGGCGGCGGAAGACACGCCGCTGCTGTGGGTCCTGAGGGACGATATCGGCCTGACCGGCTCGAAGTTCGGCTGCGGGATTGGCCAATGCGGGGCCTGCACCGTCCATATAGACGGCCAGCCGGTGCGCTCCTGCTCCACGCCCGTCAGCGCCGCGGTCGGTCTGAAGGTCACCACGATTGAGGGCCTGGGCGGCAGGCACCCGGCCCAGCAGGCCTGGGCCAAGCTGGATGTGCCGCAGTGCGGCTACTGCCAGTCCGGCCAGATCATGACCGCTGTGGCCCTGCTGACCGAGAAGCCGACCCCGACCGACGAGGACATCGACGCCGCCATGGCCGGCAATATCTGCCGCTGCGGGACCTATCAGCGGGTCCGGGCGGCCATCAAGGAGGCCGCGGTGATCGCCAAGGCCCTGCCCGACACCACCTCGGCCGCCCCGGCCTCCGCCGCAGCTGCGAACTAAGGAAGGGCGAGACCCATGAGCCGTTATCTCCGGAATATCGCAGGCGCCGCCGAGGTCTCTGGACCGGTCGACCAGGCCGCGCCATCCGGCGGGGCAACCCGCCGGGATGTCATCGTCGCCGCCACTGTGGCCGGCGGCGCCCTTCTGGTCGGTTGCTCGATGTCTGACGCCCTCAGTGCGGGCGGCAAGGTCGAGGTCGGGGCGTTTGGCCCCTTCATCAAGATCGCGCCGGACGGCGCGGTCACCGTGATCTCCAAACATATCGAGTTTGGCCAGGGCAACCATGTCGGCCTTGCGGCCATCGTCGCCGAGGAGCTTGACGCCGACTGGGCCCGAGTCACCGTCGAACAGGCCCCGGCCAACGCCAAGCTCTATGCCAACCTGGGCATGGGCGCGCAGGGCACTGGCGGCTCAACCGCCATCGCCAACAGCTGGGAGCAGCTGCGCAAGGCCGGCGCCGGCGCCCGGGCGATGTTCGTCCAGGCGGCCGCCAATCGCTGGCAGGTGGCTCCGGGCGAGATCATGGTCAGGGACGGCCTGCTGTCCCATACCGCCACCGGCAAGAGCGCCAGTTTCGGCGACCTGATGGCCGAGGCCGCCAAGGTGACCCCGCCGGAATCCCCAACCCTGAAGGATCCCAAGACCTTCACCCTGATCGGCAGCCAGCGAGTTCGCCGGAAGGACAGTGTCGTCAAGAGCAACGGCACGGCGATCTTTACCCTGGACGTCAAGGAAGAGGGCCTCCTGACTGCCATGGTCGCCCATGGACCGCGGTTCGGGGCGACTGTGGCCAGTTTCGACGACTCCGCCGCCCGCAAGGTGGCCGGGGTGGTGGATGTGTTCAAGATTCCCTCCGGCGTGGCCGTTGTGGCCAAAAACACCTGGGCCGCCCGTCAGGGCCGCGAGGCGCTGAAGGTGACCTGGGACGAATCCAAGGTCGAAACCCGGGGCTCCGACGCCATCCTGGCCGACTTCAAGAAGGTGGCCGCGGGCCAGGGTCCGGCTGACGTCAAATGGATGCCCTTCGAGACCAAGGGCGATCCGGCTTCGGCCGCCGATGGCGAACTTTTCGAGGCGACCTACGACTTTCCATACCTGGCCCACGCCACCATGGAGCCGATGAACTGCGTCGCCCGGGTCAAGGGCAACAACGCCCACCTGAGCTTCGGCTCCCAGATCCCGACTGTGGATCAACTCAACACGGCCAAGGTCGTCGGCAACCTGCCGGGGGCCGTGAGGATCGACACCCTGTTCGCCGGCGGCAGCTTCGGCCGGCGCGGCAATTTCCAGTCGGACTATGTGGTCGAGTGCGTCCATATCGCCAAGAAGGTCGGCAATGGCGTGGCGGTAAAGCTTGTCTGGACCCGCGAGGACGACATGCGGGCCGGCTACTTCCGGCCCATCGTCCATCATGACGTCAAGGTGCGGCTGGACAAGGACGGTTTCCCCGCCAGCTGGCGCCACCGGGTGGTCACCCAGTCGATCTTGAAGGGTTCGCTCACCGGCACGCCAAAGCTGGACGAGACGGCTGTGGAGGGTGCGCTCGGTTCCCCCTATCTGAAGGCCACCCCCGTGGTTGACGCCCAACTGGCCCTGCCGGATGTCGCCGTGCCGGTGCTCTGGTGGCGCGCCGTGGGGGCGACCCACACGGCCTTTGTCATGGAACACACCATCGACCAGCTGGCCCGCAAGGCCGGCAAGGATCCCGTGGAGTACCGCAAGACGCTGTACGCCAAAGCTGGCGCCAAGCGGCATCTGGCGGTGCTGGACCTGGCGCTGGAAAAGGCCGGCTCGACCGTGACAGAGGGCTACACCCGAGGCGTGGCGGTTCATGAGAGCTTTGGTTCGGTGGTGGCCCAGATCGCCGAAGTGAAGATGGACGCCAGCGGCGAGCCCCGGGTCGGCCGGGTGGTGACCGCCATCGACTGCGGCGTCGCCATCGCCACCGACCAGATCGCGGCCCAGATGGAGGGCGGCACCTGTTTCGGCCTGACCGCCACCCTGTTTGGTCAGATCACCCTGAAGGACGGAGCAGTCCAGGAAACCAATTTCGACACCTACCGTTCCCTGCGGATGAACGAAGCGCCGACGGTGGAGACCTATATTGTCCCCTCCGGCAACGCGCCGTCCGGCGCCGGTGAGCCCGGCACCCCTGTCATCGGGCCCGCCGTGGCCAACGCCCTGCTGGCCATGGGTCGCCCCGCCACCGCCAGCCTGCCGATGGTCAAGCCGGCGGTCGCCTGATCCTCTCTGCCCGTCCCTGGCGTCCGCAAGGTCGCCGGGGACGGCGACGGATTTCCCTCAGAGTCGACCTTCGGCTTCCAGGGACTCAAGACCGCGCCTGACCTGTGAAAGCTGCAGGACGGCCAGCAGGGGCGCCAGGGTCAGCCGCACCCCCAGCAGGATCACGGCGCCCGTCTCGGTCTGGTGCAGCGCCAGGCTCTCGAATTTCAGCCAGGCGCCCAGTGCCATGGCCAGGGCCAGCACCAGCCACAGGGCCGCCAGTTTCGGGGCCCTGACAAGCACGGACTGTCCCCGCCAGGCGACAGGCACCGAGGCCCCCGCTGGAATCCGTTTCTGGGCGGCCCAGGCGACAGACGCCATGACCGCCAGGCAGAGTATCCAGAACACATCCCCGGCCAGGGAAAGACCCTGAATCATGACCTGACGTCCTTTCCGGCGGGCGATTGCGGGCCCTGCCGATTGCTGCGAAACGGCGTCGGGACAGAATGGGACCGTAGCCCGCCCTCTGGTCGGCCCATGGCAAACCTTCCGGTCCGAAACCAGGCCGCAGGATTCAGGCTTCGGGCCGGGATGTCCATGGTCAAAGCGGTCCTGCCCGGGTTTTCCCTTGCCCTCAGGGTACGGACGATCCTGCAGATCCCCCTTCTCGACGCCCGGCCGGTCTTCTAGCCCATCATGGACGGCAGGCCGGGATCACCCTTTTCCATGGCCCGGCGATAGGCGGGACGCTCGCCGATCTGCTTCAGGTAGCGGGCGATGTGGGGATAGCCGCCCAGGTCACGCGGGATGAAAAGACGCATGGTGGTCAGGGGAAACACCATCATGATGTCGGCCAGGGTCAGGGCCTCGCCGGCGAAATACCGGACCTGGCCCAGCCGGGCTTCCACCATGTCCAGGGCCCGGACGCTGCGCGCCTCGATGAAGGCCCGCCCGGGGTGGTCGGTGGCCACCCCCAGGCCATTGGCGATCAGCGACAGCATCTCGTTGGCGACGAACGAGCCATTGGCGAAATGCAGCCAGAAGACAAAATCGGCAAATCCGGGCTGATCCGGCTGGATGACCCGCCGGCCCTCGCCATACCGCCGGGCGACATAGTCAACGATGGCGCCGGACTCGGACAGAACCAGGGCTCCGTCCGTGATCACCGGCGCTATCCCCATCGGATGCAGGGCCTTGTAGTCCTCTGGCGCCAGCCTGGTGACCGGATCACGCTGGTAGACGATCAGGCGGTAATCCAGGCCCAGTTCCTCGCAGAGCCAGACAATACGCTCCGACTGGGAGACGCCAAGGTGATGAACGACGAGAGAGGTCAAGGGTCGGGCTCCATCCATACGGGCAGTCAACGCCAGGCGGCGCGGAGGTGGGGTTGGTCCATACTGCGCCAGCCACCGCAGGCCCGCCCAACGGTATTTCCGCTTCGGTCGGTCGGGTCGGGTCGCGCCTGTCCTCTTGCTAGACGGTGACCTGGGCGCCCAGCTCGACCACCCGGCCTGGCGGGATCTTGAAGAAGTCGGTCGGGTTGGCGGCGTTCTTCATCAGGAAGATGAACAGCTTGTCCTGCCAGAGCGGCATGCCGCTCTGGGCGGAGGGCACGATAGAGCGCCGCCCCAGGAAGACGCTGGTGGCCATGATGTCGAACTTCAGTCCCTGTTTGCGACAGAGGGCCAGGGCCTTGGGCACGTTCGGGCTTTCCATGAAACCATAGGAGATGACCAGCTTCTTGAAGTCGTCGTTTATCTTTTCGATCTTCACCCGGTCGGCTTCCGCGACCCGCGGCGTCTCGGCGGTGCGCACCGTGGCAATGATGTTGTGCTCATGCAGCACCTTGTTGTGCTTGAGATTGTGCATCAGGGCCACCGGCGTCATGTCCGGATCGCTGGTCAGGAAAATCGCGGTGCCGGCAGCCCGGTGTGGCGCCCGAGCCTTGAGGATGCCCACCAGGTCGGTCAGGGGCACCGAATCCCGGCGGGTCTTTTCAGTCAGCAGTTGCGAGCCCTTGGTCCAGGTCCACATCACGATCACCAGCACGGCGCCGAACACCAGCGGCATCCAGGCGCCGTCCGGTATCTTCAGCAGGTTGGAAGAGATGAAGGTCAGGTCGATGACGACCAGCGGCACCAGCACAGCCAGCGTGGCGCTCCACCGCCACCGCCACAGGAAGCGGACGATGACAAAGGCCAGCAGGGTATCGACGAACATCGAGCCCGTCACCGCAATCCCGTAGGCCGCAGCCAGGGCCTTTGAGGTCTGGAATGTGACCAGCAGGACCAGCACGCCAATCATCAGCAAGGTGTTGACCTGCGGGACATAGATCTGGCCGGCCTGGGTCTCGGAGGTGCGGCGGATGTCCATCCGGGGAAGCAGGCCGAGGGACACGGCCTGCTGGGTTACGGAGAAGGCGCCGGTGATCACCGCCTGGCTGGCGATGATGGTGGCGATCGTCGCCAGCACCAGGATGGGCCAATAGGCGATCTGCGGCACCATCTGCCAGAAGGGATTGGTATGGGCTGCGGGGTTGTCGAGGATCAGGGCGCCCTGGCCGAGATAGTTCAGGGTCAGGCAGGGGAACACCAGGATGATCCAGCCCGCCTGGATCGGCTTCTTTCCAAAATGGCCCATGTCGGAATAGAGGGCCTCGGCGCCGGTCACCGCCAGAAAGACGCTGCCAAGGATGATAAAGCCCAGAAAGCCGTTCTGGAACAGGAACAGGATCCCGTAGTGTGGGCTGATGGCGCGGAAAATGGTCGGGTCGTCAAAGATGTGGACCAGGCCCAGTCCTCCTAGAACCAGGAACCAGACCGCCGTGATCGGCCCGAAGAAGGCCGCCATCTTCTGGGTCCCGCGCGACTGGACCATGAACAGGGCGATCAGGATGCCGGCCGAAATCGGCACGATCCAGCTGTCCAGCTTGCCGCCCAGGCCCGGCGCGTCCTTGAGGCCTTCGACTGCCGACAGAACTGAAATGGCCGGGGTGATGATGCCGTCGCCGTAGAACAGCGCGGCCCCGATGACGCCCAGGAAAAACACGGCCGCCGAGCGCTTGCCATTGGGCTTGGCCAGGGTCTTCCGCGCCAGGGCCATAAGGGCAAGGGTGCCGCCTTCTCCCTTGTTGTCGGCTCGCATCAGCAGGACCACATATTTCAGGGTCACCACCAGGATCAGAGCCCAGATCACCAGGGACACAACCCCGAGCACTGCGCCTTCACTGGCGCCGCCGCCCTTGGAATGGGCCAGGGCCTCGCGCATGGCATAGAGCGGACTGGTGCCGATATCGCCGAAAACAACCCCGATCGCCCCGATGGCGAGGGTCCAGAACGAGCTGTGGCCGGCGTGATTGTCAGGGGAGGCGACGGCAGCGCCATTTTGCGGTGCGTCGGCAGGCTCAGTCGCCATGGGTCTTCTTGTCCAGAGGCCGTGTCCGGCCCTGAGGGAGGCGCCGCTGTGGCGCGGCGGGCCCGATACACCCTTTCCAGACAGGGTTCAATCGCCTGCGATAGCACCGGTCTTGTGGAGATTTTGATTGCGCCCGGGTTTGGGGCGCCTACCTTCAGCGCCAAGACCATGTCCGACAGCCAAAAGTTCCCTGTGGCGGCCCACGCCCTCGCCTATCTCGCCCATCTCGGGGCGGACGGGCCGGCGCGCGCCGTGTCGTCCGCCGAGCTCGCCGCTTCGATGCCGACCAATCCTGTGGTGGTGCGGCGGGTCACCGGCATGCTGGCCCGGGCGGGCCTGATCGCCACCCGGATGGGCGCCGGCGGCGGCGCCTGGCTGTTGCGTCCTCCCCAGTCCATCACCCTGGACCAGGTCCTGAGGGCGGTGGACGGCTGCACCCATCTGGGCGTGGCGCCCGCCGGGGTGAAGGGCTGTCCGGTGGGGGAGCGGATCCCTGATGCGGTCAGCGCGGCGATCCGGGCGGCCGATTCGGCGGCTTCAGAACGGCTGTCGCAGATAACCGTCTCCGATCTCTTGAAAGAGCCCGCCACGGCGGCTTGAACCCCGGGCCCTGTCAGGCCAGTTTGCCTACAGTTCCCGTCCCGCCCAACGGACTCACGAAAGACCGCAATGCCCCGTCGACTTGCCCTGATCACCGGCGCCTCGGCCGGAATTGGCGCCGCCTTCGCCCGGATCTACGCCAGCCATGGCTATGACGTCGCCCTGACCGCCCGTCGCAAGGAGAAGCTGACCTCCCTGGCCGATGACATTGCCCTGCGTTCCGGGGTCCAGACCTATACCGTCGCCGCCGATCTGGTCGATCCCGCCGCGCCGGAAGCGATCCTGGCGGAGCTGGCCGCCCATGGCCGGCATGTCGACGCCCTGGTCAACAATGCCGGATACGGCCTGCCTGGCGTCTTTGCCGAGACCAGCTGGCCGGAACAGCGGGATTTCATCCAGGTGATGCTCACCGCACCCTCGGAACTGGCTCATCGTCTGACACCTAGCATGGCCGAGCGGCGGTTCGGACGGGTGGTCAATGTGGCTTCCCTGGCCGGACTGATGCCGGGCGCAGCCGGCCACACACTTTATGCGGCGACCAAGAGCTATCTGGTGCGGTTCTCCCAGAGTCTGCATCTGGAGATGCAGAACACCGGCGTCCATGTCACGGCCCTCTGTCCGGGTTTCACCTACAGCGAGTTTCACGACGTCAACGGCACCCGCGACCTTGTGACCCAGTCCACACCGGCCTGGCTGTGGCTGGGCGCCGACGAGGTGGCGGCCAATGGCTATGAAGCCGCCGAGGCCAATCGGCCGGTCTGTGTTCCCGGCGCCCCCAACAAGGCCATAGCCGCCCTGGCCAAGCTCGTGCCGGACGAATGGCTGCTCGCCATCCTGGCCAGCCAGGGCGGAAGGTTCCGCCGCACCCGCGCATGACGGTGTCGGCGATCTTCTGGCTGGTCCTCGGTGGCGCGGCCCTTTTCGCCGGACCCGGGCCGGGTGAGCCCCTGCCGGACTATGTGCCTCCGCAGATGAGTCCTGAGCGGGATAGCCTCGCCGCGCCGCCGACGGGGCCCCGCTGGATTCGCCGGCCCAATCCGGCGGATTTCCAGCGGGCCTATCCGGTGGCCGCCCTGCGAGCGGGGGTGAACGGCTCTGTGGTGCTGGCCTGCAGGGTCGCAGAGGACGGGACCCTTGCCGACTGCCAGGTCGAACGGGAAACGCCTGCCGGCTACGGCTTTGGTTCCGCAGCCATGACCTTGATCCGGCGTTTCGCCACGGACCCGGCCTATGTCCCACCCGGGACCCCTGTCCTGGCGCCCATCCAGTTCATGATGGCCGAATAAGAACGTTCAACCCCTATCGCCATCCCGGACCAGCCGGGCGCCGGGACCCGGCGGTCGAGGTGAAGGCTAACCCCGCTGGTCCCGTTTGGCGGCGACACGCAGGCGCAGCGCATTCAGCTTGATGAAGCCCGCCGCGTCGCGGTGGTCATAGGCCACCTTGCCCTCCTCGAAGGTGACCAGCTCCTGGTCATAGAGGCTATAGGGGCTGGTGCGGCCGATGATGCTGACATTGCCCTTATACAGTTTGACCCGGACCTGGCCGGTCACCTTGGCCTGGCTGTAGTCGATGGCCGCCTGCAGCATCTCCCGCTCCGGCGCAAACCAAAAGCCGTTATAGATGAGGGAAGCATATCTCGGCATCAGCTCATCCTTCAGATGCATGGCGCCCCGGTCGAGGGTGATGCTCTCGATGCCGCGGTGGGCGGCCAGAAGAATGGTCCCGCCCGGGGTTTCATAGACCCCCCGGCTCTTCATGCCGACAAAGCGGTTCTCCACCAGGTCCAACCGGCCGACGCCGTTGTCATGACCCAGTTCATTCAGTTTGGTCAGCAGGGCGGCGGGAGACAGGACTTCCCCATTGATCGCCACGGGATCGCCGCGCTCGAAATCCATGCTGAAGATGGTCGGCTGGTCGGGCGCATCTTCCGGAGCGATGGTCCGCATATGGACGAACTCCGGCGCCTCGACTGCCGGGTCTTCCAGCACCTTTCCTTCTGACGAGCTGTGCAGCAGGTTGGCGTCGACGCTGAAGGGCGCCTCCCCCCGCTTGTCCTTGGCGATCGGAATCTGGTGCTGTTCTGCAAAGGCCAGCAGGGCCTCGCGGCTGCGATACTCCCATTCCCGCCAGGGGGCGATCACCGTGATGTCGGGCTCCAGGGCGTAATAGCCCAGCTCGAACCGGACCTGGTCATTGCCCTTGCCGGTCGCGCCGTGACAGACGGCGTCGGCGCCGACCCTTCGGGCGATATCGATCTGGGTCTTGGCGATCAGGGGCCGGGCGATGGAGGTGCCCAGCAGATACTGGCCCTCATAGACCGTGTTGGCCCGGAACATCGGGAAGACATAGTCGCGGACAAATTCCTCGCGCAGGTCCTCGATAAAGATGTTTTCCGGCTTGATGCCCATCAACAGGGCCTTGTCGCGCGCCGGGCTCAGTTCCTCGCCCTGGCCCAGGTCTGCGGTGAAGGTCACCACCTCTGCCTGGTACTCGGTCTGCAGCCATTTGAGGATGATCGAGGTGTCGAGGCCTCCGGAATAGGCGAGGACGACCTTCTTGATCTTCTTGTCGGCGGCCACGTGCGGCATCCTTCTGGCGGCGTTGAACTGTCGCGCGCGTTGAATGGCGCCCGGGGCGGCCCGTCAAGGGCATGCAGGGCTCAGGCGCCCGGGTAGCGGAAATGACCGGCGATGGGCCAGGCCTTCAGCACATCCTCGCGGCGCGCCCCGGCCCCGACATTGTGGATCGCCAATGGCCGGCCGGGGGCGGCCAGGGCTGTGTCGAGAACCAGTATGTGAGGCAGGTTTCCCGGCAGTCTCTGGGTGACCAGGTCGCCGGCCCGCCAGGGCGCGCCGGCGGGCAGGGCGGCCCCGCGCCGTCGCAGGAAGGTCTCGAGATTGGGTACCCGGCGATGGTCGATATTGCGGTCGGGACGGGAAAGGCCCCAGGTTTTCGGATAGGCGCCGAAATGGGCGGCCATGTCGTCATGGACCTGCTGCTGCAGATCGATCCCCAGCCCCTGACGATAGGCCCGGATGACCACATCGCTGCAGACGCCCCGGTCCAGGGGAACATCGCCGCCCGGGTAGCTGAGCCGGACATAGGCGGGGTCATAGAGGATCGTCCGGCCGATCTGGCTGGCGGCGGCCCGGACCAGCCGTTCGCTCCAGTCGGTGGGGGTCGCCCAGGCGCTGAAGGGCGCGAGGGCGAGGCTGGCGGTCAACAGGATGCGGCGGTCCAGCATTGAGCGATCAGGCCGCAGATTTGCGGCAGCTTTTTGGCCCTATTGGTTGATCAACGCCCCGAGACTCCGGCCACCCCAGACAAGCCGAACGATGGTGAGCAGGTCGTGCTCGAATCTGTAGCGAAACACATAGTTCCCGATCGGCCAGAGGCGCATTCCCGGCGCAGGCTCGTCACGCGTGGCGCCGATCGGCGGAAAGTCCATCATCTCTGTTCGGCCAAAGCGACACGGTCCAAAAAACGATTGGCAGCGTTCTGGCTGTCCCTGGCGATATGGAGCCAGATATCGTCCAGGTCGTTCAGCGCGCCGGGAGTCTATTCAATCTTTGCGGACAAGGTCCGCCTCAAGCCGGGGAAGGTTCCTGATCAGAAAGTCCTCGCGCGCTTCCCTGGCCCTCGGTGCGCCAGTGGAAAGGCCCTCGCGCCAGGCTTCCGCCAGAGCCCTATCGGACAGTCCTGCTCGCCGGTCAGACCATTCGCGCACGGCGGCCCGAACAACTTCGCTGGTTGTCGGATAGTCGTCAGACTCGACCGCTTCCCGAACGGATTGGGCCAGGAGTGGGGTCAAGGCGATGGAGATTTTTTCCACCCGGCTCACCGAGATCCCTTCCAAGCTTTCGGCGATGGTAGCAAATACTGCTCTTGAGGTAAGACCTCTCCAGACGTCGCCAGCCTCATTCCAGATCTTCACGCCGGTCGATGTCCTTCAGCACGCCTGGATCCCCGGTTTCCATAAGGGCCAGGGCATACCCCAGAGACGTCAGGAGCGCGCCGGCGCCGCGGTCTCCGGTCAGGCGGGCCAAGGCCGGAAACAGGCTGGCCATCATCAAGACCGGATGGCCTCGCTGTCCCTCGAACAGGGGCGCGGCCGCCTGCTGGTCCGGCCCCAGGACCGCCAGAAGCTGCCCGGCCGTTTCCGGCGGGACCAGGGGCATGTCTCCGAGGAACAGGAAAATCCCTTCGGCGCCGTCGGGAAGACTTTCGATACCGACCTTCAGGGAGGCGGCGAGCCCGTCCGCATGGGCGGCCGCATGAACGATCTTGAGCCTGCCCGCCTGTCCGGTTCGGTCCGCGTAGGCCCGGGCCGCGTCACCAACGGCCTGGCCATCGGCGCCGGTCACCACCCGGACGGATCGTCCAGGCGCCTGAAAGGCTGCAGCCAGGGTCGCCTCCAGAACAAGACCACCCCGCCAGGGGGCCAGCAGTTTGCGACCGCCAAACCGGCTGCCTGATCCGGCGGCCAGGATCAGGGTCTCCAGTCTGCGCGGTCTGGACTCACTCAGCGCCCCTGTCGCCATGGATCAATTTCGCCTATCTGTGACCAGTATGGAACCGACTATCCAGGTCCGGACCGAAACCCAGGCCCGCGCCGACGCGTCGGGCCTCTCGGACCTGTTTGCGCGCAGGGTATCCTATCTGCGGATATCCGTGACAGATCGCTGTGATCTGCGCTGCGTCTACTGCATGGCCGAGAAGATGGTGTTTCTGCCAAAGGCGGAGGTGCTTTCGCTGGAGGAGCTGGACCGGCTGGCCTCGCTGTTCATCGGGCTGGGGGTGCGCAAGCTGCGACTGACCGGCGGTGAACCCCTTGTGCGCAAGGGGTTCATGACCCTGGTCGAGGGCTTGTCGCGTCACCTGGCTTCCGGCGCCCTGGAAGAACTGACCCTGACCACCAATGGCACGCGGCTGGCCCAGTTCGCCGGCCAACTTGCGGCCAATGGCGTGCGCCGGATCAATGTTTCTCTCGACACCCTGAAGCCGGACCTGTTCTCGACCCTCACCCGGGGCGGTCGTCTGGAACAGGTCCTGGCCGGACTGACGGCGGCGAGGGAGGCTGGCCTGTCGGTCAAGATCAACACGGTGGCCCTGGCCAGGGACAATGCCGCAGAAATTCCTGATCTGATCCAGTGGGCCCATGGCCTGGGCATGGACATGACCCTGATCGAGACCATGCCCATGGGCGAGATCGATGAGGACCGGACAGATCAGTACCTGTCCCTGGAAACCGTGCGCCGGGATCTGTCCAGCTACTGGCAGCTTGAGGATCTGCCCCTGTCCACCGGCGGGCCCGCCCGCTATGTGCGGATCGCCGAAACCGGCGGGCGGCTGGGCTTCATCACGCCCCTCAGCCACAGTTTCTGCGAGGCCTGCAACCGGGTGCGGCTGACCTGCACCGGGACGCTCCATACCTGCCTGGGCCAGGATGACGCCTCTGACCTGCGGGCCCTGATGCGGGCCGGGGCCACGGACGAGGATCTCGTTGACGCGATCCGTACGGCGGTGCTGGGCAAGCCCCGGGGGCATGATTTCCGCATCGCCGCCGGGTCTGCCCCGGCCGTGGCGCGCCACATGTCCACCACGGGGGGCTAGGCATGGCGCGGGTGCTGTTGTTCGGCAGGCTGGCCGATCTGGCGGGCTGGCGGGAGCGCCAGGTCGAGGCGGAAAGCCTGGTCGCCCTCCGGGCGGATCTGTCCAAAGCAGACCCTGACCTTGGCGAGGCGCTGCGGGGCCCGTCCGTCCAGGTGGCCCTCGACAAGGTTCTGGTCCGGGGCGACCGCACCCTGACCCCGGACTCGGAAGTTGCCTTCCTGCCTCCGATGAGCGGCGGATGAGCGTCACACTCCAGACAGACGCGTTCGATCCCGGCGCCCTGCTGTCGGCCTTCTGCCGCGGTCGCCAGGAAACCGGCGGGATCTGCAGTTTTACCGGCCTGGCCCGGGCCGAGGCCGGCCAGACCCGGCTTTTGACCCTTGAGGCCTATCCGGGCTTCACCGACGCGGCCATCGCCGCCATGGCGCTGGAGGCCGCGGGCCGCTTTGGCCTGCAGGACTGGCGGATCGTGCATCGGGTCGGACCTATCTCGCCTGGCGAGGCCATCGTCTTTGTCGCCACAGCGGCGGCCCATCGGCGTGCGGCCTTCGAGGCCTGCGACCATCTGATGGACTGGCTGAAAAGCCGGGCGCCCTTCTGGAAACAGGAGCAGGGGCTGGATGGAAACCGCTGGATCGAACCCACGGCCCGGGATCTGGCGGACGCCGCCCGCTGGGACGAAGCGGCCGGCTGAAGGATTTTCGGGTGAATACAGGCCGAACTGTGAGTAACGGATGCGACGCCTCCGGATCGCCCGATCCGGATGGGCGTCCGGTTCAGGAGATGTCATGACCAGTCTCAATCCCGCCCCCCTGATCGGCCCTGGCGGCAAGATCGACGAGAGCCTGAAGGTCCAGCCGGTGCGGGTGGCTGTGCTGACGGTCTCGGATACCCGCGACGAGGAGAGCGACACCTCCGGGCATCTGCTGGCGGCAAGAGTGACGGCGGCCGGGCATGAACTGGCTGACAAGCGGCTGGTGCCCGATGATGTGGCCGCCATCCGCCAGCAGATCCAGGCCTGGGTCGCCTCCGGGACCGTTGACGCCATCGTCACGACCGGCGGAACCGGCCTGACCGGCCGGGATGTCACGCCCGAGGCCGTGCGGCCCCTGCTGGACAAGGAGATTGACGGGTTTTCCGTGGTTTTTCATCTGGTGTCCTACCAGTCGGTCGGGCTTTCGACCCTGCAGTCCAGAGCCCTTGCCGGGATCATCGGCGGGGTCTTCGTCTTCTGCCTGCCGGGCTCCAACGGCGCCGTGCGGGACGGTTGGGACCGGGTGATCGCAGCCCAGCTCGACAGTCGCCACCGCCCCTGCAACATGGTTGAACTGATGCCCCGGCTGCTGGAACGATGAGCCGCCTGACCCATCTGGACGACCAGGGCCGGGCCCGGATGGTCGATGTGTCCGGCAAGCCCGACACAGCGCGTCAGGCCATTGCCGAGGGTCTGGTGCGTATGGACCCGGCGACCCGGGACCTGGCCCTGACCGGGGCCGGGGCCAAGGGCGATGTCATGGCCGTGGCCGAGTTGGCCGGGGTCATGGCCGCCAAGCGCACCTCCGACCTGATCCCCCTCTGCCATCCCCTGCCGCTGTCGAAGGTGCAGGTCACGGTCTCGCCCCATGACGAAGGGCTTTCCGTGACCGCCCTGGCCCGAACGAACGGTCCGACGGGGGTCGAGATGGAGGCGCTGACGGCCGTCTCCGTCGCCTGCCTGACCCTCTACGACATGCTGAAAGCGGCGGACAAGGCCATGACTATCGACGGGGTCCGGCTGCTGGAAAAGACCGGTGGCAAGTCAGGACCCTGGAAGCGGCAGGTGGCTTAGCTTTCCCTGGAGAGGGCCTCGGGAATGTCCATGGCGTCGTGCAGGAGACCTATGATCTGAACGAATTCCTCGGTGCAACGGTAGGCGACGAAATGTCTTGGACTGGACAGGCGCTCGTTCCGGGGAAAGCGAAGCGATGCATGCCTCAAGTGATAGAGCCAACAACCGCCCCCAAGGTCCTGCCGAAATCTGGCGGCCGGCCTCTCAGGTTGAGTTTGGAGTTCAGTGAGGGCCGTCGATACAAGGACCCGGTAACGGCTGGCGGCTTCATTTCCAAAGCGGGCCCGCCTGTCAGCGATGGTCGCGCGAATCTCGCTTGCCGCAGTCGGGGCAATGATCAGTCGCCTCACCGCGACGGGTCATCCGAAACAAGGTCCTCAAGCCAGGCGGAAACATCTGTGACTTCTATGCCTTCGCCGCGGTCGAGCTCATCGACGCCAACCTGGATCGTCGCCTTCAGCCGTTCCAGCTTGAGCGCATGTTCGGCCTCGTCGCGACTGAGCGCTCTCAGGCCGGCCCGGACGACTTCGCTGGCGTTCTGATAGGCGCCGGACGCCACCCGCTCCTCGACATAGTCGTCGAGCTGGCGGGTCAGGCTGATGTTTCGCGTGGCCATGGTGCAAGACTACAGAGATTGGCAAAGTTTGCCAACTATCGCGCCATCGCCATCTCTGACGCGATGGCCAGGGCGGCGGCGCGAGGATCGGAGGCGGCGGATATGGGGCGTCCAATGACAAGGTGGCTGGCGCCATTGGCGAGCGCATCGGCCGGCGTGGCCGCCCGGGCCTGGTCATCCATGGCGGCGCCGGCCGGACGAACCCCCGGGGTCACCACCAGAAAGTCAGGGCCGCCGATCCGCCGGGCCAGGGCCGCCTCATGCGGGCTGGCCACGACGCCATCGGCTCCCGCTTCCAGCACCTGCCGGATGCGCCGCTCGACCAGGGCTTCGACACCCATGCCGTAGCCCATCGCCGCCAGGTCCTGGCCGTTCAGGCTGGTCAGGACCGTGACTCCGAGGATCCTCGCCGAACGTTCGCCCCCCCGGCCCTTCACGGCGGCGGCCAGCACCTGGGGATGGGCATGGACGGTCAACAGGTCACAGGCGCCTGTGGCGACAATGGCGGCGGTAGCCTTTTCGACGGTTGCGCCGATGTCATGCAGCTTCCAGTCCAGGAATACCTGCCGGCCACGGGCCTTGAGGTCCCGGGCCATCTCCATGCCGCCTGTCGCCAGAAGTTGCAGGCCGATCTTGTAGACGCCGACACTGTCGCCCAGGGTCTCGACCAGGGCTTCGGCCTGGGCCCGGGTCGGCAGGTCGAGGGCGACGATCAGGCGTGGATCAGCAGGCATGGGCGATCTCCCGGCGCAGGACGCGCGAATCTTCGAGATTTGGGCTAGAGAAGCGACATGAGCGCCACAGACCTTGCCGTCAACTTCTTCGTCGCCCTGTTTGCCCTGATCGACCCGATCGGCAATGTCCCGGTGTTCGCCGCGGCGACGGCGGGGGCGGCGGCGGCCGGACGACGGATGGTCGCCCTGTTCATCTGTATCTTCGCCTTCCTGTTCCTGACCTTCTTCTATTTTACCGGCCTGACCCTGCTTGAGTTTTTCGGCATTTCCCTGCCGGCCTTCCGGATCGCCGGCGGCGTGATCCTGTTCCTGCTCGGCCTGGACATGGCGCGGGACGATTTCACCGCCAAGTTCGCAGACGCCGCCGAGGCCAGCGAAACCGAAGGCGCAACGGCCTATGCCCGCCGTCGGTTCGAGCGGCTGGTTGTGCCCTTCGCCATGCCCCTGCTGATCGGGCCGGGCGCTATTTCCACGGTCGTGATCTATGCCAGCGAAGCCAAGAAATTTGGCGTGGTCGGAGACCTGAGCGGGGTGGCGGCCCTTTTCGCCGTTTCGGTTGTCACCATGATCTGTTTCTGGGCGACGCCCCTGATCAGCCGGGTGCTGGGCAGGATCGGCATGACCATCATTGTCCGGGTGCTGGGACTTATTCTCTGCGCCATGGCGGTTCAGTTCGTGATCGCCGGGGTGGCGGAGACCACCAAGGATCTGGTCCGGCCGGCCGCAGCGGCGCCCTATGCCAGCCTCTGAGGCGCGCCCCGGCCCCTTGCCCTGTGCGTAACCCCGGTGCATGATGGTTCAAACAATTGTTTGACCACAGACATCAGGGAAGGGACCGCCCATGGACTTCGATATTTCCCCCAAGCAACGCCAGTTTCTCGACCGCGTCGTCGGCTTCATGGAAGAGCATATCCGTCCGGCGATTCCGCGCTACGAAGAAGAAATGAACGTCCTGGGCGACGCCCGCTGGAAAGTGGTCCAGGTCGTCGAGGAGCTGAAGGTCAAGGCCAAGGCCGCCGGCCTGTGGAACTTCTTCATGCCGCCGCACAGCGGCCAGATCCATGTGGATGACACCTTCCAGTTTGAAGGCGTCCAGCTGACCAACCTCGAATACAGCATGATTGCCGAGCAGATGGGCAAGATCGGCTTTGCGTCCGAGGTGTTCAACTGCTCCGCGCCGGACACCGGCAACATGGAAGTGCTGATGCGTTACGGCACCCTGGAGCAGAAGGAGCGCTGGCTGCGCCCCCTCATGAACGGCGAAATCCGTTCCGCCTTCCTGATGACCGAGCCGGATGTGGCCTCCTCCGACGCCACCAACATCGAGACCGACATCCGTCGCGAGGGCGACTACTACATCGTCAATGGCCGCAAGTGGTGGTCCTCGGGCGTGGGCGATCCGCGCTGCAAGGTCGCCATCGTCATGGGCAAGACCGACCCTGACAACGCCAGCCGTCACCAGCAGCAGTCGCAGATCCTGGTGCCGATGGATGCGCCCGGCATCGAGATCGTCCGTATGCTGCCGGTCTTTGGTTACGATGACGCGCCCCACGGCCATGCCGAGGTTCTGCTGAAGAACGTCAAGGTGCCGGTCGAGGAAGCTCTGTTGCTGGGTGAAGGCCGCGGCTTCGAAATCGCTCAGGGTCGCCTGGGCCCGGGCCGTATCCATCACTGCATGCGCACCATCGGCACCGCCGAGGTGTCCCTCGAAAAAATGTGCAAGCGCCTGATGAGCCGCAAGGCCTTCGGCAAGTATCTCTCCGACCACAGTGTCTGGGAACAGCGGGTCGCCGAGGCCCGGATCGATATCGAGATGTGCCGCCTGCTCTGCCTGAAGGCGGCGGACATGATGGACAAGGCCGGCAACAAGTCGGCCCGTCTGGAGATCGCCATGATCAAGGTGGCGGCGCCCCGCATCGCCCTGAAGATCATTGACGACGCCATCCAGGCCCATGGCGGCGCCGGTGTCACCACCGATTTCGGCCTGGCCTCGGCCTATGCCCATCAGCGCACCCTGCGCCTGGCCGATGGTCCCGATGAGGTCCACTGCCGCACCATCGCCCGAGATGAGTTCGGCAAGTATGGCGACCTGAAGATGCAGCAGCGCGCCGAACGCGAACGCTCGCTGGAAGTGGCCGGCATTCGCTAGAGCCTGTTCCGTTGTGATCGAACCGATCACAACGGAAAAACAGGCTTTGATTCAAAGTGTTAGAGCATGTTCTGATAACCGCTTCACGCTTATCGGAACATGCTCCAGGCTCTGACGCCTGATCCACAGGCTGACGATAACGCCCCGGGAGCAATCCCGGGGCGTCTTTCGTTCAAATGGCGTTGAATCGATAGCCCACACTGATGGCAGCGGCGGCATGGAGACCGGGAAGCGCAAGACTCCCCGGTCCCGGAATGCAAGCGACCCGCCCCCGGGGGAAGGGGCGGGCCGTCACGCACAGGACAGCGGGAGGGGGGGCCGCGCCTGTCGCCAGCAGTCACAGGTCCGGAGAGATCAGCCCCCGGATGCGGCTGCCGCCACGCATTGCCCGGTATCGATCAGGGCATGCTGACCCAGGCAATAGACGTCTTCATATTGGGGACCGGCCACCGACAGGCACTGGTGGAAGTTCAGCTTTGCCATGCGAAGGCAGGTCGCGCTGCGGGCTTCCTTGATCAGCCCCTTGGCCTCGGCGCCGTCGACGGGTTCGCCGAGGGCCAGGAGAGCCGCGAGGGTCAGGCCCCGCCGAGCCACTGCGCTGGTCGGCGGACTGGGCGCCCCGCCGGTTCGTTCCCGGCCGTAGGCGGCTGAAATGACCGCCAGCCTGGGGGCGTCATCGTCGCTGGGCCGGGCCGCTGCCCCCAGCGCCTTGGCCTCGGCCAGTCGGGACTGGGGATTGGGCACAAAGGCCAGGGACCAGGGCTGATGCTGCAGGTCATAGGCCGCCTGCTTCACCGACTGGCCCGAGGCGCGGAGGGCCTCACCCTCTGTCTTAAGGGCTGCAGCGACCTCGCCGGCCGCTTCGCCGCCGCCCGGCCGGGTGGCGGCGAACGCCCGATAGCCCCTGAGGGCCATAACGGCGGCGCTGCGTCCCAGTCATTAAAACA
>JARWZW010000066.1 GCA_029866155.1 Caulobacter sp. | reverse complement strand
GCCATGGGACGGACATAGGCGCTGGTGAAGCCGATCTGGTCCTGGCGGTTCTGGTTGCTCAGAAACTCGCTGAAGGGAGACACCACAGGGATCAGCCGGTCGGCCCGGGTGGCAAGGTCGACACCGAAGCGGTTGCGGTCGTAGCGCAGCTCATTGGACCATTCATGGCCCTGACCCTCCAAGCGCCGGACGACCCGGGCGGTGGCGCCGGAAAACTGCCCCTTGAAGCCGCCTTCGGAGGCGCGGCGATAGCCTGAGGCCAGGCCGCCGCCGACGGCGTCCGACTCGAACAGATCCAGGGTGTCGGCGGCGCTGTCGACGTCGGTATGGCGCATCTCGCCGGTCAGCTGGGTCTTGGCGTCGAGGTTATGCTCGACCGACAGGCGCACAAAGGCGCTATCGGAATCGCCCTCGGTCGTCTGGGTCTGGCGCCCTTGAAGAAACTGGCCGGAGCCGGGGTCGAGGCGTTCCCGCACCCGGTCCAGGTCCTGCAGGAACCGGTCATGGCGCAGGCCAATGTCGCCTGAGACCGTGGTGGGGCCATTGGCGTGGGTCAGGCTGGCGCCCAGGTTATACCGGCCTGTATCTCCCAGATTGGCGCGCAGGGAGCCGTTGGTGGTCTGGCCGGCCCTTGCCGTCTTGGGCTTGGAGATCAGGTTGATCACCCCGCCGGAGCCTTCGGGACTGAGGGCCGCCGAGGGGTTGGTCAGGACCTCGATCCGGGCGAAGCCGGTCGCTGGAACCTGCTGGATCAGCTGGCCACGGCTGGGGCCGTTGAACTGGCCGGCTGGCCGCCCGTCGATCAGGATGGTGACATTGGAATCGCCGCGCAGGCTGATGTTTCCGTCCGGATCGACCTCTACCGACGGGATGTTGCGCAGGGCGTCGGCCAGGGTGCCGGTATTGGCCTGCAGGTCATCGGCCAGGCTGTAGCTGGTTCCCTCACTGGTGGTCCGGACCTCATTCGGGCGAGCGGTGACCACCACGCCCTCAACCTCGGCGTCCTTGCTTGCAGGCTTGGCGGCCGCAGAGGCGGGAGACGGCGAAGGGGCAGGCGTCTGGGCCTGGGCCGCTCCGGAAAAGGAGGCCGTGGCGACGCCGGCAAGCAGAACCAAACGAACTGACATCATGACTTGCGCCCCTCGCGCCGGCGCAAACCGTCCTGCACGGTCTCGCCCGCCCGGGGATATAGGCGGCCAGTGCGCCGCGGACAGTTACAACTTGGTCATGCGGGGCGCGGCGATGCCAGGGCGGCCAGCAGCAGGGTGATCATGTCGCCGGCCAGGGCGCGGGTGTCGTCAATCGCCAGACGGTCAAAATTGATCGGCAGGGCCAGGGCGCCATGCAGGCCGGCCCAGGCCAGCTGGGCCAGCCGGCCGGGATCTCCGGGGGCCAGGGCGCCGCTGGCCTGTCCATCCGCAACCGTGGCGACCAGCAGGGCGGCGAACGCGGCGCTGTCCAGAGGCTCGCGGTCCGGCTTTGGAAGGGTTTCGGGACGCACGAACAGGAAGGCCCCGCGAAACAGTTCGGGGCGGTCCAGCGCCACGGAGACATAGGCCTCCAGCAGCTTTCGTAGCCGTTCGACGGGGTCTGGATGGTCTGACGCGATCTGTTCCAGTTGCCGATTGATCTGCTCGAGCGGTTCGCGCCACAGGGACTGCATCAGTCCCTGCAGGCTGCCGAAATGCAGATAGAGGGCGCCGACCGATACCCCCGCCCGGTCAGCGATGGCGCGGGCGGAAACCCCCGTCGCCCCCAGATCAGCATAGAGTCCGGACGCCGCCTTCTGGAGGCGCCGCCTTGCGGCCTGTTTCTGTTCTTCGGTGGCCGGCTTGCGGGGCATCCGCGCTTTATGCGGCCAGACCCTCGCGGTTCAAGTTCATTCGACTCCTGAGCACGGACAGGGGGGTGTCCAGCTCGTCCTCCCAGCGCTCGAAGTTCAGGTTCCGGGCCGACCGGCCATAGGACCAGCCATCGACGAAGGCGTCCATGAACTCGATGATCGAGCCGGGCCTCAGAAAGGCGACATGGGCGGTGGTCACCGCCACCCGCATGGCGTGGTAGGGAAAGCGCAGCTGCGCCAGATAGAAGGCGGCCAGGGCCAGTTCGCCCCGGTTGTTGGCCTCGTAGCCGGTCAGGACATGCAGGAAGTCGTGGATCTGGAAACCCCGCACCATCATGTAGCTGAGGTCGGGGGGCAGACGGTCCAGCTTGCCGGACCCCTGCAGCTCTTCATTGAACAGGCGATAGTTGCGGCCAAGATTCTGTTCCAGGCCGTTGTCCAGGATGAACCGGCGATAGGCATGTCCCAGCGTGCCGGGCGCGCATCGCGACAGCCGCTCCAGCGAGAGGGGCTCGGAAATATACCCCTGGCGGATGAAGGGCCCGGCCTCGGGAATGGATTCCAGCTCGCGGCTATAGGCCTCGATCGCCCCGGCGGGCGCCTTCTCCCACCAGTCGTGGAACAGGTAGTAGACCCCGTAATCCAGAGGCGTGTTGACGGACTTGAGGAATTTTTCGGCGAACTCGTGATCGATGGTCGGCGCTTCGGCCATAGCCCTGTCTCCCTGCTTTCGAGAGGGTAGTAGCAGGTCCAGATAATAAAATGAACAGGTTCATTGTATTATCTGCGCTTTGCGATGCGATCCCGCCTGGGGACAGTTTGTCCGGGATCCGGCGGGAATCATCCGGCGGGACTGGGAATGCGGATACCTTGTCCTCAATCTTGATTGCCCATGCCTCCCCAGAATCGGCGCCCGGCCCTCTCCAAACGCCGACCCTCTAGGCAATCCCTCCGCAACCGCATCAATTCACCGCGGCGCGAGACCCGGGGCGGGGGGATGGTGTAGCAGTCAGGGTGAGCCGGCCGGTGGGTTGGCGGGGCGGAGACTTGTTCGTTGATTACGGTCGCACTGCATCACAAGACCCAGTACCGGTATGACCGTCCCGTCACCCTCGGGCCCCAGGTGGTGCGGCTGCGGCCCGCCGCCCATACCCGGACCCGGGTGCAGAGCTACGCCCTGAAGGTTGCGCCGGCCGGCCACTTCATCAACTGGCAGCAGGACCCGTTCGGCAACTGGCTGGCCCGGCTGGTGTTTCCCGAACCGGTGCGGGAATTCAGCGTCGAGGTAAACCTGACCGCCGAGATGTCGGTGATCAATCCCTTCGACTTCTTCGTCGAGCCCTGGGCGGAGGCCCTGCCGTTCGCCTATCCTCCGGAACTGGCCCGGGAACTGGCGCCCTATCTGTCGGTCGAGGATGACAGCCCGGCCCTGGAGGCCTTTGTCGCCGGCCTGCCGGCTGCGGCGCCCAGCACGGTCAATTTCCTGGTCGACCTGAACGCCCGGCTGCAGCGGGAGATCAGCTATCTGGTGCGGATGGACCCGGGGGTCCAGACCCCGGAACAGACCCTCGCCCTTGCTTCGGGCTCCTGCCGCGACAGCGCCTGGCTGCTGGTCCAGATCGTCCGCAAGCTGGGCCTGGCCGCCCGGTTCGTGTCCGGCTACCTGATCCAGCTGAAGGCCGACATCGAGCCCCTCGGCGGTGAGGCCTGGGAGCAGGTGAGGGAACAAGGGTTTGCCGTGTCCCGTCTGGACCTCGGTTCGCCGGCGCATTTCCTCTATCCCACCGCGATGACCGCGACCCATCCGGCGATGACCGACTATGCCGCCCGGAGCTTCACGCCCGGACGTCCGATCATCGAAGCCGCCTTTGACCTGACGCGCCGGATCAAGGCGGATTTCGTCTATGACTCCGAGTCCACGGATGTCCGGACCCTCGCCATCGACGCCTTTGAGGCCCGGCACGGGGTCTGCCAGGACTTCGCCCAGATCATGATCGCCGGCCTGCGGGGACTTGGCTTCGCCGCCGCCTATGTCAGCGGCTATCTGCGCACCTATCCGGTCCCTGGTCGCCCCAGGCTGGAGGGCGCCGACGCCACGCATGCCTGGGTCGATCTCTGGTGCGGACCCCAGGTGGGCTGGATCGGCTTTGACCCCACCAACGCCCTGGTCGTGGCCGACGAACACATCGTCCTGGCCAAGGGCCGCGACTATTCCGACGTCGCCCCCATCGGCGGCGTCGTGCTGGGCTCCGGCGAACAGGTGATCAAGGTCGGGGTGGATGTGGTGCCGCTGGAGATGGAGCTGGCGCTCCCGGCTTGAGGTCGCGATGAGCCGCGGGACCGAATGGTGGGTCGATCCGCTGGATGGGGCCTGTTTCCGATCGTGGCTCTGCGCGGCTCTAGGGTCAAAACCCAATCAGACTATTGATCTGATTGGGTTTTGACCCTAAGGCTTCCCGGTAGGGGCCTCCGCCACCTCGATCACATACCGCGCGCGCAGGCGGTCCATGAAGGCCGAATTGGCGTTGTCGCGCGCCGCTTCCAGATAGTCGTCGCGCACCTGCGCCTTGACCGTCTCGAAGTCGGCGGGACCGCCCTTCTGGCGGGTCTCGACCCGGACCAGATGCCAGCCATAGGCCGAGCGAACCGGTCCGGTCCATTGGCCCAGGGGAGCGGTCAGGGCAGTCTGGATGAAGTCAGAGCCATAATCTCTCAGCAGATCCGATCCCCGGACCTGGCGATAGCTGCGCGGCAGAACGAAGGGATCACCGGTCGCGCTGTCCGCCGCTCCGCTTAGAAGCACAGTTTCGGCGGCGACCCGCCCGCCGCCGCCGGCGCGGTCGTCGCTGAAGAAGACATGGCGAAAGGTGAGCAGGGGCGGGTTGGCGTACTGGTCGGGATGACGACGGAACCTTTCCCGCAGGGCGGCCTCGTCCGGTTCGGCGACGGGACTGATATCCTCGCCGGCGAAGGCCATCTTCTGGGCCAGGCGACGGCGGATTATCAGGTCGTCCTGGTCGAGACCCAGCCGCACGGCCTCCCGCGCCAGGATCTCTTCGTCGACCCGCTCGCGGATGATGCCCTGAAGCTCTTCCGGGGTCGGGGCGCGCTGGGTCTGGACCTGCCAATAGGCGACCAGTTGCGAAATCTCGCCCGCATCGACCTTCAGCACCGGCCGCTCAAGCGCCTTCAGGCCGGCGGCGGCCAGCATCAGAACGACCCCGATGGCCAGGAAATGGGTGAGGGGCTCTTGCAGGACGGCCCGCGCCAGAACGCGCCAGTCACGCCCTGGAGCCGCCTCTTCAGGCTTTCGGGTCATACCAGATCGGGGAGGACCAGGCCCGCTCGATGATGGTCGGGATCATTTTCGGGTTGGGCGGGGTCCCGTTGCGGATGGCATCCCAGGTGGACCAGCGGCAGGACGGATTTTCCAGGACCCGCACATAGTAGAAGGCCCTCTGGCGGGGGTCGAAGTCCGGATCGGTCCAGAGGGTGCGAAGTTCGACATCGCCCTTGAACTTCGAGGTCTCGCAGGTGGCGATGTTGACGGTTGCGCCATTGTCGGGGCAGCGCCACGTCTTGCGGTTCAGGGGCAGGTTGTCCGAACAGGCCACATCGAACACCTGTTCCCTGGCGACGCCGTTCTCGATCCAGCCCTTCACGATCTGGGCCCGCTGCAGATAGCCCGAATTGGGATCACGCATGCCCCAGACCAGGAACTGCGGCACCGCGCCCCGTGAGGTCTTGAGGTCGCCGCCCATGGGGACGCCACGCCTGTAGGCCTGATGGACCAGGTCGCCGCGATTCAGCAGGCCATCGGGAAAGTTGTAGCTGGCAAAAAAGCGGACACGGATGCGCGGGCCGGAGGTGGCGAAGGTTTCCTTGCGACGCATGGCGTCATAGATGGCCTCTCGCGTGTTCTCCTCGGCCCAGACCCCGGCCAGGCCGGAGGCGCCCCAGGACTCGAAGGGCCTGCCACCGGTCAGGGTCGGATCCTGTTTGACGCCTTCCCAGGTCTTGCCGCCGCCGGGCGGAACCGAGCCGCGCTGGTCGGCCTTGCCGTCTACCCGGCCGACCTTGCTGAAATAGTTGCGCTCTTCCACCGAGCCGGGGGATGAGTTGTGGGTATCGCTGGAGCCGATGAAGCCGAACTTGAAGGGGTTGTAGCCCCGGCTGTCCTGAAGCTTCAGGCCGGTCTTCAGGGCGTCCCGGACATAGCCGCCCGAGAACTGGGTCACGGCCTTGTTGGCGCCGATATAGACTTCCATCAGCTCGAAATTGGCCCATTCGTCATTGGGCGACAGGGAAGGATGGGTCTCCGAGGTGCCCTTGATCTGGGTCATCTCGGCCAGGGGTTCGTTGCGCATGCGCAGTTCGGCATAGGCCTTGTCGATGTCACCGCCGCCCAGATGGCTGGCCTGGTACATCAGGCCGTCGCTGCCGTTCATGTTGTGCGGAATGGCCAGGGCCTCGATGCCCCGGGCCCGCCAGCTATCCATGGACTTCCAGAGGTTTTCCGGGTCCTGGGATTCGACCGCGGAATAGGGCAGGTCGGGAGTCCGGTCCGTCTTGAAGATGACGTTCCGGTGCAGGTTCTTTCCGTCCGGCGCCGAGGTGAATTCATAGCCCACGAAGGTGGTGAACTTGCCCGGCTCATTGTGGCGGGCGGCGGCGTCGCGGACTTCCTTCCAGGCCCGGCCCATGATCGCCGGATCATTGAACTCGCCGGGCATGGTGCCATTGCGATTGGCGCTCACCAGCGCCGTGAAGGCCGCCGAGATCTTGGCCGGATCGGTGCTGAAGAATCCCTGCACCAGCGGCAGCTTCGACAGCGGGCTGGCCGGATTGTTGGCCTGCTCCATCGACCCCAGATATTCGGAGTGGTCGGTGACAGCGACAAAGTCGAGCGGTCCGCCGGCCAGTCGAATGTCGAAGCCGCCCGCATGGCCGATGGTTTCGCCCTTGGCGAATCGATAGGCGTCATCCGGAGAGCTGCGGACGTTGAAGATATAGGCGTCGAACGACAGCCGGGTATGGACATGCAGGTCGCCGAAATAGGCGTTGCGGTCAGAGTTGTAGCCGGGGAGGGGGCCTGTGACCTTGCGCGCCGCCGACGCCTCGGCAGCCTGTTTCTGGTCCGCCGTCAGGGCCGCGCCGCCTGCCAGCACAGAGGAAACTGCAACAGCCGCCACGCCCGCGACCATCCAGCCGCGCCTCGTCATCCGACTAAACAAACTGGTCACCCCGAACCCTCCCGGGCGCCCTTGGTCGGGCGCTCTTCCTTCCGCAACATTGCTCGCGGCGGCCAAGGCTGTCAAAGGCGTAGCTCAGAAACTACCGGCGGGGAGGCCGACCAAGGACATGGGGCGGCGCCTGCTTTGCCTTCTGACGGGGCTCTGGTTTCTGGTCATCGGGGCGTTCGATCCTGCGGCAACCCATGAGGTGCGGCCGGCCCTTCTGCAGATCACCCAATCAGCGCCAGGCGACTATGTCGTGGTCTGGAAACAGCCGACGGTCGGCAATATGGGCCTGAAGATCCGGCCGCATCTGTCCTCGGGGGTGCTGGAGGCAAGGCCGGCTCGTGAGTATTCTGCCCCGGGGTTCCTGATCCGCGAATGGCGAATCACCGGAGGCCCCGGACTTCAGGGTCAGACCCTGAAGATCGACGGCCTTTCGCAATCGGTCACCGATGTGCTGGTGCGGATCGTCCGGCCTGACGTTGAGACCATCACGGCGGTCATCAAGCCCGTCAATCCAGCCTATCTGATCGATTCGGGTGGACCACCCGCCGGACCTGCCGGCGTTGCCATCCCGGCCTATCTGGGACTTGGCGTCGAACACATTGTCGGCGGCGTCGATCACCTGGCATTTGTTCTGGCGCTTTTGCTGCTGATCGGCCCGGGCTGGCGGATCGTGAAGGCCATTTCCGCCTTCACCCTGGCCCATAGCATCACCCTGGGGGCGGCGGCCCTCGGATTCGTTACGGTCGATAGCGGGCTGGTCGAGATTCTGATCGCCTTGAGCATCGTCTTTGTCGCCCGCGAACTGCTTCGTCCCGGAGACGCCCCGCCCACCCTGGCGAGTCGCAGTCCCTGGATCGTGGCGCTCGTTTTCGGGCTGTTGCACGGCCTTGGCTTTGCGGGCGCCGTCGCCGAGATAGGGCTGCCCAAGGGGGAGGAACTGGGGGCGCTTCTGCTGTTCAATCTGGGGGTCGAAATCGGGCAACTGGCCTTCATCGGCGTGGCCCTGGTGGTGATGGCGGGACTGCGACGTCTGCAGCCGGTTCTTCCGGGCAGCTGGACTCCGATAGCCCGTCTGGCCCCGGCCTATGGGATCGGCGGGGTCGCCGCCTTCTGGCTGCTGGAGCGGTTCGGCGCCCTTGGCGCGGCCGGATAGGTCAAGGGCTCGGGGTTCCGACCCGTGGCCCGCCGGTCAGGGCCGCGAAGGCTCCGTAGAAGACCTCGTCAGGAACCAGGTCGGGGGTGAGAAAACGCTGCAGCATCAGCCCCTCTGTCAGCGCGTGGATCACCCGTACCAGGATCTCGGGCGAGATGGGCAGTTCGTCCGGGCCGGCTGTCTGCCGGATCCAGGCGGCGCCTTGCTCAAAATCCGCTGCCGTCACCTCATGGACCCTGGCCGCCAGGGTCTCGCTGCGCAAGGCGTGGGCCATGCCGGTGAGCCGACCATAGGCGGCTTCCTGTCTCTCCGGGATCGCCGCAACCGTGGCCCGCGCCAGTTCCTGCATCTTTTCAGCGAAGCAGGAGTCATCCTTGAAGCGCGGCTTGATCGGCGCCCAGTAGGCTTCGGACAGGGCTATGAACAGGTCATCGCGGCTTTTGAAATTCCCATAGATGGCGCCGCTGGTCATGCCGGCCCGGGCGGCCACGGCCTGGAGCGTGGTCTGCTCATGACCCTTTTCGCGGATCAGTTCCCGGGCGGCCTCAAGTATGCGCTGTCGGGTCCGCGCCCGCTTGTCGCCCTTTGGGCGCCGGCGGGGATTGTCGATGAAGTCCTCGGCCATGGCCGCAGGATAGGCGGTTGCATAAAATAGGCAAACTATTAAATAGTAATTCTATATTACTGGTGCGGGACACGACCATGGATGATGCGATCACGGCCAGCCTCAAGGGCCATGTGGAGGCCGGCAATATCGTCGGGGCGGCGACCCGGGTCTGGCGCGACGGCGCCCTGGTCCATTCAGCGAATCTCGGCCTGCGGGACCCCGATCAGCGACTGCCCGTCGAGCCAGGCACGATCTATCGTATCGCCTCCATGTCCAAACCGGTCACTGCGCTGGCGGCCCTGATCCTGATGGAAGCGGGCCGCTTTGCGCTCGCCGACCCGATCACCGTCATCGCGCCGGAGTTTGCCGACACGCGGGTGTTGCGCAGCTCGACCGGTCCCCTGGACGAAACGGATCCTGCCATCAGACAGATCACCTTCGAAGACCTGCTGACCCATCGCTCCGGCCTGACCTACGGTGATTTCCAGCCAGGTCCGATTGCGGCGGCCTACCGCGACGCCCTGGGCGGCGATCTGGACAGCCATGTCGCTCCGGACGACTGGATCGCGGGTCTGGCCCGACTGCCGCTCATCGCCCAGCCCGGCGCCGCCTTCAACTACAGCGCCTCCAGCGACCTGCTCGGCCTCTTGCTGGCGCGCATGGAGGGGGTCAGCCTGGGCGAGGTTCTGCGGCGGACGATCTTCGACCCCCTGGGCATGAAGGACACGGGATTTAACGTGCCAGCCGAAAAGCTCTCTCGGCGCGCCGCCAACTGCGGGTTTGATGCGAGCGGAAAGTCGATCAGTCTGGCAGCCCCGCCCGGCGGCGCGGCCCTGGCCGAAAGACCGGACGACATGGCCTTCGAGTCCGGCGGGCAGGGGCTATGGTCCACCGCGGACGACTATCTGAAGTTTGCCCGGTTGTTCGTCGGGGGCGGCAGTGTGGACGGCGTGCGGCTGCTGTCCGAGCAGACCATGGCGCTTATGATGACCAACCATCTGGACGACGCCCAGCGCGCTTCGGGTTCCATGTTCGGCATGCCGCTGTTCTCCGCCCACGGGTTCAGCCTGGGCCTTGCCGTGGTTACCGACGCCGACCAGGCCGCCGTGACCCGCTGCAAGGGCGGGGTCGGGACCGTCGGCTGGCCGGGCGCCTATGGTGGCTGGTGGCAGGCCGATCCGACCAATGGCGCGGTCATGGTGTTCCTGACCCACAACATGATGGAGCTGGATCAGCTGATGATGGGGGTGGGCCTGGGGGTCTATCTGGCTATCACCGATTTCCACGCCCTGGCGAGCGAAGCCCTGGTCCCGGCAACCTGACTTCCGAACCAGGAGGTCAGGCTGACGCCCTTCTCGGGCCGCAAGGCTACATGAAATTCCGCGTATGCAGGTCGGCCAGTCTCTGGGCCTCGGCCGGGGCGAAACCCAGTCGCAGCAGTCGCGCCCTGCGACCGGCGGCCATGTCCAGTTTCAGCTGCTGAACGGCGGCATGGCCCCGGGCCACGGCCAGCGGATTGAGGTCGCCCGCAGCCAGCAGAACCAGGGCGTCGAACACCTCCTCATTGAGGCCGGCGGTATCGGCCAGTTCGTCATGTCGCTGCTCGACGGCGTTCTGAAGCCGGGTCTGGTAGTCCGGCTGGACCGAGAGGCGATGTTCCAGATGCGCCATGGCGAAGGCCACGTGGCGCGCCTCGTCCCGGGCGGCGAGACGGCAGATCTGCCGGGTGACCGGATCGGGCGCATGGGCCTGAAGAAAGGTCAGCAGAGTGATGAAGCTGCCCTCGCCCAGCACCGACAGCAGGAAGGTCGCGGACGAGAAATCCGGCGCCAGCATCAGGCTGTGCAGGGAGGCCTGGCCGCCGGCCGTGGACAGCATCGGCGCCGCACCCTTCAGCCCCAGCCTGCGGGTGAAGACCTCGATATGCCGGGCCTCGTCGGCGCATTGCAGGGCCAGGACCTGCTGGACCTCGCGATACTGCGGATGAACCTGACCCAGATGACGGGCCGGGACCACCAGGGCGGCGTTCTCGTTCTCGATCAGATAGGTCATGACCTGGGCCACGGCCGCCTCGATGGCGGGCGGCAGGTCGAAGGGCGCATCCCAGTCTATGGCCGTCTCCGGGTCCCACTGGGCGGCAGCGGCCTGTCGATACAGCTCTCCTGCCGTGGCGGCCCAGAGATCATCGCGCCGGCTCAGGCCAAAACCGATGGAGGGCCCGCCCGCCTCGACCGTCGCGCCCCGCATGGCCAGGCCCCAGGCCGGATCAGCGGTTTCGGCCGGCAGTTCGCCTGCGGCCAGCCGGGCGGGGCCGGTCTGGAGCGCCTCGCGCCAGCGTCCCTCCGCCCAGGGACCGCGGGTCACCAGGGCTTCCAACCGCCCGCCGGTCAGGCTGCGGGTCTCGACATCATGGCCCTGCTGGCGGCACCAGGCCGTCAGATGAAGGTCCCAGCCGGCCGCCTGGCCGCGCACCTGCAGGGATTTGCCGACTGGCAGGTCCGCGAGGGCTCGCCGGACCAGCAGCAGACCGCCTTCGTCCAGCCCCAGGGCCTCAATATCGATAATCGGCACGAAGGATGCTTCCGTCCTGGCCATAGAAGCCCTGTTCATCGACCGCCGCCGCCAGGGCCGGATAGAATTCGGTCCGGCCTGGCTTCCACTTCTTCAGGCCCTCCAGTTCCAGCAGCGGCCGGACCTTCGGATCGTCCCATTTCATGGCCATCAGCAGCTCGACAAACCGGTCGATGGCCGGTTGAGGGGCGTCCGGGCTGGTGGTGAAGTTGCAGTGATCATAGAGCTCGGTGCGGGCGATGATGCGGGTCGCCCCGGCCGGCAGGGTTCCATCCAGGCCAAAGGCCAGGTGATTGCCGTCGATCATGCAGCTGGCCTCGACCTCGCCGGCCATCAGAGCCCTGGCCGCGTCCCGCTCGCCGCCGATATGGTCGCCATGCTTGCCGCACAGAACATCGAAACGGCGCACGGTGAAGTCTTCTCCCGCCTTCAGTCCGGCCTACTGCAGATGATGCAGCGGCAGGAGCGTCGCCTGGGGCGAGTCGATGGCGCCCACCCCAAGGGTCAGGCCCCGAAGGTCGGCCTCGCTCTGGATCGGGCTGTCGGCCCGCACCACGATGACGGAGCGAAGGTTGCAGTCTGTGTTGCGCATGGCCACGGCCTGGACCGATTGGCCCCGGCTGCGCGCCATCCGGTCTGCCCTGACCCAGGCCAGGGGCGAATTCCAGGCCAGGTCCAGGGTTCCGTCGAACTGCGCCTCCACCTGGGCCTCGTAGTTGGAATAGAGCACATAGTCGAAGTCAAAGCCCTGCTGGGCGAACCAGGCCTTGAAGCCTTCCCAGATGGTGACGACCTTGGGGGCGTAGGCGACGGCGCCCATGACCAGAGACGGTTCCGACAAGCGAGACTTCCGTAGTGCGAGGGGGGGCGAAGCGGCCCGGCGGGCGGGTCTACAGCACGCCGGGTCCATCGTCGGTCATGCTGTCGAGGTCGGTCCGGGCCTGTGATTCAGAACCCAGATGCCCGACCCCCCGCGCGGCCGCCAGGGTCACCTGACGCTGGCGTTCGGCGTAGCCGGCCCTCTGGCGGGCGTTCCGGTCGTCGTGACAGGCGGGGCACTTAATGCCTGGCAGGTAGAGGGGGGAGGCCTGTTCTTCCGGCGTCACGGGCATGCGGCAGGCATGGCAAAGGACATGGGATCCCACCGTCAGGCCGGGTCCGACAGCAACCCGCTGATCGAAAACGAAACACTCCCCACGCCAGGCGCTGTCCGGCTTGCTGACCGTCTCCAGGTATCTGAGGATGCCGCCGTCCAGATGAAAAACGGCCTCCAGTCCCTCGGACTTGAGGAAGGCGGTGGCCTTTTCGCAGCGGATGCCGCCGGTGCAGAACATGGCGACCCTGGGAGCCGCGCGTCCTTCCAGCAGGGTCTCGCGATTGGCGCGGAACCAGTCCGGGAACTCGCGGAAACTGGCTGTTCCGGGGTTCACGGCCCCGGCAAAGGTCCCGATCCGCACCTCATAGTCATTGCGGGTATCGATCAGGATGGTCTCCGGATCTGCGATCAGGGCGTCCCAGTCTCCGGCGGCGACATAGGCGCCAGCATCCTTCAGGGGGTCGATGCCCGGCTGGCCCATGGTGACGATCTCGCGCTTGAGGCGGACCTTCATCCGGTAGAAGGGCATGGCTTCCGCCCGGGACAGCTTGACCGACAGGTCGGCGCAGCCGGGCAGGGTGCGGATATGGGCCAGAACGGCATCGATCCCGGCTGGCTGACCGGCGATCGTGCCGTTGACGCCTTCCGGCGCCAGCAACAGCGTTCCCTTGACCCCGGCCCCGGCGCAGACCGCCTCCAGCCCGGCCTTGAGAGCCTGGCAATCCTCGAAACTCGAGAACCGGTAGAGAGCTGCGACAACGATCGGCTGGTGACCTTCACTCATGTCAGTGAAAGGAGCCGGGCTCAGCGGTTCTTGTAGACCGGCTTGCGCTTCTCGAGGAAGGCCCGCATGCCTTCGCCAAAATCCTCGCTGCGGCTCGACATCAGCTGGTTGCGGTTCTCGATCGCCATGGCCGCTTCCAGGCTGGGGGCGTCGATTGCCATGGCCAGGCCTTCCTTGGTCATGCGCAGCCCGATCGGCGAGGCCGCCAGCAGCTTTTCGACAAATTCCTCGCCCACCGATGGCAGTTGATCGTCCGGCACCACCCGCGAGACCAGGCCCGTGGCCAGGGCCCGGGGCGCATGGATGAAATCACCTGTCATCATCAGTTCGGCGGCCAGGGAGGCCCCGATCAGTCGGGGCAGGAAATAGCTGACCCCCATGTCGCAGGAGGTCAGGCCGATCTTGATGAAGGCGGCGTTCATCCGCGCGCTCTCGCCGGCGATCCGGATGTCCGAGGCCAGAGCAAAGGCGAAGCCGCCGCCGCAGGCCGGCCCATGCACGAGGGAGACGATCACCTGCGGGCAGCGGCGCATCTTGATATAGACATCGGCGAGCAGGCCCTGAAATCCGAAGCCTCCGCCAAACGGCATGGTTTCTCCGCTGCCGTCATGGCGCTCCTTGATGTCGAGACCGGCGCAGAAGGCCCGGCCAGACCCCTGCATGACCACGATCCGCACCGAGCCATCATGGTAGAGGCGACCAAAATAGTCGTTCAGTTCCATCGCCATGGCGAGGTTGATGGTGTTCATCTGATCCGGTCGGTTGAAGGTCAGCCAGTCGGCCTCGCCCTTCTTCTCGATGCGGATCGTCTGGTAGTCAGCCTGGTCGGTCATGAGGCAGCCCTTTGGCGAAAGAGACAGGAAGGCGCCGGCCCGCCGCCCCTGCGATCATGCCGGCATCAGCGCCGTGACCTGCAGGGGTTTGGACCGTCAGTACGCCCCTTCCTTACTGAAGAACCCGGTCGCCACAAACAGTCTATGGCCCGTGCCGACCGCCCTCAGTCCTCGACGATTGCGCTGTGTTTGGCCGTATCGCGCATGGTCAGATAGACCAGCAGGGACCCCAGAATGACCACGGTGACATAGGTGTAGAAGCGGCTCTCATGGCCGTCCTGCTTGAACCACAGTGCGACGTATTCCGCCGTGCCGCCGAACAGGGCATTGGCCACCGAATAGGGCAGGGAGACCCCAAGGGCCCTCAGCTCGGTGGGAAACAGTTCGGCCTTCACCACGGCGCTCACCGAGGTATAGGCGCAGACGATCATCAGGGCGGCCGTGACCAGGCCCGTGGCGGCCCAGGGGTTGCTGGTATGGGCCAGGGTCGAAAGGATCGGCCAGGTGAACAGGGCTCCCAGCACGCCGAAGGCGATCAGCAAGGGCCGGCGGCCGACACGGTCCGACAGGGCCCCCATTGCGGGCTGGGCCAGGACAAAGACCAGCATGGCGCTTGCCGTGATCAAGCTGGCCTGGCCGGTGGTGAAGCCGGCGGTATTGGCCAGGAACTTCTGCACGTAGGTCCCGAAGGTATAGTAGGCCAGGGTGCCGCCGGCGGTCAGGCCCATCACCGTCAGGGTCTGGCGCGGGTAGCGGCTCAGCAGCCGCCAGGTGGTGACCCGCTCGGCGCCGCCCTCGGACCTGGTCTTGCTGAGGGCCGCAAAGGACGGCGTCTCGTCCATGCCTCGGCGCACCCAAAGGATGCCCAGGGCCATGACCCCGCCCAGGAAGAAGGGAATCCGCCAGCCCCAGTCGCGCATGTCGGCCTCGGGCAGCAGGGCGTTGAGCAACAGCAGCAGGCCGAGCGCCAGAAGCTGGCCGGTCATCAGGGTCGAGTAGAACACCCCCGACCAGAAGCCCCGATGCCGCCGGCCGGCCATCTCCGAGATATAGGTGGCGCCGTTGCCATATTCGCCGCCCATGCTGATCCCCTGCAGGATGCGGGCGGACACCAGTATGGCCGGGGCGAAGGCGCCGATCTGGGCATAGCCGGGACAGACGGCGATCATCAGCGATCCGACCCCCATAAGGGCCACGGACAGCAGCATGGCCGACCGGCGGCCGACCCGGTCGCCATAGAGGCCCATGATCCAGGCGCCCAGGGGCCGGGCGAAGAAGCCCACGGCATAGACCGCCGCCGAGCTCAGCAGCTGGGCTGTCTGGCTGTCGGCCGGAAAGAAGATCCTGGAAAAATACAGGGCGAAGGCCGCATAGGCGAACCAGTCGAAGGTCTCCAGCACATTGCCGGCCGCCCCGCCCAGGATGGACCTCAGGCGACGGGCCGCGGAGAGGTCACTCCCCTCCTCTGATGGCGCGCCGTCGGTCGCCGCTCCGGCCTCTGTCGTCATCGCCTGATCCCCCCGGCTCTCCCCTTCAGCCAGTCTGGCCATGGACGCAAGTGTCAGAACCCGTCAGGCCGCCGGCGGCGCATGGACCCGCAGGATCAGCGACTGACTGCAGGTCGCCATCAGCACCCCGTCCCGCGAGAACAGGTGGATGGCGCCGTGGATGATGCCGGTCTCGATCATCTCGATGCGGATGTCGCAGAGGATCCAGTCGGTGGGGGTGATGCGGCCAAACCGCACCGTATTGTCCAGGCTGTTGCCGCCCGCGTGATAGCCAAGGGCGTGGGAGGTGGCCTGGGGCACGAAATCGGCGATGACGGCCAGCAGGTCGGCCGAGGCGCAAAGTCCGTCCGTCGACCGGACCCAGGTGACCAGCCGGCCGTCCTCGCTGCGCCCGCCCTCGATCTTCTGGGTGGGATAGCGGCCGGCTGCCAGGCGGGTTTCGAACCGGGCGTGGATGCTCTCGCCGCTGCTGCCCCGCCAGTGCCGGACCGGCGGACAATCCTCGGGCGGCGGCACGTCGGGCGCCTTGCGCCACTGGTCCGAAGGGCCCTGGCGCTGACCCAGGGCGGCATTGACGGTCAGAACCTGCAGATCGCCGATATGGGCCACCACCCGTACCTGGCTGATGCTGTTGCCCACCACCGCCTCCTGCACGTCGAAATCGGCGATTGCCCCCAGGGGCGCAAACGAAAGGTAATGGGCCGTCGCCCAGATCACCGGCCGCTGGCAGGTCTGCTCCATGGCCCGTATGGCCGCGGACATCCCAGCCCCGCCAAACAGGAACTCCTTGCCTGCAGGCCCGACCGTCACGCCGGGCGTGACAGGCAGATACCAGCGGTGGGAATTGTGGGTCGGGCGCAGATCGAGGAAATGGTCGGGCATGGCTGGGTCAGGACTGGCGGGAGGGGAGGGGAGGGGTTGGGCCGACGGATTATTGTCGGCCTTTCCCGGGCTCATGATTCCGCGCTTCCTTCAACATGTCGGTCAGGGTTTGAGGGCGCACCGCTCGGGGTTGAAATGGCCTGAGGTCTTCGACACGCCTGCTGCGCAGGCCACTCAGACTGACGAAGAGATTCAGCTTTTCAGAAATTTACGCCGGATTTTTCGTCATCCCGAGTAGCCCCTGCAGGGGGCGTGTCGAAGGACGCAGACGGCCGGCCGTTCGCGGTTGAAGCCACTGGCTGAAGCAGGATAGCCTGACAGATCAAGTCCCCGTTCAGAAGGGAAGCCCAGGCATGACCTACGCTACCATCACCGTCACGCCGTCCGGCCAGGCCTGCGGGGCGACCGTCACCGGACTGGACCTGTCGCGGCCGCTGGAGCCGAAGCAGATTGCGGAGGTTCGGGCTGCCTGGCTCGAGCATCATGTCCTGGCCTTTCCGGACCAGGTGATCAGTGATGACGACCAGGAACGGTTCACTATCGCCTTCGGCGGGTTTGGCGAGGACCCGTTCATCGCCCCCATTCCCGGCCGCCAGCATGTCATCGCCGTCAAGCGCCTGGCCGGAGAAACTTCTCCCCTGTTCGCCGAGACCTGGCACAGCGACTGGAGCTTTCAGGCCCGTCCGCCAGCCGGCACATGTCTCTATGGCATCACCATTCCGCCGGTCGGTGGCGACACCCTGTTCGCCGACCAGCATGCCGCCCTGGACGCCATGCCGGCCGACCTGCGAGCCCGGATCGAGGGCCGGGTGGCGATCCATTCGGCGAAAAAGGCCTATGCCCCGGAAGGCTCCTATGGCGAGGGGGATGTCGCCCGCCGCTCCATGGATATCCGTCCGTCGCGCGAGGCCGAGGCCACCCAGCGCCATCCCCTGATCCGACCCCATCCGGAGACCGGCCGTCCCGGACTGTTCGGCTGTATCGGCTATATCGTCGGAATCGAGGACATGGCCGATGAAGAGGCCGTGCCGCTGCTGATGGAGCTTTACCGATGGCAGGGGCAGGAGCAGTTCCAGTATCGCCATCGCTGGCGGAAAAACATGCTTCTCATGTGGGACAACCGCTCGGTCCTTCATGCCGCCACCGGCGGCTATGACGGCCATGACCGGCTGCTGCACCGGACGACGATCGCGGCGGCCTGAGCCCCTTCACGGTTGAACCGGCCCTGCGGTCTTCCGCACGCCTGCTGCGCAGGCTACTCAGACTGACGAGGAGTTTTGAGGTTTCCCCACAATGCATTTGTCCTCCTCGGTACCCCCTGAAAGGGACGTAGCGAAGGACGGCGCCCCATGGGACGCCGACCGGCCTGACGATGATTTTGGACGACAAGGGAACCCTCGCCTTTGACGCGCGGCATGCTAACGTCGCGCCGACAGGACCACGGATCGCCCTTGCAGGCGGTCGCTCAAGGGGGGATGCATGAAGGGGCCGGCTATATTCCTGGCGCAGTTTGCGGGCGATGAGCCGCCGTTCAACAGCCTGGAGTCCATCGCCCGCTGGGCCGGCGATCTTGGTTACAAGGGCGTCCAGATCCCCACCTGGGACCGGCGGCTGTTCGACCTGAAACTGGCGGCGGAAAGCGACGCCTATTGCGACGAGGTCAAGGGCGTCCTGGCCGCGGCGGGCCTGGAAGTGTCGGAACTGTCGACCCACACCCAGGGTCAGATGGTGGCGGTCCATCCGGCCTATGACGAGATGTTCGACGGTTCGGCCCCGGCCCGGGTGCGGGGCAATCCGGCGGCGCGCCAAGCCTGGGCGGTCGAGCAGGTCCTGCTGGGCGCCAAGGCCTCGCAGCGTATGGGGCTGCCGGCCCATGTGACCTTTTCCGGCTCCCTGGCCTGGCCCTATCTCTATCCCTATCCGCAGCGGCCGGCCGGACTGATCGAGGAGGCGTTCGACGAACTGGCGCGCCGATGGCGGCCGATTCTCGACGCCTTTGACGAGGCCGGGGTCGATCTCTGCTACGAAATCCATCCCAGCGAGGACCTGTTCGACGGCACGACTGTCGAAATGTTCTGGGACCGGGTGGACCACCACCCGCGGGCCTGCCTGCTCTATGATCCCAGCCACTTCCTGCTGCAGCAGCTGGACTATCTGGAGTATATCGACCTGTATCACGAGCGGATCCGGATGTTTCACGTCAAGGACGCGGAGTTCCGGCCGACCGGGCGTCAGGGGGTCTATAGCGGCTATGCGCCCTGGAAGGAGCGGGCCGGTCGGTTCCGTTCGCTTGGCGACGGCCAGATCGACTTCAAGGCCATCTTCTCCAAGTTCGCCCAGTACGGCTATCAGGGCTGGGCGGTGCTGGAATGGGAATGCGCCCTGAAGGACCCGGTCGACGGGGCACGGGAGGGGGCGACCTTCATTCGCGACCATATCATCCAGGTCACCGGCAAGAGTTTCGACGATTTCCTGGCCACTGGCGTGGACCGGGACGCCAACCGCAGGCTGCTGGGCCTGGATCGCTGAGATGCGCCTGTCCCTGGGGATGATCGGCGGGGGCGAGGGCGCCTTCATCGGGGCTGTACACCGCATGGCCGCGCGGCTGGATGACCGCTGGACCCTGGTCGCCGGCGCCTTCAGCAGCGATCCCGTCAGGTCACAGGCTTTCGGAGTGGGCCTCGGGCTGGATCAGGACCGCTGCTACGGCGACTGGCAGGCCATGGCCCGGGCCGAGGCCGCGCGACCAGATCGCATCGACGCCGTGGCCATTGTCACTCCCAACCACCTGCATCACGCACCGGCCCGGGCCTTTCTGGAGGTCGGGATCGCGGTGATCTGCGACAAGCCCCTGACCACCAGCCTGGACCAGGCCCTGGACCTGGCCGGCGCCGTGGAGCGCAGCGGCGCGCCCTTCGTCCTGACCCACAACTACAGCGGCTACGCCATGGTCCGGCAGATGCGGGCCATGGTGACGGCAGGGGAGCTGGGCGCCATCCGGGTGGTCCAGGCCGAATATGCCCAGGATTGGCTGGCCACGGCCCTGCCCGGCAACAAGCAGGCCGACTGGCGGGGCGATCCCAAGCAAGCCGGACCTGGCGGCGCCCTGGGCGACATCGCCACCCACGCCTATCACCTGGCGACCTTTGTCCTGGGGGCGGCGGCCGATCAGGTCAGCGCCGAGACCTCGAGGTTCGTGGCCGGGCGACTGCTGGACGATGATGTGCAACTGCGGCTCCGCTGGACTCATGGCGTTCGGGGCGGCGCCCGGGGCCAGCTCTGGGCCAGCCAGGTGGCGGTCGGGGCCGCCAATGGCCTGCGGCTGCGGATCTATGGCGAGCGTGGCGGCCTGGAATGGTCGCAGGAGGACCCGGATATCCTGAAATACAGTCCGCTCGGCGAGCCCCCCCGGCTGCTGCGGCGCGGCGGGCCGGACCTCTCGGCGGCGGCCAATGCCGCCAGCCGCATCCCGGCGGGCCATCCCGAAGGGTATCTGGAGGGCTTTGCCCAGATCTATGCCGATGCGGCGGACCTGATCAGCGCCCACCGGTCCGGCCAGACGCCGCCGGCCGGCGCCCTGGCCCTGCCGGGCATTGCCGCCGGGGTCGAGGGGCTGCGCTTCATCGAGGCGGCTGTGCACAGCGCCGCCGCCGACGGCGCCTGGATTGAACTTGGGGCGAACCCGGAGAAGAGGACAGCATGATGCGGCAGAGCTTTGCCTGGTGGTCTTTCACCGCCGGCCGGGAGGTGGAGCCCGCAGCCCTGCTCAAGTCCGCCGCCGCCGCCGGCGCGAAGGGGGTGGAAATGCTGCCCCAGAACCTCTGGCCGGTCGCGCGAGACGCGGGCCTGTCGCTGGTCACCCTGACTGGTCACACCCTGGAAGAGGGTTTCAACGACCGCTCCCGCCATGCCGCCCTGGCCGACGAGGTCCGCCGCAACATCGACGCCGCCGCCGCCGGCGGGGTCGAGCATGTCATCGTCTTTTCCGGCAACCGGATCGGCGATGGCGCGGACGCCCCGGCCATCGAGGCCTGTATCCAGGGCCTGGCGCCGGTCGTGGCCCATGCCGAGGCCGCCGGGGTCGGGCTGTTGATGGAACTGCTCAACAGCAAGGTCGACCATCCCGGCCACCAGTGTGACCACACCGCCTTTGGCGCCGCCGTGGTCCGGGGCGTCGGCTCGCCATCCCTGAAGCTGCTCTATGACGGCTATCACATGCAGCTGATGGAGGGCGATCTGATGCGCACCCTCCGGGCCCATATGGACCTGATCGGCCATGTCCACACCGCCGGTGCGCCGGGCCGCCGCGACCTGGACGACCGCCAGGAAATCAACTGGCCGGCCATCGCCGGGCTGCTGACCCATATGGAATACAGGGGCTGGGTGGGCCACGAGTTCATCCCCCGCGGCGATCCAGTCCAGGCCCTGGGCGCGGCCCTGCGCCAGTTCGACAGTTCAATCCAGCTGAGAGGAGCGGCGTGATGTTCGACGCCATCGTCGTCGGGTCCGGCATCAGCGGCGGCTGGGCGGCCAAGGAACTGTGCGAGCGCGGCCTGAAGGTGCTGATGCTCGAGCGCGGCCCCGATGTTCCGCACGGTCCGGGCTACAGCCATGACCTGGCCGCCACCCTGCGCCGACGGGACGACCAGATCCCGCAAGCCGAACGGGACCTGCATTACCCCTATCATGTCGGGGTCTCCTACGCCCTGTTCAACTCCAACAAGGCCTTCTGGGCCAGCGATCACGACCATCCCTACGAGACGGTTCCGGGCAAGCCCTATCGCTGGATCCGGGGCTATCAGCTGGGCGGAAGGTCCCTGACCTGGGGGCGCCAGTCCTATCGCTGGGCGCCCCAGGACTTCCTGTCCAACCTGCAGGACGGCCATGGCGTCGACTGGCCGATCCGCTACGAGGACCTCGAACCCTGGTATGACCATGTGGAGGCCTTTGTCGGCGTCAGCGGCGACTATGACGGCCTGGACCAGCTGCCGGACGGCGACTTCCTGCCGCCCTTTCCGTTCAATGATGTCGAGCTGGCCGCCAAGGCGCGGATCGAGGCGGATTTCCCCACCCGCCGGATGATCATGGGCCGGACGGCCAATCTCAGCCGGGTCGCCAAGCCCCAGATGGATATGGGCCGCAAGCGCTGCGAACAGCATGTCCGCTGTCATCACGGCTGTCCCCTGGGAAGCTATTTTTCCACCCAGGCCGCCACCCTGCCAGCGGCCGTGAAGACTGGCAACCTGACCGTCCTGACCGACCGGGTCGTCGAAAGCGTCATCCATGACCCGGTCACCGGCCGGGTCACCGGCGTGCGCACCATCCATCGGCTGGACAAGACCGGCGAGGTCTTCGAGGCCAGGATCGTCTTCCTCAACGCCTCGGCCATCAACACCGCCGCCCTGTTGCTGAACTCGACCTCCGAGGCCTTCCCGCGCGGCCTGGCCAATGGCAGCGACCAGGTCGGCCGCAACCTGATGGACCATGTCAGCACCAAGCCGATCGTTGGCCGCATGCCGGGCTTTGGCGATGTCCATGACCAGCACGACCGGCCAACCGGCATCTATATCCCGCGCTACGCCAACATCACCGAGAGCGACAAACCCTATCTGCGCGGCTTTGGCATGCAGGGCGGGGCCGTTCGCTCGCGCCGTACGGACGGCGCAGTCCAGGGCGTCGGGGCCGGCGATGATGACGAGGGCTTCCGGGGCTGGAGCGTCTCATTGCTGCCGTTTGGCGAGACCCTGCCCGATCCGGGCAACCGGGTCACCTTGTCGGCCAGCCGCCGGGACAGCTGGGGAATCCCCGTGCCGGTCATCGGGGCGGCCCATGGGGCCAATGAATACGCCATGATGCGGGCGGCGGCGCGGGACGCCGCTGAAATGCTCAAGGCGGCCGGCTGCAGCGACATCACCGACTGGGAGGCGGCCAGCGAAGAACTGACTCCGCCCGGCGACCGGATCCACGAGATGGGCACGGCGCGGATGGGACGCGATCCGGCCACCTCGGTGCTCAATGGCTGGGGCCAGGCCCATCAGGTCGCCAACCTGTTCGTCTCGGACGGGGCGGTCATGACCTCCAGCGCCTCGATGAACCCGTCCCTCACCTATATGGCCGTTACCGCCCGGGCGGCCAACCACGCGGCGGACCTGCTGCAACAGGGAGGGCTGTGAGCCCATGCGACCGATCGGACTTCAGCTCTACACCCTGCGCAAACCCTTTGCGGCCGACCCCCTGGGCGCCCTGTCGAGGATCCGCGAGACCGGCTATGACGCCGTTGAATTCGCCGCCCCGCTGGGTTCCGACTTCGCCGGGTTCGCCGCCCGCATGGCCGAGGTCGGGCTGGACTGTCCCTCGGCCCATGTGGGCCTGACCGACATGGCCGACCATCCTGACGCGGTCCTGGACATGGGCCGGACCCTGGGCTGCCGCTACCTGGTCATGCCCTATGTGCTGCCCGACCAGCGCAACTGGACGGCGGTGATCGCCACCCTGGGAGCGTTCGCCCGGCGCGCCCGGGGCGAGGGGTTCCGGGTCGCGTATCACCATCACGACTTCGAATTCGAGACGACCGGGGGCGTGCGCCCCTTCGACCGGCTGGTGGCCGAGACCGATCCGGCCTTTGTCGATTTCGAGCTGGACCTCTACTGGCTCTGCAAGGGCGGCGAGGACCCCAAGGCCTTCATCGACAGCATGACCGGCCGGGTCCGGCTGATCCACCTGAAGGACATGGCCCCGGACGGCGGCATGGCCGATGTCGGCGCCGGAACCCTGGACTTCCAGGCCCTGATCCAGGCCGCGGACGCCGCCGGCGCCGAACACTATTTCGTCGAACACGACTTCCCCCCGTCCCCCGGCTGGCCCAGCGTCGAGGCAAGCCTGGGGCATTTGCGGGGTTTGGATTGATCGAAACCCTTCTCCCACCGGGGGAGGGGGAATCCGTGCCTGCGCTATCCCTTGATCACGCTTCGGCGGGGCTTCCAATTGGCCCATGGCTTTGTCCGGTTGACCTCAGATGAGACGGTCCGCTCACGCCGGTGGGCCACTAAGGATGGACTGTCCGAAGGCGATAAGATTTCCGTCAGGGGCCAGGACCAGCAGTTCGCGCTGACCGTAGGGCTTGTCAGCAGGTCCGTGCACGTCTTCGCTGGGCAAGACTTCCAGCCCCTTCTTCAGGTCCGAATACAGAGCATCAATGTCGTTGCAATCAAAGTAGTAGGCGAAACGTCGAGCGCCAGGCTGGAACGGGTTGCCCGGACCAGCTTCCATGATCCGCATGCCGGCGCCTTCTCGGCTGACATAGGCGTAGTCGCCCGATCGATAGTCGATCTCGAATCCAAGAACATTGACCATGAAGTCGAGCGCGGACTCGAGAGCCGGCACGATCATGAAGGGTGTTACCTGAGTGATGTTTGCCATGGATCGACCTCAAATCGACAGACCAGCACA
>JARWZW010000031.1 GCA_029866155.1 Caulobacter sp. | reverse complement strand
CCCCGCCCCCCCCCCCCGACGCGGGTAAACCCCGGATAGAGGCTTTCGTAGCAGATCAGCGGCTGGATCACCGGCAGGCCGGGGACCGACAGCGGCCGCGGTTCCGGCCCGGCGGCGAACCCCTCCCCGATCTGCACCAGGTTATGGACTCCCAGGGGAGTCAGAAGGCTGTCCAGGGGCAGATATTCCCCGAACGGCACCAGTCGGTGCTTGTCATAGGTGGCCAGCCTGTCAAGGCCGGTCCGGGTCCGGCGCAGGACGATGAGGCTGTTGAAATAGACCTCGGCCGCCTGCCCCGCCTCGGACCGGGCGGCGCCGGTGATCAGCACCTGGCCGGGAGTCAGGGCCTGGAGGATCGCCGCGAGGGTCCAGGTGTCCGGGGCAAGATAGGCCTCCGCCAGGGCCGGCACTGCCCCTTCGGGCCAGATGATGATGTCCGGACGGACCGCCGCGGGCGTGGCCGTCAGGCCAAGATAGCTGTCCAGGATCGCTGCAAACCGCTGGGGATCGTACTTGGCCTCCTGCGGCACATAGGGCTGGACGATCCGGATCAGGGGACCGTCCGGATCGCTCTTCGGGGCCCCGGCCAGCCTCAGCCCGCCATAGCCGGCCAGGGCGACCAGGACCGCAAGGGCGAGGGCATGGGCGATCAGGACAGGCCTTGACCTGTCCGGCTGGCGGTCCCCCCGCCAAAGAAGGGCCGGCGTCGCCGCCAGGGCGACGGTGATGAAGGTCAGGCCATAGGCCCCGACCAGGGAGGCCGATTGCGAGATCACCGATCCGGCGCGCCAGGTCTCGCCCGGCAGGTTCCAGGGAAAGCCAGTCAGGACATGGCCGCGCAGCCACTCAAAGGCCGACAGGGAGCCGGCGAAGACCAGTACCCGCCAGGGCCCGGAAACCCCGGCCCGGCGATAGAGGGCCGCCGCCGCGCCCCAGAACAGCGCCACGCCTCCGGCCAGGAAGACCACCGCGAAGGGCGCCATCCAGCCGTGGGCGGCGATATCGACCAGAAAGGCCTCGGCCACCCACCAGACGCCTATGGCGAAATAGGAGACCCCCGCCAGCCAGCCCTGCAGGAAGGCCGCCCTCAGGGGACGCTCCGGTCCGGTTCGCCCGGCCAGGACCATAAACAGGCCATAGCCCAGCAGACCCGGCAGAAAGCCGAACGGCGGATGGGCCAGGGCCGCCAGGGCCCCCGCCAGGAGCGGCAGCCCGAGGAGCGGCCAGCCCTTGAGGGACAAGCCCGAAAGCCCGGCCCGCTCCGTCACGCCAGCGCCGTATCCAGGGCCTGGGCCCGACGGATCCGCACCCGTTTGACCCGGCGCGGATCGGCGTCGGTCACCTCGAAGCACCAGCCATCCGGATGGTCGATGACATCGCCCTTCTGGGGCACCCGCCCCGCCAGGGTGGTGACCAGGCCGGCGACGGTGTCGATCTCTTCTTCCATGTCTTCCGGGGCCAGGCCGGTGACTTCCATGGCGGCTTCCAGATCTTCCAGAGGGGCCCGGGCGTCAGCCTCGAAGACCTGACCGGGCCGGACGATCACGCCGCTGACCTGGGCCACGTCATGTTCATCGTCGATCTCGCCGACCACAGCCTCCAGCAGGTCCTCCAGGGACACCAGGCCATTGACCCCGCCATACTCGTCGATGACCAGGGCCATATGCAGCCGGCTGGCCTGCATCCGGGCCAGCAGGTCGGCGGCCCGCATGGACTCGGGCACATAGAGGACTTCGCGCTTGAGCTTCTTCAGCACGGCGGCGGTCTTGGGCCGGCGGCCGCCCTGGGCCAGTAGCCGGAAGATGTCCTTGATATGGATGACGCCGACCGGGTCATCCAGGGTTTCCCGGTATAGCGGCAGGCGGGAATGCTCGGTCTCTATGAACCTGGCCACCACCTCGTCGAACGGAGTGTTGATGTCGATGGCCGAGATGTCGGCCCGGGGCGTCATCACATCGCCCACATCCATCCTGCCGAACTCATGGGCGTGACGGGCCAGGTCGCCGGTCGGTTCGTCAGGGGATTCCGGATCGGGGGCCTCGCCAAAAGCGCGCAGCACCTGGCGAAAAAGTCCGCCCAGGCCCCCGCGACTTCGCGGAGGGGGATCGGCGGGACTGTCAGTGTCTTTGGTGTCGGTCATGGTCTCAGGCATCGGCGGCATAGGGGTCGGCCACACCAAGCGAGGCGAGAATTCGCCGCTCCTGGTCTTCCATCACCGCCGCCTCATCGTCGGTGATATGGTCATACCCTACAAGATGAAGCACCCCGTGCGCCACTAGGTGCTGCAGATGGGCGGTCAGGGTCTTGCCCTGCTGGTCGGCTTCCCGGGCGCAGACCCCGTGGGCCAGGGCGATATCGCCCAGCAGGCCTTCCGGGTTGGGGCCTGCCGGAAAGGACAGGACATTGGTCGGTCCGGCCTTGCCCCGGAACTGCTGGTTCAGCCCGGCGACAGTCTCATCATCCGTCAGCAGGATGCTGACCGGTCCCAGGGACGGGGTGAGGGCGTCGCTCTCCTGCGACAGCACCGCCAGGGTTCGAAGGGCGGCCAGCCGGGCGGGGCCCGACAGGTCGCCCCAGGCCGGGTCCCCGGTCTCTATGTCGATCTCGATGTCAGGCGCGGCCGGGACGGGGGTCATCGACCGCGTTTCGCGGCGTCATCGTCATAGGCCCGGACGATGCGCGCCACCATGGGATGGCGAACCACGTCTGCGGCGGTAAACCGCGCGATCGCCACCCCCTCGACGCCGTCCAGAATGGCCACGGCATGGGCAAGGCCGGAATCGGACGGATTCATCAGGTCGATCTGGCTGGGATCGCCGGTCACCGCCATGCGACTGCCCTCGCCCATGCGGGTCAGGACCATTTTCATCTGCAGCCGGCTGGTGTTCTGGGCCTCGTCGACGATGATGAAGGCGTGGCTGAGGGTCCGTCCGCGCATGAAGGCGATCGGCGCCACCTCGATCTCGCCCTTGTCCCGGCGCCGGCGCAACTGTTCGGTCCCGACGATCTGGGTCAGGGCCTCCCAGACCGGGGCCATATAGGGGTCGACCTTTTCGGTCAGGTCGCCGGGAAGGAACCCGAGCTTTTCGCCGGCCTCGACCGCCGGCCGGGTGACGATCAACCGGTCGATCTCGCCGCGCATCAGCATGCCGGCGCCATGGGCCACCGCCAGGAAGGTCTTGCCGGTACCGGCCGGGCCGAGACCAAACACCAGGTCATGGCGGCCCAGCAGGTCCATATACCGGGCCTGGGTGGCGGTCTTGGGCGAGACGGGACCCCGCCGGGCCCCGCCCGGGGGGGCCGGGGCGGACTCGCCTGTCCGGGAATGGCCGACCGCCATCCGCACATCGGCCTCGGTCACCGGCGTGCCGGACTCGGCCAGGGCGGCCAGGGCCAGGACGGCCCGCTTGGCCAGGGACCGGGCGCGGCTGTCGCCACTCAGGGAGATTCCGCCGCCAGGGGTCTCGATCAGCACCTTGAAGGCGTCCTCGATCAGGGCCGCATGGCGGCCGCCGGCGCCGGCCACGGCCCGGGCCGCCACATCGGACAGGACGACGAATTCGGGGGTGCGACTCACGCGAAGGCCTTGCCGCCAACCGCCTGGGCGCCAGCTCCGGCCAGGTCCCCGGCCAGTTCTCCCGTTAGGCTGCCGCGATGGGCGGTGACGATCCGAACCGGAACAATCTGGCCGACAAGCTCTGGCCCCGCCTCCAGATGCACAGGCTGAAGATAGGGGCTGCGGCCGGACATCTGGCCTTCACGGCGTCCTGTCTTTTCGATCAGCACCGGCAGGACCCGGCCCTGCTGGGCCTGGTTGAAGTCCAGTTGCTGCTGATTGAGGAGCGCGTTCAGCCGCGCCAGACGCTCTTCCTTGACCGCCTCGTCCACCTGTCCTGGCATGGCCGAGGCCGGGGTGCCAGGGCGGCGGCTGTACTTGAACGAAAAGGCGCTGGCGTAGCCGACCTGCCGGATCAGGTTCAGGGTCGCCTCGAAATCGGACTCCCGCTCGCCCGGGAAGCCGACGATGAAGTCGCCGCTGATCGCCATGTCCGGCCGGGCCGCGCGAATCCGTTCGATCAGCCGGATATAGTGATCGGCCGTATGGTCCCGGTTCATGGCCTTGAGGATGCGGTCCGACCCCGACTGCACCGGCAGGTGCAGATAGGGCATCAGGGCCGGGTTCTCGCCATGGGCGGCGATCAGGCCATCATCCATGTCACGGGGATGGCTGGTGGTGTAGCGGATGCGGTCCACACCCTCGATCTCGCCCAGGGACCGGGCCAGGCCGGCCAGCCCGCCCTCCAGACCGTCATAGGCATTGACGTTCTGGCCCAGCAGGGTGATTTCCCGCACGCCGCCTGCCGCCAGGCTGCGGGCCTCGGCCAGGATATCGGCTCCCGGCCGCGACCATTCTGCGCCACGGGTATAGGGCACCACGCAGAAGGTGCAGAACTTGTCGCAGCCCTCCTGCACGGTCAGGAAGGCGGTCACGCCCGTGGCGGTCCGCTCGACCGGCAGGGCGTCGAACTTCTCCTCCGGTGAAAACTCGGCGGCCAGCCCCTCCCCCCTGGAGCGGTGGGTGCGGGCGATCAGCTCGGGAAGCTGGTGATAGGCCTGGGGTCCGACCACCAGGTCCACCGCAGGCTGGCGGCGCATGATCTCGGCCCCCTCGGCCTGGGCCACGCAGCCGGCCACGGCCACCGTCATCACCCCGCCACCCGCCTCGGCCTTGCGCGCCTTCATCAGCTTGATCTGGCCAAGTTCCGAATAGACCTTCTCGGTGGCCTTCTCGCGGATATGGCAGGTGTTCAGCACCACCAGGTCCGCCCCCTCCGGCTCGTCGGTCATGCCATAGCCCAGCGGCCGCAGGACATCGGCCATGCGCTCGCTGTCATAGACGTTCATCTGACAGCCGTAGGTCTTGATATAGAGACGCTTAAGGGGCGCAGATGTGCTCATGTCGGCCTTATGGGGCGCTGGGGCGGGACTCGCAAGGGTTGGGGCCTGACGGGGCGGTCCGCAGAGGGTTTGCGGGTGGGCTTCGGGGAGGGTCGCGCGCTCTGAAGGCGCCGCTCAGCGTGACGGATGGGGGCGGATCCTGTAGCCTTCGTCATGCCGAGCAGCGGTCGCAGACCGCCTGTCGAAGCACGCAATCCGACTGCCGCTCCCCGCCAACGACCCCAGGAACGCCCATGACCAGACCCGCCAGGATCACCGTCGCCGAGGCCCTGAAGGCCCTGCCCCTCTGGTCAGCCGCGCCTGGCGACCGGGACGCCATCACCCGCAGCTTCAAGTTCGCGGACTTCAACGCCGCCTTCGGATTCATGACGCGGGTCGCCCTGATGGCGGAAAAGCTCGACCACCATCCCGAATGGTCCAATGTCTACAATCGGGTCGAGGTGCTGCTGACCACCCATGACGCCGATGGAATCACCGCGCTGGACCTGGCCCTGGCGACCCATATGGACGCCGCCGCCCTTTAGCTCAGGCGCCGAACAGGTCTGTCGCCGCCGCCGGTTCGGCAATGGAGGGCGGGCTGCGGCGGCTGAGCAGGAACAGGGCGTTTTCGGCCCGCCAGTTTTCCCAGCCCCGGCCAGGCTCGATGGTCCGGGCCGGCCGGCCCCTGACAAGGGCGGCGCAATGCTCGACCTGCAGGTCCAGGTCCTCGGTCAGGGCGGCGAAATCGGCCAGGCTGCAGAGATGGATATTGGGGGTCGACCACCAGGGCAAGGGCAGGGCCCGGGTCTCAGGCATGCGGCCCCGGGACAGCAGGCTCCACCTCACCCGCCAATGGCCGAAATTCGGGAAGGAGACGATGGCCCGGTCGGCGATCCGCAACAGCTCGTTCAGCACATGGCGGGGGTTATGGGTCGCCTGCAGGGTCTGGGACAGGATGGCGTAGTCAAAGGCCCGGGTCGGGAAATAGTCCAGGTCGCGGTCGGCGTCGCCCTGGATCACTGACAGGCCCCGGGCCAGGCAGTCGGACACCTTCAGGGCCTCGAGCTCCAGGCCCCGGCCATCGGCGCCTTTTTCGCGGATCAGCAGCTCCAGCAGGTCGCCCTCGCCGCAGCCGACATCCAGCACCCGGGCGCCGGGACGGACCAGCCGCAGGATCTCGCGAAAATCCTCTCTCACAACGAGGCCCTCACCGAGGCGAAGAAGCCGTGCAGGGCGCCGTCCATCACCGGCTCGTCCAGCAGGAAGGCGTCGTGACCCTTGTCGCTCTCGATTTCCAGGAAACTGGCCCGGGCCCCCGCCGCATTCAGGGACCGGACGATATTGCGGCTTTCCGCCGTCGGATAGAGCCAGTCGGAGGTGAAGGACAGGACGCAGAAGGTGACGTCCCGAGCCGGCCGGAAGGCCTCGGCCAGGACCCCGCCATGGGGGGCGGCCAGGTCGAAATAGTCCATGGCCCGGGTGATGTAGAGATAGCTGTTGGCGTCGAAGCGATCGACAAAGGCCCCGCCCTGGTGGCGCAGGTAGCTCTCCACCTGGAAATCGGCGTCGAACCCCCAGGACAGGCCGTCATTCTGCAGCTCGCGGCCGAACTTCCGCTGCAGGGCCCCTTCAGAAAGATAAGTGATGTGGGCGGCCATCCGGGCCACGGCCAGGCCCTTTTCCGGCCTCACCCCGGCGGCGGCATAGGCCCCGCCTCGCCAGTCGGGATCGGCCATCACCGCCTGGCGACCGACCTCATGAAAGGCGATGTTCTGGGCCGAATGGCGGGCGGCGGAGGCCACGCAGACCGCGCTGCGCAGCCGCTCCGGATAGCTGGCCGCCCATTGCAGAACCTGCATGCCGCCCATGGAGCCGCCGACCACCGCCGCCAGCTTGCCGATGCCCATGGCCTCGACCAGCATGACCTGGGCCCGCACCATGTCGCCGACGGTGATGACCGGGAAACTGACGCCATAGGGCGCCCCCGTCGCCGGGTCGATGGAGCCTGGCCCCGTCGATCCGTTGCAGCCGCCCACCACATTGGAGCAGAGGATGAACCAGTCGGCCGGATCCAGCGGCCGGCCCGGCCCGATCAACCGGGTCCACCAACCCGGCTTGCCAGACACCGGGTGGGTCCCCGCGGCATGCTGGTCCAGAGTCAGGGCATGGCAGATCAGCACGGCATTGGAGCCGTCGGCGTTCAGCCGCCCATAGCTGCGCCAGGCGATTTCCAGCCCCTGCAGCCTGGCCCCGGAGTCCAGCCGCAGCGGATGGTCGGGCCCAAACCGCCAGATGCCGCCATCTTCAACAGGGCTGGTGTCGCTGGATGTCATGTCGCCGCCAAAAGGGAAGGCGCTCTAGAGCCGCCCGGCCGGGGCTTGTCAACGGGCGGGATGGGGAGGGGGCGGATTGCGGTCTGAGCGCCTACGGCTGGAAGAGTGGGGTGTCCGCTGGTAGTTCGATCCTGCCTCTCGGGGCCATATCGGAAATGGTCCGGCTTCCGCACAAATAGGATGTCCGAGGCCTCAATAGTGATAGCGACACTGGGCGATCAGCAGGCCGTCCTCGGACGGGCGATAGACCAGGCGATGTTCCTGGGTCAGGCGGCGCGACCACCAGCCAGCCAGCGGGCCGCGCAGGGGTTCAGGCTTTCCGGTTCCGGTGAAGGGGGTCCGGCTGCATTCCTTGATCAGGCCGTTCAGGCGCAACAGAAGTTTGGGGTCATGCGCCTGCCAATGGAGATAGTCTTCCCAGGCCTGCTGGTGAAAGACCAGCTTCATTCAGCGAGAGACCGGGCCTGCCCTCCGCCCTGGTCCATCTGTTCGACGGCCTCCAGCAGCCGCGCCGCATTGGCAGGACTCCGCAGCAGGTAGCGGGTTTCTTCATAGGAGGCGAAATCCTCCAGCGACATCAACACCGCCGCCGGGCGGCCCTTGTCACGGGTGATCACCACCGGCTCATGGTCTGCATGGACCCGGTCCAGTGTGGCGGCCAGGGTCTTGCGAAGCTCGCTGTAGGAGGTGGTGCGCATTGGGTGATTGTACGTATTTTTGTACGCAGGGGCAAGGCTGGCCGGGCAGCTGCGACTCGAAATGGCGACGACCGCCCTTTGACGCCCCCCTAGTCAGCCGCTTCGCGCCTGGGAGAGCATCCTCGGAGATCCTTCCCCTCCGGGGAAGGGGTCCGCACCGGCTGGGGCAGTGGAGATTGGGCGCTGTTGGAGACGTCGATCTTCACATGCGTTGGCGTCGTTGTGGTGGAGCTTCACACAGCGTTGGCTTGATCAGACAGCAGGCCCGGGACGACCCGTCGCATCAATTCAAATTGCTCAGCGGGGTGTGGTGATTATTAAATACATCGCTATTGGAAATCCGATCATGAAAAATACCAACAACGCCCGAACAATATACAAAACAATCAACGTGAAACCCTCTGAATAATGCCTCGCATCTGTAAACACGAATCCGCTCCACCTTATTGTCTCAACCGGATTAGCGGAAATAACATTCGGCATTAATGATTTATTTGAAATTCTTCTTTTTAATAAAATCGTGAAAAGCACGGTAAGAACCAGATAAAGAAATGCGCATACGTACAATGAAATGAATCCAATGAAGCGAATATCGTTCATTGATTAAATCTCCCTGTGAAGCACCACAGTCTTCTAAAACTGCCGGAACGTTACGCCCACACCCGCGACGCTATTCACCTTCGTGAACACCCGCGCACCCGGCGGGATCGGAACCGTGACGGAACTGTTCCCATTCCAGACCGGCCTGAACCGAGCCGAATAGGCCGGCGCCTGATCAACCACCAAGACGTTGCCCACGCCGGTGGGGGCCTTGCCACCGGCGACGATGGACACCTGATAGTTAAATCCAACCGTCGCGCCGCGGTTGCGGGAAAAGATCACAGCGGATCTTTTCCCGTCGGGACTTGGGGAGCGGACCACAATCTCATTTTCGCAGGACGCCGAACAGGCTGAACCCAGACAGACCGTTGCGATGAGGACCAGGATCAAGGGCCCTGTCACGGCGAACCTCAGTCGATCAGACCCTGTCGCAACTCTCATGGGCGGTCCCAGCATCCGTCAGTAGGTATGCTGCCAGACCAAAGCGCATTCTGCAATCACCGTTCTAAAAGTTTTACTGCGCCCATCTGGCATTGTGGAGCGCCGTCTGTATCAGGAGAGATCGCAGCGAGTTCACCGGCAGCAACCGCCCGCTGACTCCCCTTAGTCAGCCGCTGCGCGCCTGACAGCGCCCCCGAACCCGGTCCGCGGCCCTGGGGGAGCATCCCTGAAGATTCTGCCCCTTCGGGGCAGCGGGACCTTGGCGCAGCGATGGTGGACGGGGTCCCCCCCGGTGGGCTGGCTGCGCGGACCAGCCGGTAAAATGGGATAATCACACTCCCCGCTTCGATGCGCCCGGAGAACCCATGTCCCGCCCTGCCCGAACCGTCGAAAAATCCGGAAAAACGCCGGACAAATCGGGACCGAAATCGGCGACCACCCGGACAACGACAGGACCGAAATCGGCGACCACCGGGACAAGAACAGGACAGCAAACGACCCTTCCGACGGGACGGACTCGGCGCCCGTTGGGCGGGCCAGGACTCTCAACCAGCACGGAATCGCCTGATAAACCGTTTGAATACAACGACTTGGCCAGAGTCCAGGGCCAGCCCACGGTTCCGTCCAGCCGGTCCGTCACCCGCCGACCGGCGCGTGAATTTTCTGATGGCGTTTTCTTGTGCTCGGGTGCTGCCGAAAACTGCGCGAGGCGCCGGTTGTTGACAGGCGACTTTCCGGGCCCTCTTGCCCACTGGAGAAAATCGCCTGCGGCCGCTAAACCGAAAACCATGAACCGGCTCATCCTCTTTCGGCATGGCAAGGCCGAGCGCAGCGCACCTGGCGGCGATTTTGACCGGCGCCTGACCGAACGGGGACGGTTTGACGCCGCCTTGATGGGCCGCGTCCTGAAGGACGAAGAGTTCAGGCCGGATCTGGTGCTGGTCAGCGCCGCGGCCCGCACTCAGGACACCTGGGCCGCCGTGGCGCCCACTTTTCCGGACGCCGAGATTCAGGTCCGCCGGGACCTCTATCTGGCCTCGGATACTGTTATCTGGGCCCTGGCCGAAACCCTTGGCGAGGCAAGGGATACGGTCCTGGTCATCGGCCACAATCCGGGACTCCAGGACCTGAGCCTGGCCCTGCTGCGCCAGGGCGGGGCCGGGGCGACGGAAATGAGCCGGGCCGGCGCCAAGTTCTCGACCGCCAGCGTCGCCGCCTTCACCTTCGACGCCGCCGGCCGGCCAGCCTATGACGGCCTGTTCCATGCGTCAGACCACGGCGGCGGAGCCGGGGAATGACCCTGGTCTACAAGCTGCTGTCGGCGTCGGAATGGCAGGCGGCGGTCGAGGCGGGACGATTCGCCGGATCGGCGGTTGATCTGGCTGATGGTTACATCCATTTCTCTACCGCAGCCCAGGCGCCGGAAACCGCCCGGCGGTATTTTTCCGGACTGGCCGATGTGATGCTGGTCGCCTTCGATGCAGGGACCCTGGGCGAGACCCTGCGCTGGGAGCCCTCCCGCGGCGGCGACCTGTTTCCACATCTGTATGGCCCCCTCGACCCAACCCTGGCGATCAAGGTCCGATCGGCCCCGCTGGATGAGGGCGGAACCCCGATCCTCGGCGACCTGGATGGAGACTTCCGGGCATGAGCCTGCATGACATCGCCGCCCGGGGCCTGCATCTGCTGGACCCGGAGGACGCCCACGGCCTGACTATTGCAGGACTGGAGGCGGGCCTTGGACCGCGTGTTCGATCCCAGCCGGACCCGATCCTGGCGACCAGCCTGGCCGGCCTGGCCCTGCCCGGCCCGATCGGCCTGGCGGCGGGTTTCGACAAGAACGCCCAGGCGCCGGACGCCATGCTGGCCGCCGGGTTCGGCTTTGTGGAATGCGGCACCGTCACACCCCTGCCCCAGGCCGGAAATCCCCGGCCCCGGCTGTTCCGCCTGACCCCCGACCGGGCGGTGATCAATCGGATGGGCTTCAACAATCAGGGCCTGGAAGCCTTTGCCGGCCGCCTGGCACGGCGTCCGCGGACCGGGGTGGTCGGGGCCAATATCGGGGCCAACAAGGACTCTGCGGACCGGATCGGCGACTATGTCATCGGCCTGACCCGGCTCTGGGGCCTGGCCGACTACTTCACCGTCAACATCTCCTCGCCCAATACCCCCGGCCTGCGGGCGCTCCAGACCCGCGACGCCCTCGAGGAGCTTCTGGGCCGGCTGGCAGAGGCGCGCAGGCCCCTGGCGGGCCCAGCCCCGGTCTTCCTGAAGGTGGCGCCGGACCTGGAGGACGGGGAGGTCGAGACCATCCTGTCGGTCAGCGCCGCCCACGGCCTTTCCGGCATCATCGTCTCCAACACCACCATCGCCCGACCAGCCAGCCTGTCCAGCCCGCAGGCCAGTGAGACCGGCGGCCTGTCCGGCGCACCGCTCATGACCCCCTCGACCCAGGTCCTGGCGCGGTTCCATGCCGCCAACAGCCTTGGCCTGGTCCTGATCGGGGCCGGCGGAATCGCCTCCGGGGCTGACGCCTACGCCAAGATCCGGGCGGGCGCGGCGGCGGTCCAGCTCTATTCGGCCCTGGTCTATGAGGGGCCGGGCCTCGCGACCCGTATCGCCAGGGACCTGGCCGCCCGTCTCAGGGCCGACGGGTTTGCCTCGATATCGGCGGCGGTCGGCGCGGCATGATCACGGGCCGGTCAATCAGGGTTCAGGACCGGAGCGGCGCTTCGTGATCCCGGGACTATGGCATGAGCTGCAAATGAGACTAGATTTCAGGTAAGTGGCAGGATCTGAGCCGGATGCAGAGACGACAGATGATAAAGGGAATTGTCGGCGCCTCGGCCACCGGCGGCCTGGCCCTGGAGGGTCTGGCGACCCCGGCGGAGGCAGCCAGCGGACCTTCGGCCCTCTGGCCCACGAAACCGGGCGTCCGGGAGATCGGCCATGGCGACTGGACCCGGCTACTCACCCGCTATGTTTCCAGGGGCCCGGACGGGGTTGACCGGGTCGACTACGGCGCCTGGCAGGGCTCGACCGCTGACCGCGCAGCTCTTGGCCGGTATCTGTCCGGCCTGCAGGTGCAGGATCCCCGCCAACTGACGCGCCAGGGTCAGATGGCCTATTGGGCCAACCTCTACAATGCAGAGACCATCCGTCTGGTGCTGGACGCCTGGCCGATCGGGTCGATCCAGGATATCCGGCCCAATCCCCTCGCCATAGGGCCGTGGAAGACCCCGACCCTGTCGGTCGCCGGTCTCAGGCTGTCGCTGGACCAGATCGAACACAAGATCCTCCGCGCCGGATTCAAGGATCCTCGTATCCATTATGCGCTCAACTGCGCCTCGGTCAGCTGCCCGGACCTGCGACGACAGGCCTGGACCGCAGCCGGCCTGGAGACCGATCTGGACGCCGCCGCCCGCGCCTATGTCAATCACCCGCGGGGCGCGCGGATGGTCCGGGGCAAGCTGGTCGTTTCCTCCATCTATGTCTGGTTCAAGGCAGACTTTGGCGGCAGTGACGCCGGCGTGATCGCTCATCTGGTCCGCCACGCTGCGCCAGGCCTCAAGGCGCAACTGGCCACTGTTTCATCCATCGGCGGCAACGCCTATGACTGGAAACTCAATCAGACCGGGGGTGGGCGGTGATCAGTTTTCTCAAGCGGTTCGGACCGCTGTTGCTACTCGCCGGCTTGGTGGCCGCGGCCTTCGCCAGCGGCCTGACCCGACACCTGAGCCTGGATGAACTGCGGGCGAATCACGAGGCCCTGACTGCCTTTGTCGCCGCCAATCGCTGGCTGGCCCTGGCCGCCTTCATGGGACTCTATGTGGCGGTCACCGCCCTGTCCCTGCCTGGCGCCCTGTTCATGACCCTGGCGGCGGGCCTGTTGTTCGGCCCCTGGCTGGGCGGCGCCGCCTCCCTGGTCTCGGCGACCCTGGGGGCCAGCATCGTCTTCCTGGTCTGCCGCACCGCCTTTGGCGGGACACTGGCCAAGCGGGCGGGGTCAGGCCTGGCCAAGATCGAGGCCGGGATCGCCAAGGACGCCTTTTCCTATCTGTTGGTCCTGCGTCTTGTGCCGGCCGCCCCCTTCTTCGTGGTCAATATCGCCGCCGGCCTGGTCAGAATCCCGCTGGCGACCTTTGTCCTGGCCTCCCTGATCGGCATGGCGCCGGGATCTCTGGTCTATTCCAGCCTGGGCGCGAGCTTGAACCACGCCTTTGCCACAGGGAAAGAACCCAACCTCTCGATCATCTTCGAACCGCAGATCCTGTTGCCCCTCGTCGGGCTGGCCCTGCTGTCCCTGCTGCCGATTCTGATCCGGCGCTTCACCGACAAGAAGGCGACGGCCCAATGAAGACTCTCAAGGTCGATGTCGCCGTCATCGGGGCTGGATCCGGCGGACTGTCCGTCGCCTCGGGCGCCGCCCAGCTAGGCCTCAAGGTTGTGCTGTTCGAGCGCGGCGAAATGGGCGGGGATTGCCTGAACACTGGCTGCGTTCCCTCCAAGGCCCTGATCTCTGCGGCCAAGGCCGCCCATGAAGCGCGCCATGCCGGCCGCCTCGGGATTCATGCCGAGCCGAAAGTCGATTTTTCGGCAGTGATGGCTCATGTCCACCGGACGATCGAGACCATTGCCCCCATCGACAGCCAGGAGCGGTTCGAAGGCCTGGGGGTCAAGGTCGTGCGGGAAAGCGCCCGCTTCGTCGATCATCGCACCGTCGCCAGCGACAGCGTCACAGTCCTGGCCCGCAAGATCATCATCGCCGCGGGGTCGCGGGCCGCCATTCCGCCAATCCCGGGCCTGGGCGAAGCGCCCTACCTGACCAATGAGACGGTGTTCGAACTCAAGGCCCTGCCGGAGCACCTCATCATCATCGGTGGCGGACCCATTGGCCTGGAGCTGGGCCAGGCCTTCCGCCGCCTCGGCGCCGCTGTCACTGTCATCGAAGCCGGCAAAGCCCTGGCCAAGGACGACCCCGATCTGGCCGCCGTGGTGATCGAGGCCGTGCGAAGTGAAGGAATTGACCTGCGCGAGGGCGTCTCCGTCCAATCAGTCACTGCCCTGCCAGCCGGTCCGTCCGTGGTTCTGGAAGGCGGCGAGACGATCCAGGGCAGCCACCTGCTGGTCGCCGCCGGCCGCCGGCCCAATCTGGAAGGACTGGATCTCGACAGGGCCGGGGTTGAGTCGACTCCCCAGGGGATCGTCACCGATCGCCAGCTGCGCACCAGCAACCCCCGGGTCTACGCCATCGGCGACATCACCGGCCGGGGCGCCTTTACCCACGCCGCCGGGGCCCATGCCGGGCTGATCGTCCGGCGCACCCTGTTCGCCGCCCCGATCAATGTCGAAACCCTGCTGATTCCCCACGCCACCTATACCCAGCCAGAGCTGGCCTCGGTGGGCATGACCGAGGCGCAGGCCCGGGCGGCCCATGGCCATGGGGTCAAGGTGCTGATCCAGCCCTTCCACGACAACGACCGAGCCCAGGCAGAGGGCGATACGGCCGGTTTCGGCAAGCTGATCCTCGATAGCAAGGGCAATATCCTGGGTGCCGGCATCGTTGGCGCCCATGCCGGGGACCTGATCCAGCCCCTTGTCCAGGCCATGGGGACGAAGATGAAGCTAAGCGTGCTGGCGTCCGGGGTGGTCGCCTATCCAACCCGCGCCGAGATCGGCAAGCGGCTGGCCGGCAGTTACTTCACGCCGCTGCTGTTTTCTCCCCGGACGCGAGCACTGGTCGCGTTGCTCAAACGCGTCGCGTGACCTAAAGCGGGAGCATGGCCGAGGCCGCGCCGCAGTCGGAACATATCCCCGCCCCGCGCGACCGCCGTTGGCTCTGGCCCGGCGGCCTGTCAGCGCGCCTGCTGGTCCTGACCACACTGTTTGTGTCCATCACCTCCCTCATGGTCCTGCCGCTGGTGCTGGCGGCATTCGAAGAGCAGTGGCTGCTGGACAGGGTACGGTCGGCGGAACTGGCGGCCCTTGCCACCGAGGTGGCCCCGGATGGCAAGGTGACGCGGCAGCTCTCGACCCGCTTGCTGGACGGGGCGGGTGTGGTCTCGGTGGCCATCCAGACCGACGGGATGCGGCGGCTGGTCCTGGCTGCGCCCCGGACCATGCAGACGCCTTATCTGGTTGACCTGAGACGCCAGAACCCGGGCAGCTGGATTTCCGCCCCGTTCCAGACCCTGTTTGGCGGGCAGGGCCGGATGGTCCGGGTGGTTGCCGAACCCCGACTGCTGAAGGACTCCGAGTTTATCGACATCGTCATCCCGGATGATCCCCTGAGGCTTGAACTGATCGGCTATCTCTGGCGGCTGCTCGCGGTGACGGTCTTCGCCGCCCTGGTCGTCGGCGGCCTGGTCTATCTTTCGCTTAACACTTTCCTGGTTCGGCCGATGCAGCGGATTACCCGGGCCATCGAGCGCTTCCGGGTGGATCCGGAGGACCCGCGGGCGAGGGTCCAGATGTCCGGACGGCGGGACGAGATCGGCCGGGCAGAGGCCGAACTGGACCATATGCAGGGCGACCTGCTGGCGGCACTGCAGTCCCGTTCACGCCTGGCAGCCCTGGGAGAGGCGGTGGCCAAGATCAATCACGATCTGCGCAACATGTTGACCAGCGCCCAGATCGCCTCGGACCGGCTTGCGGCGATCGGTGATCCCAAGGTGGCTCAGGCCATGCCGCGACTGGAACGGGCCCTGGACCGCGCCGTCACCCTGGCGACCAATGTCCTGGCCTATGGCAAGTCGTCGGAGATGGCTCCGGACCTTCGGCCCGTCCCTCTCCGACCCGCCCTGGAGGCGGCGTCCGAAGATGCTGCCCTGGAAAAGGACGGGGTCGCCCTGACCATCGAAGCGCCCGAAGGGGCGACGGTCCTGGCCGATCCGGACCAACTTCACCGCATCCTGATGAACCTGATGCGCAATGCACGCCAGGCCATCACCGAGATGAAACGCAGCGAGCCGGGCCAGATCACAGTGTCCCTGTTCCAGGAAGGTGATCAGGCAGTGCTCCGACTGGCGGACAATGGTCCAGGTTTGCCGCAACGGGCGGCGGTCAATCTGTTCCAGCCTTTCGTCGGATCGGCGCGCCACGGCGGCACGGGCCTGGGCCTGGCCATTTCCCGAGAACTGGCCCTCGCCCATGGCGGCGATCTGGTCCTGGCCAGCACCGGCCCGGACGGCACAGTCTTCGAGTTGCGCCTGCCTTCACCGCCCCCCAAGCCACCGGCCCGCAAGCTCCGCAGCGGCCGGACGCCGGCTTCGGCTCGGCCCGTGAAGTAAGCAGGGTCAGACAGGAACAGGCGGTAGATCCCAGGCGATGCGCGCCGCCTCGATTCGCTCCAGTTTTCCCCGAAGGGCGGACCAGTCGTCCCCGGCGGCGATGGGCGCCCAAAGGGCCTCTACCTCTTCGACGAGCAGTTCCTCTGGCTCGGTGACGCTGAACATCGGATGATCCAGGCGCTGTGGCCGGTCCGGCTCGAACCCGGACAGCAACTGACGAAAATGACGGGCTTCCTCGCCTTCATAGAGGAGGGCCCGGGGACCTGCCATCGCCCGAGGTTCAGAGGCCATGCCGCCGAACCAGTCGAAGAAAAAAGGCTCCCAGCGTAGCGCCTCGCCCCCAGCCGCCAGAGCCCTGAAGGCGGCATTGACCAGGGCCAGATCGCGATCGGGATCGCGGGAAACCAGGCCGAGCCGAGCGATCATGGACTGCAATAGTGCCTGTCGATAAGCGGCGGCAAATCCGCTGAGAGCGGTGACCAGGCTGGCCTCGTCGCCGATCTGGGTCAGGCATCCGGCCAGTTGCTGCAGGTTCCAGTGGGCGGCCTCCGGCTGGCGACCGAAGCTGTACAGGCCGCTTTCGTCGAAGTAGGCGGCCGTGAAATTGGGGTCGTTGCGCGGCAGGAACCGCCAAGGGCCGTAGTCGAAACTCTCGCCGGTCACCACCATGTTGTCGGTGTTCAGAACGCCGTGGACAAAGCCCGCAGTCATCCAGCGGGCGACCAGCCGGGCAGTGCGGGCTACAACCTCGGCTAGAAGGGCGGCCGGGCGGTCCGGCTCAGCCTCCAGATGGGGAAAATAGTCCTGGATACAGTGGTCCATAAGGATGGTCAGCAGATCCGTACGTTCATGATAGGCATGGCGCTGGAAGCTGCCGAAACGGATATGGCTATGGGACAGCCGGGTCAGGACGGCAGAGCGGGTCGGGCTGGGCTCATCATTGCGCTGCAGGGCCTCGCCGGTCTCGACCAGGGACAAAGCCCGGCTGGTGGGCACGCCCAGGGCTTCCAGCATCGCGGCGGCCAGGACTTCCCGCACCCCGCCCTTCAGGGTCAACCGGCCATCGCCACGCCGGGACCAGGGTGTCTGGCCTGACCCCTTGGTGGCCAGATCCAGAAGCCGGCCCGAATCCGCCTCCCTGAGTTGTCCGAACAGGAACCCTCGACCATCCCCGAGGTCGGGGTTGTAGCTCCGGAACTGATGGCCGTGATAGCGCAGGGCCAGGGGCCCGGGCTGGTTCCCCGGCAGGGGCTTGAACTGGCCAAAGGCGGCCAGCCATTCGGCGTCATCCAGCCCCTCCAACCCGACGGTGGCGGCCGCCCTGTCATGGCGCCAGCGCAAGACCATCGACGGAAAATCGGCCGGAGACACGGGATCTGCGAAGTCAGATCCGAGGGTCATCAGTCGGGGATCGGGGCGATAGGCTGTGGAGACGGGCATGCGCTTGAGATGGGGCGATATTCGGCTCCGGACAAGCCGGTTCTGGTTCCCACTCCGGCCACCTTTGTCGGGGCAGCCCCACATCCAGGCGCCAGACCCCTGGGTATCTCCACACCGAGGCCGGCGGGGGGATAGTCTTGCCAGTATAAGAGGCTCAGGAAGCATGGTTGCTCAGGCCCTGGTGTTTCTGATGTTCAATCTGTCGCCAGGCGGCGAGCTGCGCGGCTGACCCCTCCTGAAGGCCACTGACAGCCTCTTCGCCCTGGAGCTTATCCAGAAGCAGACGGACCCGACCTGGCTGCAGCAGCTCGGAGTGGCCAGGCCCTGCCGGGTGGTCGTCCCCGTCTGTTTTTTTTTGAGCCCAGATTGGCCGTTCAGGGCGGCCAGCAAGGAGCCAAAGTCCAGCCGGGCCTGGTGACCGAATCGGTCATCGCCACAATTGCCAGAGCCCTCACTCTGAGCATGGCGGCGAAAAAGTTCGCGCCGTCAGGAATCTGACGGAGGAACCCTGATTTTTGACGGTACTGCTGTCACATTCGCGACACGAGATCGGCGTTTTCCCTTTGTTACAAGGGATTAATCTTGCTTGACCTGCGGGGCTCACCCTAGGTGACGACCGTCAAGTTGATAGGGCTTCCTCGGTCCGATCTTCCTCCCCAAACCCGCACGGTCTGACACCCGCGCCAAAAACCCAGGACAGGACATGCGTATCCGCCAATTGTTGCGCGCGTCGGCATCCGCCGCCGTGCTTTCCGCCGTCATGGCTTCCGCCGCCTTCGCTCAAGAAGAGCCGACCGTGGATGAAAACACCGTCGACAGCATCATCGTCACCGCCAATAAGCGGGAACAGAACCTCCAGGACGTCCCGGCCACCGTCACAGCTCTCTCCGGCGAGCTGATGCAGGACGCCGGCGTCAAGGACATCAAGGATCTGACGATCCTGACCCCAGGCCTGACGGTCACCTCGACCTCCAACGAAACCGTCACCACCGCCCGGATCCGCGGCGTGGGCACCGTCGGCGACAACCCCGGCCTTGAATCCTCCGTCGGGATCGTGATCGACGGCGTCTATCGCCCCCGCAATGGCGTCTCGTTCGGCGACCTGGGCGAACTGCAGCGCATCGAGGTCCTGAAAGGACCCCAGGGCACCCTGTTCGGCAAGAACACCTCGGCCGGCGTCATCAACATCCTCACCGCCGAGCCCAGGTTCGACTTCGGCGGCACCGGTGAACTGACCGTCGGGAACTATGGCGCCATCGGCGCAGCCGTTTCGGTGACCGGTCCGGTTCTTGGCGACAATGTCGCGGGCCGGCTGTTCTTCGCGCGCCGCGAACGGGACGGCTACCTCGACGTTCGCACCGGCGACGGCCCCCGGACCAACACCCAGGACGTGGATCAGGATTTCTGGACCCTGCGCGGCCAGATCCTCGCCACCCCGAGCAACGACGTCACCATCCGGCTGATTGCCGACTACACCGAGCGTAACGAAAACTGCTGCCTGGCCACCCAGCTTCAGGTCGGAACGGCCGCCAACAGCCGCGCCAACTTCGTCAACCAGGTGCAGCCCGGCGGCATCGACCTGACGGCCAAGCCGTTCAAGCGCATTGCCTATGGTAACCGCAACACCGGACAGGTCATCCAGGACAAGGGCGTCTCCGGCGAACTGAACTGGGACATCACCCCGGACATCTCCCTGACCTCAATCACCGCCGCCCGCAGCTGGGGCGCCGAGACGGGCCAGGACAGTGACTTCACCGCGGCTGACATCGCCTATCGCCCGAACGACGGCACCAACTACGTCAAGTTCGACCAGTTCTCGGAAGAAGTCCGCCTGGCCGGCCAGGCCGGTCCTGTCGACTGGCTCGCCGGTGTCTTCTACGCCAAGGAAGACCTCAACAGCCGCTCGGTCCTGAAGTCGGGCTCCGATTTCTACGCCTATTTCGACAGCCGCGTCCTGGGCAATGTCCCGGCTCTGCTGGGCCTGACCCCGGGCACGATCCACCAGGCCGGCACCGGCTCGGATGACCGTTACACCCAGGAAGACGAGACCCTGGCGATCTTCACGGACAACACCTGGGCGATCACCGAGTCCCTGAAGCTGACGGCCGGCCTGCGTTACAGCTGGTCGGACAAGGCCCTGACAACCACCTATAGCACCACCGGATCGTCCTGCGACCAGGCCGAAGCCCGCTACCTGACCCTCGCCGGTCTGGCAGGCACGGCCACGGCAAACGCCATCACCGGCGGCCTCTGCCTGAACGCCCTCAACAACGACTTCGACGCGCTTGGCACCTTCAGCCAGCAGCGCAGCGAGGAAGAACTGACGGGAACGGTCAAGCTGGCCTGGAACCTGACCGAAGACGCCATGCTCTATGGCTCCTTCGCCCGTGGCTACAAGGGCGGCGGTTTCAACCTCGACCGTTCGGGCAAGATCCTGATTACAGGAACGGGCCCCAACTTCACGGCCAATCCGGACACCAGCTTCGCCGCTGAGTTCGCCGACAGCTATGAAATCGGCCTGAAGACCAAGTGGCTGGACAATTCCCTGCTGCTGAACGCCACGGCCTTCTATCAGGAATACACCGACTTCCAGCTCAACACCTTTGTCGGTACGGCCTTCATCGTGGAGTCCATCCCCGAGCTGACCTCCAAGGGCGTTGACGCGGACTTCGTCTGGTTCACCCCCCTGGACGGCCTGACCATGCAGGGCGGCGTGACCTATGCCGAAACCAAGTTCGGCGAGTTCACGGCGGCAGACCTGAGCGATCCTTCGCGCTTCAACGGCGTCTTCCGCCTGCCCGGCGCAACGGCTCCGTTTGCGCCCAAGTGGTCGTCCTCCCTTTCGGGCAGCTATGAGCGGGATATCGGCTCGGCGCTGCGCTTCCGGGGCAACGTGGCTCTGAAGTATACCTCAGAGTACAACACGGGCTCGGACCTGCATCCAGTGAAGGAACAGGAAGCCCTGACCCTGGTGAACGCCCGGGTCGGCATCGGCAGCCAGGACGAAATGTGGACCTTGGAACTCTGGTCGAACAACCTGTTTGATCAGGACTACATCCAGGTGGCCTTCAACGGCCCGTTCCAGGTCGACACCACCAACCCCTACAGCCTGGCTGCTGACCGCAACATCAGCACCTACGACACCTTCCTGGGCGCCCCGCGCACCTACGGGGTGACCCTGCGCAGCAAGTTCTAGTCTCTGGAACCAAGGCGAAATGATTGGGGCGGCCCGGAGCAATCCGGGCCGCCCTTTTCTTTGGCTGGTGAACCGGCGAGACCTGTCGAAGCCCGCAAGGGCGTCAGACCAACCCCGCCTTCAGGGCCGCTGCGGTCTCCTCGATGGCCGGGATCACCGCCGGGCAGACCGAGGCCATGATGTAGAAGTCATGGACGAAGGTCTCATAATGGCGATGCCGGGCGGTCACGCCGGCTGCGTTCAGGCGGATGGCGTAGTCGCGGCCCTCGTCCTGCAGCGGATCGAACCCTGCGGTGGCGATGAAGGCCGGCGCCAGGCCGCTCAGGTTTTCAACATGGGCAGGTTCCGCCCTGCGGCCCTGGGGATGGCCGGCGGCGGCGAAGTGCTTGCCGAACCAGGCCATGATCTCGGCGGTCAGGACATAGCCGGTGGCCAGTTCGCGGCGCGAGGCTGTGTCCTGCTCCATCGCTGTCACCGGATAGAGCAGGAGCTGGAAGGCCAGTCTGCGGACCGGATCATCCCGCAATTCCAGGGCCATGCAGGCGGCCAGGTTGCCACCGGCGCTGCATCCGCCCACGGCGATCCTGGCCGGGTCGAAGCCGATCTCCGCGGCATGGTCGAAGGCCCAGCAGGTCGCCGCCAGAGCGTCGTCATGGGCCGCCGGGAAGGGGTGTTCCGGCGCCAGGCGATAGTCGACGGCCAGGACCCGGACGCCGGAGGCGGCGCAGAGCCGACGCATGAAGTCGTCATGGGTTTCCAGATCGCCGACCACAAAGCCGCCGCCGTGGAAATAGACAAGGCCGCCGGTCACGGCCGGGGCGTCCTTGGGCGCATAGTGGCGCGCCCGGATAGGCCCGCCGGGGCCGGGGATTTCCAGATCGCGGACGGCCAGGTCCTTGGGGGCGCCGGCGTCAAGCCCGGCGCGCTGGGCGACATAGCCCATGCGGATCAGTTCCACGGGCAGGGCGTCCAGGGGCGGCGCCTCTATGGCCGCAGCCTCGTCCAGCATGGCGCGGAAATGGGGGTCGAGCACGGCGATCTCCTTCTTGGTTCTGGTCCCTCACCCCAGGGGGCGAGGCGGCGGTCTAGAGCTGGACGACATGATCCGGGACATCGTCGGAATACAGACTGTCCACCAGGGCAGAGCGACGTTCCAGGGTGGCGCGCTGGTTGACATAGCCCTTGTCGGTGATCTCCCCGGCATCGATGGACGGCGGCTCCATCATGATGGTGAAGCGGCCGATGCGGCGCGACAGTCCGCCGGCCGTGGCGTTGAAGGCTGCGAGGCTGTCCGCCACCAGGACCTTGAGTTTCTCGAGGGGCGAACCTGGGCCCTGGTCCGACGCCAGGGACTGCATTCCAGCCATGGAGGGCCAGATCATGGCGCCGATGAAGGGCCTGTCCTGGCCCGTGATCACCGCATCCTGCATCCAGGGTGTGCAGGCGGCGACGATCTCGGGCCTCAGGGTGCCGACGGAGACCCAGGTTCCGCTGTCCAGCTTGAAGTCCTCGGTAACCCGGCCGTCGAACATCAGGCCCTGGGCCGGATCGTCCTCGTCAATGAACCGGGCGGCGTCGCCCAGCTTGTAGAAGCCTTCCTCGTCAAAGGCGGCGGCGGTCTTTTCCGGATCGCCGACATAGCCACTGGTGACCGTGGGGCCCTTGACCCGCACCTCCATCTTGGTCCCGTTGGGGACCAGCTTCAGCGTGATCCCCGGCAGGGGCAGGCCGACCAGCCCGACCGTCTCTGTCGCCCAGTGGGTGACGGTGATGCCTTGCGTTTCCGTGGCGCCATACATGGTGGTCAGGGGCATGCGCTGGCCGGTCTCGGCGATGGCCAGGGCCTGGAGCCGCTCATTGACGTCATTGCTCAGGGTCGCGCCGCCGTAGCCCATGTAGCGAAGGTTCCTGAAGAACGACTTGCGCAGCACGGGGTCGCGTTCCATGGCCTCGGCCAGCATGCCGAAGGCGATGGGGGCGGAGCCGAAGACCGTGGGCGAGACCTCATAGAGGTTCTTGATCGTCGTCTCGAACAGCCCCGGCAGGGGCTTTCCCTCGTCCAGATAGACAGTGCCTCCGGCCCAGAGATTGCCGTTGAACCCGATATTGCCGGCGCTGATATGGCTCCAGGGCATCCATTCCAGGCTCTCGGGGATGTAGTCCGGATCCGGATCCTCTGACCTCAGGCCGTCCTGGCCGGCGATCACCCCGGCCATCATGCCGAAGGTCTGGGGGGCCGCCTTGGGCATACCGGTCGAGCCTGAGGTAAAGAGGTACTTGGCCACGGTATGGTGGTCCAGGGCCTCCCGGGCCGCCTCGACGGCGGCGGTCGGGGGGGTGGCCAGCAATTCGGCGAAGGCGACCGCGCCGTCACCCTCGCCGTCGACGGTCACAAGGACCAGGTCCTGGCCCAGGCCCTTCAGGGTCTCGAAGGCCCGGGCGAACATCGCGCCGGACTGGGCGAAGATCACCCTGGGCTTCACCACCGAGACGCAGTGTTTCAGCTTGGCGTGGTCGCTGGAGATCAGGCTGTAGGCCGGGCTGATCGGAGCCACAGGAACTCCGGCCGTATAGCAGCCCAGCGCCACAAGGGCATGCTCGATACTGTTGGCGGACAGGACCATGACGCTGTCCTCGGCGGTCAGGCCGCGGTCCAGCAGCCACTGGGCGATGGCCTCGGCAAAGCCCAGGGTCTCGCCGTAGCTGACGCCCCGCCAGGGACCGTGGCCCGGCTCGCGCTGGCGCATATAGGGCCGGTCCGGATGGAGGGCCGCCTTGTCGCGCAACAGGTGGGCGATCGAGCGCGGGCCCTGGCCGGGAGCATGGTTGGAGCGAACCAGGACGCTGCCATCCGCCCGGCGCTCGACCGTCACATCCGGACCCTTCATGGGCAGGGATTTGAAATCAGGCCGCACAGCCGCAACTGCAGCCGCGCCATCGGGCGGGGTCATCGGCGCTCTCCCTGAAAGCTCATTTTATCGTTGTTCCCTTGAGACTAGCCCTGCCCCAAGGGGAGTCAAACACCGCTTTTCAGAGGCCCTTGAGCCAGTCCAGCAACAGGGCCGTCACCGCTTCCGGCTGCTCCTGCTGGGTCCAGTGGCCGCAGCCGTCCAGCACGGTCGCGCCGCGAAGGCCCGGCAGATGCGGGGTCATCACTGCCAGGGGATCGACTCCGGGCAGCATCTTCAGAACCAGGTCGCGATTGCCGCCGATGAACAGCGAGGGCTGGTCCAGGACCCGGTCCTTGAAGCCCTGGAGCCAGTCGAAGTCCCGGCCATGGTTGCGGTAGCGGTTGATGGGGCCGCGAAAGCCCGAGGCCTCGAACTCGGCGGTGAAATAGTCGATGTCCGCCTCGGTCAGCCAGGCCGGAAAGGGCTGGGGGTCGGGAAGCCGCTCCAGCAGGGGCGCGCCATGGGGCTTGTCCACGGGCCAGGTTCCATCCGGCGCATCGCCGCTGATGGCGTAGTAGAAGCGCCGCAGAGCGCCGCGGGCATCGGCCTCCATCTCGGCCTCGGCCACCCCCTCGTCCTGGAAATAGACCTGGTAGAAGAACCGGCCCTTGTCGGTGAAGGCGACCTTGACCAGGTCCAGGAAGTTGAAGGCCGGAACCCCGGTATAGGGCACCGACAGGCCCGCCACGGCCCGCACCCGGTCAGGCCGCGTCAGGGCGGTGTTCCAGACAATGGGGGCCCCCCAGTCATGGCCGATCAGCACGCCGGTTCCGTCGGGCGACAGGGCCTCGATCACCCCGGCCACGTCGCCGGTCAGGGCCTCGAGACTGTAGGCCTCCACCGGATGGGGCTTGTCGGAGCCGCCATAGCCCCGGACGTCAATGGCGCAGGCGGTGAAACCGGCCGCCGCGATGGGACCGATCTGGTGGCGCCAGCTGTACCAGCTTTCGGGAAAGCCATGGACCATGACCACGAGGGGGCCGGTCCCCTCGACCACAGCCCTCAGGGTCACGCCATTGGTCTGGATCATCTGGAAGTTGGGGGTCATGGGGCGCTCCGGCTTTGATCGGCCAAGGGGGACATGGTTTCCGCGAGAGCCTGTTCCGCTATGTTCGAACCGATCATAGTGGAAAAACAGGCTCTGATTCAAAGTGTTAGAGCATGTTTGGATCCGATAGCCGCTTCACACCTATCGGAACATGCTCGAGGGTGTTCAAGCCCTATCCCACCATCCGCTCCCGCCCGGCCCAGTAGGGCGCGCGCAGCTCCCGCCGCAGAACCTTGCCCGATGGATTGCGGGGCAGGGCCTCGATGAAGTCGATGCTCTTGGGGCACTTGTAGCTGGCGATAAGGCTCCGACAGTGGGCCATCAGATCCTCGGCCGTGGCGGTCAAGCCGCCTTTGAGGACCACGATCCCCTTGACCGCCTCGCCCCAGCGCTCGTCCGGCACCCCGATCACGGCGGCGTCGGCCACGGCCGGATGGCTGAACAGGGCGTTCTCGACCTCGGCCGGATAGACGTTCTCGCCGCCGCTGACGATCATGTCCTTCACCCGGTCATAGATGTAGAGATAGCCCTCGTCGTCGAAATAGCCGGCGTCGCCGGAGCGGAACCAGCCCTGGCGGTCCACCGCCTCGGACGTCGCCTCGGGGCGGTTCCAGTAGCCCTTCATCACACCGCGGCCGCGAATCTGCACCTCGCCAACCTCGCCGGCCTGCCCGACACTGCCGTCGGGCTTGACCACGCGGACCTCGAAACCCGGCCAGGGCTTGCCGCAGGAGCGCAGCTTGTCCCGGTGCTCGGCATGATCCTCGGGCGGCAGATAGGTGGCGCCGCCTATGGTCTCGGTCAGGCCATAGAGCTGGGTGAAGTCGCAGCCGAACACCGCCTGGGCCTGGCGCAGCACGGCCTCGGAGATAGGCGAGGCGCCATAGAAGATCCGCTCCAGTTTCGAGAAGTCCGCCGTCTCCACGCCGGGGGTCTGGAGGACCATGTTGATGATGGTGGGGGCGAGGAAGGCGTAGTTGACGCCCTCCTGCGGGATGACCTTGACGATTTCGGCTGGATTGACGTCCTTGAGGATGATCTCCCGCACCCCCTGGAGCAGACCCAGCAGTCCGCAGTTGACCCCGGCCACATGGAACAGGGGCATTAGGACCAGGTTGGTCTTGCCGGCCTCATACCGCGCCCAACCGGCCTGCAGCGCCATCTCGAACAGGGCCGTGTAGTTGGCCTGGGTCAGTTGCACGCCCTTGGGCAGGCCGGTGGTGCCGCTGGTATAGAGCTGGATCACGTCATCCTCGTCGGAGGCCAGCAGCCGGGGGTCTTTCGCCGGATGCTTGCCGATCCATTTGCGGAATGACGGCCAGCGGGGATGGCCGTCCTCGAACTGCACCAGGCCCTTCAGCCCCGGCACGTCCCCGGCGATCATGTCCACCACCCCGGCTAGGTCGGCGCCACAGACCAGCAGCTTGACGTCCGCATCCTTGAGGATGAAGGCGATTTCCGGCGGGGCCAGCCGCCAGTTGACCGGGGTCAGGCAGAGCCGCGCCTTGAGCGCCCCCATCCACAGCACAAAGAAATCATCATTGTTCCGCGACAGGACCCCGACTCGGTCGCCGGGCTTCAGTCCCTTGGCCAGCAGGGCCTGGGCGCAGCGGTTCGAGGCCGCGTCCCACTGGGCAAAGGTCGTCTTGCGGCCCTCGAACAGCATGGCCACGGCCTTGGGCCGCTCTGCCGCCTGGGTGCGGGGAATATCGGCAAGGGTGGCGAAGGGCGGCAGGCTGGACATGGTTCTTCCCCGAGGTTCTGCGTCTCTGATGGACGGTTCCGGCGCAGATGACCAAAACCGGGATGGGATGTCGAGATGGCGATGGGCGAGTCGACGGACGGAGTTAGCGCGCTTTCGCAAGATTTCTTCGTGCTGTGTTCAGGCTGATGTTTCCGATTGGCAAAGAAAAATCAGAACATCGCATTCGGGACCATGCGGCAGCCCCATCGCGAATGACGGCCGATGGGTCGGACGACTCTGATATGTCTTTGTATATATGCAAGTTTTGACATGATTCTGCGCTGGCGCAGCGCTGTCGCCATCTCTGCTGACGCGCGGTCCGTCCTGTTGGACAGGTCGTTTGGGGTCCTGCCGTTGTCCGGGTGGTCGCCGATTTCGGTCCTGTTGTTGTCCGGGTGGTGGCCGATTTCGGTCCCGATTTGTCCGGCGTTTTCTCGGATCTTTTTCCGGTTTTGGCAGGGCAGATCATGAACTCTCCGGGGCGCTCGAAGCGGGGAGGGTGATTATCCCATGTCACCGGTCGGTCCGCACAGCCGACCCACCGATGGGGACGCCATCCACCCTCGCTTGGCGATGGTCCCCCTGCCCCAAGGAGGCAGGATCAACCAAAAAAAGGCCTCCCTGGTTTCCCGGGGAGGCCTGATTTTCAGCCTTGCGACCTGAAGCCTATTCGGCGGCTTGCGGCGCCGAGTAGCCCAGGACGGCCTTGGTCTCGAGGAATTCCCCGAAGGCGTGGTCGCCCCATTCGCGGCCGTTGCCGCTCATCTTGAAGCCGCCGAAGGGGGCCATCATGTCGGTGCCGGCGCTGTTGATATTGACCTGACCGGCCCGCAGCTTGCTGGCCACTTCGCGGATCTTGGCCTGGTCGGTGCCGGAGATATAGGCGGCCAGACCATATTCGGTGTCGTTGCCGACATGGACCGCTTCCTCGACCGTGTCATAGCCGAGGATGGAGACCACCGGGCCAAAGATCTCTTCCTTGGCGATGGACATCTCGTTGGTCACATTGGCGAAGACGGTGGGCTTTACATAATAGCCCTTGTCCAGGCCTTCGGGACGGCCGACGCCGCCGGACACCAGGGTGGCGCCCTCGTCGATGCCCTTCTGGATCAGGCCCTGGATCTTGTTCCACTGGATCTCGGAAACCACCGGGCCCATCTTGGAATTGCCATTGGGGTCGCCGACGGTGTGGGCTTCGGCGGTGGCGCGGGCGATGGCGATGACCTCGTCCATCTTCTTGGCCGGGACCAGCATGCGGGTCGGGGCGTTGCAGGACTGTCCGGAGTTCATCATCACGGAACCGACGCCGCCGGCCACGGCCTTGGCGAAGTCAGCGTCTTCCAGAATGATGTTGGGGCTCTTGCCGCCAAGTTCCTGGTGAACCCGCTTGACGGTCGGGGCGGCGTTCCTGGCCACTTCGATGCCGGCCCGGGTCGAACCGGTGAAGGACACCATGTCGACGCCCGGATGGCTGCTGATGGCGGCGCCGACCACGGGGCCGTCGCCATTGACCATGTTGTAGACGCCAGCCGGCACGCCGGCGGCATGCAGGATCTCGGTCCAGATATAGCCGCTGAAGGGTGCGACTTCCGAAGGCTTTAGCACCATGGTGCAGCCCGTCGCGATGGCCGGGGCCACCTTGCAGGCGATCTGGTTCACCGGCCAGTTCCAGGGGGTGATGAAGCCGCAGACGCCGATCGGTTCCTTGACCAGGCGGGTGGTGCCGCGGTCTTCCTCGAATTTGTAGGTCTTAAGGACCTCGATGGCGGTCTGGAGATGGCCAAGGCCCATGGCGGCCTGGGCGCGCTGGGCCAGCCAGGACGGGGCGCCCATTTCCTCGGTGATGGCCTTGGCCATATCCTCGTAGCGCTTCTGGTACTCGACGACGATCCGCTCGAGCAGTTCGATCCGCTGTTCGCGGGTGGTCTGGCTGAAGCTGGTGAAGGCCTTCTGCGCGGCCTTCACGGCGGCGTCGACATCGGCTTCCGAACCCATGGAGATATGGCCGGCCACGTCTTCGGTGGCGGGATTGATGACTTCGAGGGTCTTGGGGGTGACCGGATCCACCCATTTGCCGTCAATGTAGAACTTCAGATAATCGCGCATGGCTCGCTCCCTGGCGTCAGCGGCCGCTCACGGGCCGTCTCGGTCCTTAGTTTAGTTATCGCGGTTCATATGGGGAAGGGGCGATCTGGGATATCCTTGGGACAGAGTCAGGAGGGTCATCCTTGCCGATCGTCCAGCGCGTGGCGAATTCGCAAGGATAAGGGCGCACGGGCCCGGACTTGCGCTAGCCAACCGGTTCGATCCACCCCATCTGTCCGCCACAGCCGCCGAGGGGGATCCGTGCAGCCATATCCATCACCGATAGAAACGCCCGGGATCATCCAGATCCGCGGCCTGTCCAAGCGTTATGCCGGGGGGCATGCGGCCCTGAGCGAGGTCGATCTAGACATCCGGCCGGGCGAGATCTTCGCCCTGCTTGGACCCAACGGGGCGGGCAAGACCACCCTGATCAGCATCATCTGCGGCATTGTCCGGGCCACCGAAGGCCGGGTCATCGCCGATGGCCATGACATCGCCATCGACTATCGCTCGGCCCGGACCAAGATCGGCCTGGTGCCGCAGGAGATCAGCACCGACGCCTTCGAGACCGTCCGGGCGACCGTCACCTTCAGCCGGGGCCTGTTCGGCAAGCCGCCCAACCCGGCCTTCATCGAAAAGCTGCTGCGCGACCTGTCCCTATGGGACAAGAAGGACGCCAAGATCATGACCCTGTCGGGGGGCATGAAGCGGCGGGTGATGATCGCCAAGGCCCTGAGCCACGAGCCGCGCATCCTGTTCCTGGACGAACCCACCGCCGGGGTCGATGTGGAGCTGCGCAAGGACATGTGGGACATGGTCCGGGCGCTTCGCGACACCGGGGTGACCATCATCCTGACCACCCACTATATCGAGGAGGCCGAGGAGATGGCCGACCGGATCGGAGTGATCAGCAACGGCCGGATCATCCTGGTCGAGGACAAGGACGCCCTGATGCGCAAGCTGGGCCGCAAGCAGCTGACCCTGCATCTGCGCAATCCTCTGGCGGTCCTGCCGGCGGAACTGGCCGGAGAGCCCCTGGCCCTGCAGGCGGATGGTCACGAGCTGGTCTACAGTTTCGACGCCCAGGCCGAGGAGACCGGCATCGCCGACCTGATCCGGCGCCTCCATGGCCTCGGCATCGATTTCAAGGACCTGCAGACCCACCAGTCCAGCCTGGAGGATATCTTTGTTTCTCTGGTGAGGGCCCGGCCATGAACCTGCACGCCATCCGCGCCATCTATATCTTCGAGCTGTCCCGCACCTGGCGGACGATCATGCAGTCCATCGCCTCCCCGGTGCTGTCGACCTCGCTCTATTTCGTGGTCTTCGGCTCGGCCATCGGCGGGCGGATGGGCCAGATCGACGGCGTCTCCTATGGCGCCTATATCATCCCGGGCCTGGTGATGCTCAGTCTGCTGACGGAAAGCATCTCCAACGCCAGTTTCGGCATCTACATGCCCAAGTTCTCGGGCACCATCTATGAGGTCCTGTCGGCGCCCATCTCCTGGCTGGAGGTGGTGGCGGGCTATGTCGGGGCGGCGGCCACCAAGTCGGTGATCCTGGGGGTGATCATCCTGATCACGGCCCGTCTGTTCGTCGCCTACGAGATCCAGCATCCCCTTGTCATGCTGGGCTTCCTGGTCCTGACGGCCTTCACCTTCAGCCTGTTCGGCTTCATCCTCGGGGTCTGGGCCGACGGGTTCGAGAAACTGCAGATCGTGCCGATGCTGATCGTCACGCCCCTGACCTTTCTGGGCGGCAGTTTCTATTCCATCAGCATGCTGCCGGACTTCTGGCAGAAGGTCACCCTGTTCAACCCGGTGGTCTATCTGGTCAGCGGCTTCCGCTGGAGCTTCTATGGCGTATCGGACGTCGGGGTGGGGATCAGCATCGCCGCCACCTTCGGCTTCATGGCGCTCTGCCTGGCCGGCATCTTCTGGATCTTCAAGACAGGCTATCGGCTGAGGGCGTGACGGCCGGAAACTGTCCCGATAACCGCATCACACCTACCGGAACATGCCCTAGAGGAAGCTGTAGGGATCGATGTCGATGGTCACCCGGATCGCTCCGGGCGGCCTGACCCGGGCCCGCCAGGCGGCCATATAGGCCGACAGGTCCACAGACCGCTCGGACCGGACCAGGAACCGCTTTCGCCGCCGCCCGCGGATCAGGGACAGGGGCGCATCGGCCGGTCCGAAGATGTCGACCCCGGTGGTGTTGGGGGCCGCCGCCGCCATCTGCTGGGCGAAGGCTTCCAGGGCCGGACCATCCGGACCAGAGAGGATGACCGCCGCCAGCCGGCCGAAGGGCGGTAGTCCGCTGACCTGTCGCAGGTCCATCTCGGTGGCGATGAAGCCGTCGCGATCCCCGGCCGCCAGGGCCTGCATGACCGGATGGTCGGGGGCCCAGCTCTGCAACAGGGCGCGGCCCGGACGATCGGCCCGGCCCGCCCGGCCGCTGGCCTGGGCCAGAAGCTGGAAAGTCCGCTCCCCCGCCCGGAGATCCCCGCCGCGAAGGCCAAGATCGGCGTCCACCACACCCACCAGGGTCAGGCCGGGGAAGTTGTGGCCCTTGGCCGCCGCCTGGGTGGCCACCAGGATATCGATCTCGCCCTGCTCCATCTGGGCCACCAGGGCCCGGGCCGCCTCGCCGCTCATCATGGTGTCGGACGAGAAGATCGCCGTCCGGGCCTCCGGGAACAGCGCCCTGGCCTCCTCTTCCACCCGCTCCACCCCGGGACCGATGGAGACCAGGCTGTCACGGGCCCCGCAATGGGGGCAGCGGTCAGGCTTGGGCATGGAAAAGCCGGTCAGGTGACAGACCAGCCGCCCGGTATAGCGATGCTCAACCAGCCAGCTGTCGGTGTCGGGGGCCGTCAGCCGCTCGCCGCAGGCCCGGCAGAGCACCACAGGGGCATAGCCGCGACGGTTCAGGAACAGCAGCACCTGCTCGCCCCTGAGCAGGGTTTCGGCCATGGCGGCGCGCAGGGGCGGCGACAGCCAGTGATCCCGCTCCGGCGGGGTCTGGCGCAGGTCGATCAGCTCCACATCCGGCAGGGTGGCGACGCCATGCCGGGCCGACAGCCGCAGCCAGCCATAGCGGCCCTGCTGGGCGTTCCACAGGGTCTCCAGGGATGGCGTGGCCGAGGCCAGGACGATGCTGCAGCCCTCGATATGGGCCCGGGCCACGGCGAGGTCCCGGCCCTGATAGATGAACCCCTCCTCCTGCTTGTAGGAGGCGTCATGTTCCTCATCCACCACGATCAGGGCCAGGCTGCGAAACGGCAGGAACAGGGCGGACCGGGCCCCCACCACGATCCGGGTCCGGCCCTCGGCCACGTCTTCCCACAGGGTGCGACGACGGGGCGGGGGGACCGCTGAATGCCACTCACCCGGGGCGGCGCCGAACCGGGCCGTCACCCGGGCGATGACCGCCTGGGTCAGGGCGATCTCCGGCAGCAGGATCAGGACCTGGGCCTCCGGGTCAGCGGCCAGGGCCTGGGCGGCCAGTTCCAGATAGACCTCGGTCTTGCCCGAGCCGGTCACCCCGTCCAGCAGGGTGGCGCAGAAGCCGCCGGACTTCAGGCGTTCGCCCAGGGCGGCGGCCGCCGCCGCCTGGCCGGGATTGAGCAGGTCGGCCCGGGGCCCGGTGTCCAGGACCTGGGCCAGGCGGATCGCATGTCGCTCCTCGATCGCCAGACAGCCTTCGTCCAGCAGGCCCTTGATGACGCCGCCTGAGACAGCGGCCGCCTCGGCCAGGCGAGGGGCGGCGAGGGCCTGACGGGCGGCGATCTCCAGAACCCGGCTGCGGGCCGGGGTGGCGCGGGCCGGAGCGGAGCCTGTGGCCACAACAACCCGCTCGGGCCGGGGACGCGGCGCCCGCAGCCCCCGCAGGGCCATGGCCAGGGGCTGGCCCGGGCTGTCGCCGGCATAGCGGGCCGCCCATTCGACAAAGGCCAGGGTGCTGGCGGGCAGGGGCGGGTCCTCCAGCCTCTGCTCGACCGGCTTGAGCGGCCGATTGCCGCCGGCGCCTTCCCTGAGGGCCGTCACCACGCCCCTTATGCGGCGCGGCCCCAGGGGCACGGCCACCTGGTCCCCGACCTGCAGGGCCATGCCGTCCGGCTCGGCATAGTCGAAGGCCTCCGGCAGGGGCATGGGCAACAGGACCGAGGCGATGCGGCTCATGCGATGGGTCTCGCCTGTCCGGCAGCGCCACTCAGCCGCGTCGGCCGGGATGCATCCGTCACAGGGCTGGTGTAGAAAGCGGCTTTCCCAAGCCAACCGGACCCGGACGTCATGCAGCTGTTCCTCGACACCACCGACACCGCCGTGCTGGCGGACCTGGTCCAGACCGGCCTTGTGGACGGGGTCACCACCAATCCCACCCTGATCGCCAAGTCCGGTCGTCCCATGGCGGAGGTCATCGCCGAGATTTGCGGCCTCGTCGAGGGGCCAGTGAGCGCCGAGGTCGCCGCGACGGGCGCCAGCGACATGCTGGCCGAGGGGCGCAGGCTGGCCGACATCGCGCCCAATGTGGTCATCAAGCTGCCCCTGACCCGCGAGGGCCTGATCGCCTGCGCGGCCTTCGCCCGGGACGGACTGTCGACCAATGTCACCCTCTGTTTCTCGGTCGCCCAGGCCCTGATGGCAGCCAAGGCCGGCGCCACCTATGTCTCGCCCTTTGTCGGCCGTCTGGATGACCATGGCTCTGACGGCTGCGCCCTGATCGGCGACATCCGCACCGTCTATGACAACTACGGCTTCGACACCGAAATCCTCGCCGCCTCGATCCGCACCACCGGCCATATCGCCCGTTGCGCCGAGTTGGGCGCCGACTGCGCCACCCTGCCCCCGAACATTTTCGAGGCCCTCTTCAAGCACCCCTTAACCGAAAAGGGTCTTGATCAGTTTCTGGCGGACTGGCGCGCAACGGGCCAGTCGATTCTCTAGAACTCTCGAGGCGACGGCATGACGGACGGGGCGCAGGTCAAGCGGCTGGATACATCCCCGGATCTGGCGGCCCTTCGGGACCTGATCCGGCGCAATGGCGACCTGTTGCGGAACGATCCCGAGCTGCTGGCCGATCTGGGCCTGAGGCTGGACGCCGCCAATATCGTGGATTTCGGACCGGCCGCCCTGGCCCGGGTCAGCGCCGCCGCCAGACGGGAATCCTCCGCCCGGCGACGGCTGGAGGCCACGGCTCGCGCCAATTTCTCCGCCCAGGCCCAGACCCATGCGGCGATCATCGACCTGCTGGAAGCCCGAAACCATGCCGACCTTGCCCGCCGGGTGGACGAGGTGGCGACCCTGCGGTTTGGCCTGATCGGGGCCATGGTCGCCCTGGAAGGCCCGGCCAGGGTTCCGGCCGGCTGGTTTGCCCTGGTCGAGGGCCAGGCCGACCTGATCCTGGGTCCCCGGAAGCTGGCCCGGATGGGATTCCACGCCCCGGCCGCCCATCTGTTTGGCGAGACCGCCGGACAGGTCAAGTCCATGGCCCTGGTGCGACTGGCCCTGTGGGAACCGGCCCGGCAGGGCGTCCTGGCCTTCGCCTCGCCCGATCCGGCCGGATTTTCCGAGGATATGGGTTCCGAGCTGGTGGCCTTCCTCGCCCGCGTGTTCGAGCGGACGGCCGAACGCTGGCCGGTGCCTTGACTCAGACAAGCCCGGGCAGCGGAGCTGCGGCGCTCGAGGCCTGGCTGATCCATATGGCCGCCGAACGACGCGCCTCGCCCCGCACCCTGGAGGCCTATCGGGCCGGCGCGGAGTCCTATCTGAACTTTCTGGCCCGCCATCGCGGCGGGGCCCCGGCCCTGTCCGACATGGCCAGCGTCACGGCGGCCGAGGTGCGGGCCTGGCTGGCGGACCGTCGGGGCGGCCGCAACGGGGAGAAGCTGCTTGCGGCCCGGTCCCTGTCCCAGGCCCTGTCGGCGGTGAGGTCCTTTCACGGCTATCTGGACCGGCGCCTCGGGCTTCCCTGCCCCGGTCTTGACCTGGTGCGCGGCCCGAAGGTCCGTCCCGGCGCGCCCAGGCCGGTGAGCGAGGACCAGGCCCGGGGGCTGATCCAGGAGGCCGGCGCCGACCCGGACCAGGACGACTGGGAAGGCCTGCGCGACCAGGCGGTCCTGACCCTTCTGTGGGGCTGCGGCCTGCGGATCTCCGAAGCCCTGACCCTGACAGGGGCTGATGCGCCTCTGCCGGAAACGCTGAGGATCACCGGCAAGGGCGGCAAGACCCGGATGGTTCCGGTGCTGGCGGTGGTGCGCGAGGCGGTGGAGGCCTATCTGACCGCCCTTCCCTTCGTTGTGGACCGGTCAGGCCCGCTGTTCATCGCCAGGCGCGGCGGGGCCCTGTCGCCGCGCCATGTCCAGGCCTCGATGCAGCGCCTGAGGGGGCGGCTGGGCCTGCCGGACCGGGCGACGCCCCATGCCCTGAGGCACAGTTTCGCCACCCATCTGCTGGGGGCCGGGGCCGATCTTCGCGCCATCCAGGAACTGCTGGGACATGCCTCCCTGTCCACCACCCAGCGCTATACCGAGGTGGATGCGGCCGGGCTGATGGCCGCCTACAGCGCTGCCCATCCGCGCGGCTGAGGCCTCAGGCCTGGCTGGCCGGCGCAGGTCGGGGGGCGGGGTTTCGCACCAGGAACAGCACGAACAGGGCGGCGAAGGCCAGGTCCACCAGGGTGATCCACAGGCTGTTCAGGGTGGCCCGGCCCGCCAGGATATTGAGCCAGACCAGCACCGGAAGAGGGGTCTTGCCCATGATCCCCAGCCAGATCACTGGCCGGGCCCAGACCGGGTCCCTGGCCGCCATGGCGTAGCCCACGCCAAAGACGGTGATCAGCAGGGCCGAGGTCTGGACCGACATCAGGTCATCGGGCAGGGGCTGGCCGGCGGCGGCGTAGAAGGCCCGGGGCGCCAGCAGCAGGGGCAGGCCCACCAGGAAGTTGAAGCCCGCCGCCAGTCCGAAGATGATCTTCCAGAAACGCATCCTCAGTCCTCCTTGCCCTGACCGTCTTCCCCGGCCTGTTGATCCGCCGCAGGCTGGCGGGCCGCCACGAAGAAGACCAGCACCATCCCCGCCAGGCCGATGACCGTCGTATAGACGTAGAAGACCAGATAGCCGGTCCCCAGGGCGGCGGGCGAGACCCCTGATTTCTCGAGCGCCTGGGCGTAGCTTTCCGGCGGCAGGCGCGACATCAGACCCTTCAGGCCGGCCAGGGCGCCCGTGCCGTCGGCCGCCTTGGCCGCCGCCTCGACGATGCGGCCGGACTGGCTGGCGATCAGCTTGCCCAGCAGCGCATAGAGGGACGAGAACAGGGCGTACTGGGTTGCGGTGAATCCGATGCTGGTCAGGCTGGACATGTAGGCGATCAGGGCCGTGCCGGCGAAACCGCCGCCGATATTGTCGGCGGCGATGGCGAACATCAGGGCGTAGATGCTGTGGCCCTCCATGGCCAGCCAGGCGAAGGCCAGGTTGCTGAAGCTTCCCAGGAAGGCGCCGATGATCAGGGATCGCATCAGGCCGAACCGCAACACCGACAGACCGCCCAGGGTGACCCCCAGGATCGACATCACGGCCCCGAACACCTTGCGGACCTCGGCGATCTCCAGCTTGGTGAAGCCCAGATCGACATAGAAGGCGCCATTGATGTTCAGGACAAAATCGCTGACCCGGTAGAGGCAGATCAGGGCCAGGATCACCCCGGCCAGCTTGCCGTAGCGCCCGAAGAACTCGACCACGGGCTGGCCCAGGGCCGAGGACAGGAAGACGCCGGGCCGGGTCGGATGGCCGGGGATCGGCCAGGCCGCCAGGGCGATGGCGCCAAAGCCGCCCAGCACCCCGCCCAGCTGCAGCCAGACCTTGGCGTCGGACTCGAACAGGCCGGTCAGGGCGTCGGCGCCGCCGGTCGCCCCCAGCATCTTCAGCAGGGCGCCGGCCCCACCGGGATCACCCGTCAGGCCGGTGCCCAGCAGCAGGGCGCCCAGCAGCAGCAGCAGCCCGCGCAAGAGGGACTCCGCCACTTCCTGGGCCGGCCGGGGGGCCAGGCCCCGGGTGTCGATGGGCCGGACCGTATGCTGGGCCTCGCGAGGCGCCGCCAGGGCGGCCAGGACGCCGACCGCCATCACCCCGGCCATGGCCGCATAGGACAGGCTCCAGGTGAAGATCTCGGCCAGGATCAGGGGCACGGCGCCGGCCACGATGATCGCGATCCGGTAGCCCCACTGGTAGGCCGCGGCCATGGCGCCCTGCTTGGCGTCCTCGGCCACCTCGATCCGCCAGGCGTCGATGACGATGTCCTGGTTGGCCGAGGCGAACCCGACCATGACGGCAAAGGCGGCCAGCAGGCCGAGGTTGCGCAGCGGGTCCGTCCCGGAAATCAGCGCCAGGCCCAGGATGATCACTGCCTGGGAGACCAGCATCCAGGACCGCCGGTGGCCCAGCCAGCGGGTCAGGCCCGGGATGGCGGTGCGATCAACGATCGGCGCCCAGAGGAACTTCAGGGCCGTGAACAGGGTCGCAAGCGTGAAAAAGCCGATCACCTGCAGGGACAGGCCGACGTCCCGCAGCCAGATGGACAGGGTGTCGAAGATCAGCAGGGTCGGCAGGCCGGCGGCAAACCCCAGGAAGAACATGACGGTGGTGCTGCGCACGTCCCGCGTGGCCTGGCCCTGGTCTCCCCCGGTCAGGGCCGAGGGCGCGGGGCCGAAGCGGTTGGGCGCAGGGCTGCCCCGGGCAATGGCCAGGTCATAGACCAGCCAGGCCCAGCCCAGGACCGGAACCAGGGCGGCCAGCATCCACCAGCCGCTGCGCCCCCGGTCGTGGCAGCGCTTCACCCCGATGGCGGCCAGGGGCCAGATCAGGCCGATTCCGATGACTACTGGCAGGGCGTCGAGGATTTCAGCGCCCGGCGGGCGGGGGGGCGGGACCGCTGTGGGGTCGGCCGGCGCGCGCAGGTTCACCAGAGCCCAGAACAGGCCGAAGATAGCGGCGGAGGCCACGGCCACCAGCCAGACCTGCAGGCGCTCGACCCGGCCGGAAAATCCGAACAGCAGCTGGTTGGCGGTCATGCCGCCGGAGGGCTCTGCTGTCTTCGCCGCCTCGTTCGCCATGCAACGCTCCCCGGAGGGTCCCGGCGCGTAGAGCGCAGGACTAGACCGCCAGCTTGGCCTGAGCCGACCGCTCCGTCCAGCGGGCCCAGCGGGCCAGGGCCGCGCGAAGCCCGGCGGCGGTCAGGGGCTTGACCAGAAAATCATCCATGCCCGCCGCCAGGCAGGCCCGGCGGTCGTCCTCGAAGGCGTTGGCGGTCAGGGCCACGATCGGGATGGTCACCCCCCGCTCCCGCAGGATCCGGGTGGCGTCCAGGCCGGACATTCCGGGCATCCGCACATCCATCAGGACCATGTCGTAGGAAGCGGCCTCCAGGGCGGCCAGGGTTTCCTCGCCGCTGGCGGCGCGGTCGACCACGGCCCCCTCCCGCTCCAGCAGGGTGCGGGCCAGGAGGGCGTTGATGGGGTTGTCCTCGGCCAGCAGGACCCTGGCGCCGGGGGCGCAGGCCGGGGCGATGCGGTCATCCTCGGTGGCAGCCGATTCAAAGGCCGGCGCCTCGGTCAGGGCCGCCAGGACCCGGGCGGCCAGGGACGCCCGGCGAAGGGGCTTGATCAGATAGCCGGCGAAACCCGCCTTGCGACAGGGCTCGATCTGGTCGCGTTCGTCCTGCCGCAGCAGGACGATGGACTGCCGGCCAGCTGGGGGGTTCAGGCCGCGCCGGCCCTGCAGCAGGCGATGGTCGATCAGCAGGACCGAACCCTCGGGGGCCTTGGACACCGCGCCGGCCACCCCGGCGCTGGACAGGGCCCGGCCGCCGCAGGCCTCGACCTGACGGCAGGCGGCCCGGCGAACCGCAAGGTTGGGACTGGCCACCACCACGGTCTTGCCCTTGAGACTCTGGTCCAGAACGATGGGGCCATTGGCCGGCAGGGGGGCGGTGAACCAGAAGCGGGCGCCGCCCCCCGGGGCATCCGTCACCCCGACATCGGCGCCCATGGCGTCGGCCAGGCGCTTGACGATGGCCAGGCCCAGGCCCGCCCCGCCCAGGGCCGATCCGCCATGGCTGGGGTCTGCATGGATGAAGGGCTCGAAGATGCGGGTTCGCACGGCAGCCGGCACGCCGGGGCCGCTGTCGCTGACCGTGAACCTCACCCCGCCGGCCCCGTCGGGTTCGGCCGCCAGCAGCACCCCGCCGGACTCGGTGAACTTCACGGCGTTGCCGGCGTAGTTGAGCAGAACCTGCCGCAGCCGGCCCTCGTCGCCCTTGACCAGGCCCAGCCGCGGCGCCGCCGCCCAGGCGATCTCGATGCCCTTCTCATGGGCCCGGGGACTCATCAGCTCGGCCACCTGCCGGAGCAGGTTCTCGACATCCATGGGGGCTGGATGGATCTCGACCTTGCCGGCGCCCAGCCGCGCCAGATCCAGCACGTCATTGACGAGCCCCAGCAGATGGTCGCCGCTTTCCTTGAGGGCCGAGACATAGGACCGCTGTTCGGGGCTGAGGTCGGTGCCGTCCAGCAACCTGGCCATGCCCAGCACGCCGTTCAGCGGGGTGCGGAACTCATGGCTGAGGGTGGCGAGCTGTTCGGGGGTAATGGCCTGGGTCGTCATGGCCGGGACAGTAACGAGGGTCGGTTAAGGGCGGGTTGGCGACGGGCCGACAGGATTTGAATTTGGCGGCCGGCTCTATGGGGCCGATGACCTTGAGCGTCGTCGGTCCGTCTTCCAGAAGGACAAGCCGCTGGCCAAGGGCATGGGGTCCCGCCGGCTGGCCGATCTCTACTGCAAACCCCGCAAGCCGGACCGGGGGCCGGACCTGTCAGGCCTCGAGACGGCGGCCGATTATCGACAGGCCCTTGCCGCGGCGACGTCGAACCAGGGCCGCCTGACTCAGGCCGCCGCCAGGCCCGGCAGGTCGTGCAGGTCGGCGTCCAGGCCGGCGCCCATCAGGTTGATGAAATTGTCCCGGAAAAAGCCCCGGCGGGCCGCTGGCGAGGCCCCGGACAGGCTGTCATTGAACCGCTTCATCGGGTTCCGCCCGCCCTCGACATGGGGGTAATCGGACGAGAACAGGGCCATGTCCGGGCCGACATTGTCGATGATCCAGCCGACATTCTCATGCGGATAGGGGGTGACCCGCAGCTGGCGGCGCAGGATGTCGCTGGGCCGGGCCGACAGTCGCTGCACCCGCTCTTCCTTGCCAAAGGCGGCGGCGGCGGAATCCAGAAAATGCATCAGGCTGGGCAGCCAGCTGGCGCCCAGCTCGATGGCCCCGAACTTCAGGGCCGGATAGCGGTCGAACACCCCGTCCAGAACCAGGGCCGACAGGGTCTGCCAGACCGACAGGGGAATGGCCATGAAGGTCAGGGCGGTGAAGTTCTCGGCCCCGCCATGGAAATCCAGCACCCGGGGGCCGCCGTTTTCCACATAGGCCGCGTCCATCTTCAGCTCGCCGCCGACATGGAACAGGATGGGCAGGCCGGCTTCCTGGGCCAGGGCCCAGAGGGGCTCGAAATCCCGGTGGCTGGGGCTGTGACCGTAGGGCGTGCGGCTTGGGATCATCAGGCCCCTGGCCCCCAGGGCGATGGCTTCCCTGGCCACGTTCAGGGTCTGGCTGCGATCGGCCAGGGGGACATAGGCCGTGGGCAGCAGCCGCCGGTCGATGCTGCAATAGTCGACCATCATCCGGTTATGGGCCCGGGCCGCCTGGACCGACAGGGCCGGGTCCGCGTCATGCTCCAGGTCGAACAGGGCCAGGCCCGCCGTGGAAAACACCAGCTGGCTGGCGAACCCCAGCAGGTCCAGGGCCCGGGGCCGGTCGGCCCGGTCAAAGGCGCCCAGCGCCTGATAGTTCTTGCGGGCCAGAAGGTTGTCGGCCGCCCCTTCGCGGAACTCGGCGTCCTGCTGCAGGTCCCGGGCCTGCTGCGCCCAGCCGTCGGAATCCTTCCTGTGGCGGATGCGCTCGGCCAGGGCCTCTCGCCAGGCGGGGTCGGCATAGGGAGGGATGGTTCCGGGCAGCTCCATCACATGGGCGTCGGCGTCATGCACAGTCTGACCCTCGACATAGGGCATGGCTGGTCCTCCCGGGTCCTGATGCAGCGCCTCTGAAACGGGCGCGTTCGGGCGGAAGTGAACGCCCCGGGGGGGCGGGTGGTCAAGAGGGGCGGCGGCGGCTGGTCAAGCTCGCAATTCCTCCTCCCCTCGCGGGAAAAGGTGGCAGCCGCAGGCTGACGGTTGAGGGGGCCTTTCCGCGCGGCCGGTGTTTGAAAGTCATTCCAGATCAAGCTGTTATTGCCGGCGCGGCCCCTCATCCGACGGCTTCGCCGGCTGCCAACCTGTTGGGGCCAGCCCATGGCAGACCACGACCCTGACCTCGACTCGATTTCGCGCCACCTGGCCAGAGCGGAGGGGAACGCCGGGGTCCGGGGTTTCAGGGCGCGGGGATGGCGGCGCCAGTCAAACCCGAAAGCACGCACCAAGACCGATAACTGCGGGTTTATGTAAGGTGTTCCTGGAATTCCGGAATGGAAACGATCAGGGCACTGTCACCGTTGTTTGGGCTCGGCAATTGTTGTGCTGTCACACCTGTTCAAACTCATCGCACTCCATTCGTCATTCTGAGTAGCGGCCGCAGGCGGCGTGTCGAAGAACGCACCGTCTTTCAAGGGCTTTCGAGGGCATTGGCGAGCAGTTTGCGTCCTTCGACACGGTCGCTTCGCGACCTACTCAGGATGACGAATAGTTGAGTTTGATTGCGCGGGATATTGCCATGTTCGATCAGCCTGGCGGTCGCTTGTCCCGGCAACTGTCCGCCGCCTGTCAAGCAACTGTCGCGCGACGGGCCTATCCAGAGGACAGTCAATCCATCCGGGACCCCTGCCATGCGTCTGATCCTGTCGGCCCTCGGTCTGGCCAGTCTGCTGATCTGCAGCCCGGCCCTGGCCCAATCCGCCCCGGTCAGGGAGCCCAAGGTGGTGCTGGTGACGTTTGACGGCATCCGCTGGGAGGATGTCTTCCGGGGCGCCGATCCTCTGATGTCGGCCGAGAAGGCCTATGTCGAGCCGGACCTGTACGAATCCTGGGTCAAGCCGGCCTATCTGGACCCGGTCAACCGCCGCAGGGCCCTGATGCCCTTTGTCCATGGCGTCATGGCCAGGGACGGGGTGCTGCTGGGCGACCGCGACGCCGGCGACTGCGCCCGGGTGGCCAATGACATGTGGTTTTCCTATCCCGGCTATAACGAGATCCTGACCGGGCGGCCGGACGCGCGCATCGTCGAGAACGACGACAAATGGAACGAGAACGTCACCATCCTGGAATGGCTGAAGAAACGGCCCGGCTTCGAGCGCCAGGTCCAGATGGTCGGGACCTGGACCCTGTTTCCCAAGATCGTCAACAGCCAGCGCAGCGGCGTGCCGGTCAATCCGCGCCTGGAGGGCCGCTATCCCACTGACGTCCTGACCGCGCGGTTTGCCCGGGACGCCCTCCGCACCGACCGCGCAAGGCTGCTCTATGTGGCCTTTGGCGACACCGATGAACTGGCCCACCAGGGCGACTATGACCAGTATCTGGCGGCCATGGAGCGGGGCGACGACTTCCTGCGCGAGCTCTGGGACATGCTGCAGGCCGATCCCTATTACCGGAACCAGACCACCCTGATCGTCAGCACGGACCATGGCCGGGGTCACGCGCCTTTGGCCGCCTGGAAGGACCATTCGGCCATCCGCTATCACCAGCTCAATCCGGACTATGATCCGCAGTACAACAGCACCGGCGTGGCGGGATCGGGCGATGTCTGGTTCGCGGCCCTGGGTCCGGGCCTGAAGCCGCAGGGCGCCGGGGTCTACAAGGGCGCCAGCTGCGCCGAGACCCGGCAGGTGGCGGCCAGTATCCTGACCCTGCTGGGCCAGGACTGGAAGGCCTTCGACCCCGGGGCCGGCCAGCCCTTCGCCTTCATCGCACCCCGGCGCTGAGGGTCGCACGGCCTCGTGGTCAAGGTCTGGCTTTTGAGTCCCGAAGGTCGGGCACGGCCGACGAAAACCCCAAGGTCCGCTTTGCGCTCTGAACTCAACCGGTAGAAGCGACCCGCTGCAGACATTCAGGATAGCGACAATGCTCGCAGGCTTCCCCGAGGAAGGGAAACGTCTCGTTGAAACGTCCCATGACTTCCGGGTGCCGGCTGAGCGCGGTTTGAGCTGTGGCGGGGTTGAATACGGTGGCATCGACCGTGCGCCCGCGTTTCAGGGCGATCCCGGCGATTGCGTGACGATTGGCGTCACTGCCATGCGGCGCGAACCCGATCACGCGATAAACATGGTAAGGCGCTTCCTCGAAAGAGATCAGGTCGAAGACCCAGTCCGGAACCTCGGCTGACGTCGCGATGAGATGCTCGCACCACGCCCTAAGTTCGGGGACATCGATCGCCCCGGTCATCAGGCATTGAACGACAAAATCAAGGTCGCTGCTGTCTTCTTTCGTCACTCGCATTTCGTACCCGGCCCCGCGTGGTAGTCACTGTTGTCGCCCGCCACGCTAAACGCGCTAACGACCGCTTCCCCCCCTCACCGCAGTCCGGAGGGTCTGGTTCCGGGTAGAAGCGCAGCTCTGTCGGTCCGCCCTCAGCCCGACGGGCGCCAAGCGTCAGAGTCTATCCACTAGAAGGCCTTGCTCAGGGTGATGAAGGCGGTCCGGGGGGCGCCGGTCAGCAGGACCTGCTGGTCGCCGTCCGGATCGCGCTCCACCAGGCCGGCATTGGCGGCAATGTAGCGCTCGTCGGTCAGGTTGCTGACGTTGAGCGAGATCTCCAGGCCATTGGCCCAGGTTCCCTTGAACCGGTAGCCCAGGTTCAGGTCGACCAGGCCATAGGCCTCCACCGGATTGTCGTTCTCGTAGGTATAGAACCACTCGCCGTTATAGGCGTAGGAGACTCCGGCGAAGAGGGCGCCGTCGTCATAGGACAGGTCCAGCTTCAGCAGGTCCTGGGGCGCCCCGGCCACCCGCTTGCCCCGGGTGGCGATCTCCAGCACCCCGGCGTCGGTCAGGACATCGTCCTGATATTCGGAATGGTTATAGGTATAGCTGGCCATGGCCGACAGGGCGTCGGTGAACCGGGCCCGCAGCGTGGCCTCCAGGCCAAGCGTGTCGACCGAGCCGACGTTGCGATAGATGGTTTCCGAGACCAGGATCGGGGAATCCGAGGCCGAGAAATAGGCCAGGCGGTTGTCGAACCGCACGGCATAGGCGGCGACCAGGGCCTCCAGCCGCTCACCCCGCCAGCGCCAGCCCAGTTCCAGGGTCTTGGACCGTTCCGGCTGCAGATTGGCGATGGCGTCATCGATGGCCGCCTGACCGCCATTGGCATTGACCCCGCCGGCCTGGGAGGCGAAGGCGGCGACGCTCTCGCCATAGGAGCCGAAGATCTCGTTGGCGGGGTTGATCCGCCAGGCAAAGCCGGCCTGGGGCAGGAAGCTGTCCTCGACCTCGATCTCGCCGAAGGTATAGCCGTCGTCGCCCGGGCCGACGGGGCTGTTGTCCTCGATCTCCTTGGTCGCCCGGCTGACCACCGACAGGGCCTTGAAACCAAACTGCAGGGTCAGGCCATCCACGGGCCGCCAGCTGTCCTGGACATAGAGCTTCACCGTCTCGGTTTCGAAGCTGTAGTAGTCGTCCACATAGAAGGGGTTTTCCTGGAACGACAGGGAACTGCGGCCCGGCCGGTCGCGGTCCAGGCCGTAATAGCGATAGCCCTCCCGCGAATGGTTGGACTCATACCAGCCGCCGGCCGACAGCCGGTGCTGGCCAAGGGCGACCTCGGCCGAGGCCAGGGCGCCCCAGCGGGTGAAGTCATAGCTGAAGCCCCGGAAGGACAGGGGTGAGTTGTCGCTCGTCGCCAGGGGGTCCAGGGCGTTGGGGGACGGCACATAAGGGGTAAACCAGGGGCCCTGGCCCTTGTTGGTGTGGCTATAGACCGTGCCGCTGAACTGGACCCTCTCGCCGAACGGCAGGTCCAGGGTGAGGGCGCCGATGAGGTCGTCCCTCAGGCCCGCGCCCTGGTAATAGGCATCGTCCGGGGTTTCGAACCCGGCCGGATAGTCGGTCCCGGCGGCGGCGTTGGTGACGATGCCCAGGCCCGTGTCATCGCGGTTGTTGGCCACATCGGCAATGAAGACGGCCAGGTCATAGTCGGGCTGCAGATAGTTGGCGAAATAGCCGCGACGGGCCATCTGCTGGCGCGACTGTTCCAGATAGTCGTTTTCGCGGCGCTGGCTGCCATTGACCCAGAAACTTAAGCGACCCTCGGCCACGGGCTGTTCGACCCGAAAATTGACCTGGCGGGCGGACTGTTCCCCCTCGCCCTTCCACAGGCCGGTGGAACTGTCGGCATAGGCCAGCGAGGCCTTCAGGCCGGTGGGGCCGACTTCGCCGCTGTCCAGACGGGCAAAGACCCGGCGATAGTCGTCGCTGCCGGCCGCCGCCGAGACGTCTATCCCAAAGCTGTCAGCCGGCTGGCGGCTGATGAACCGAAGGGTGCCGCCCAGATTGCTGGTGGAGGCGGCGTCCAGATCGCTGGCGCCCTGGGCCAGCTGGGCCATGGCGATGTTCTCGCCGATGGTCGCCCGGCTGATATGCAGGCCGTTGTGGTTGGAATAGTTCATGTCGCCCAGGGGCACCCCGTCCAGGGTGAAGCCCAGCTGGGTCTGGCTGAAGCCGCGCAGATAGAGGGTGGCGGCATATTCGTAGTTTCCGAAGGGATCGGAGCCACTGAAATAGACGCCGGGCAGCTGCTCGAGGGCCTTGATCGGGCTTGCGCCGGGGACCAGCACCTCCAGGGCGGAACCATCGACGGTCTGGACCTGACGGGGCTGGCCGCGGCCCAGAACGACCAGAGCGTCGACCGAGGCCGCCTCGGCGTCCGGTTCTGCTGGTCCCGGCGGCTCCTGGGCGAGGACGGCCGTCGGCGCCATGGCCAGGATGAGCGGCGCGGCGAAACCCGCCACGGTCAGATGTTTCAGGTCGTGCATGGTCAGGTCCCCGAGCGGTTCGGAAACGGCTATAGCTGTGGAATGTGAAGCTTGATTGGGGGGCCTTAACGGGCTCTGACGGAATCAGGTCCCGGTGCAGCCGTTCGCCTTGCAGACCTCGTCGTCCGACCAGGCCAGGATGCGGACCAGCATGGAGCCGACCTCGCGGGTCGGGGCCGTGGCCAGGGCGGTGACCTGGCCGTCCTGGGTCGCGGTTTCCGTGGCGATGATCCGGCCGAAGGGGTCGGACAGGGTGGCGACCGGCTGGCCGGCCTTTACCCGGTCGCCCAGGGCCACCAGGATCCGGGCCAGGCCGCCGCGGCTGGCCGTGACATCGACACTGCGGTTGCCGACGAAGGGCGGCGGGCCGGACAGGTCGGGCGATCCCGGGGTGATCCCCATGTCGATCATGACATTGCGCACGCCCCGCAGGCCCCGGCGCACCATCTCCCGGTCAAAGACCAGGGGCGCGCCCAGTTCGAGGGTGACAGCGGGCACGCCGGCGGCGTTCAGCATGTTTTCCACCGAGCCCTTGATGCCTGCGTCCATCGCGATGACATCCGGCCGGATCAGGTCTGCCATCCGCCGGGCGGCGGCGGTCTCGGCAAAGACATAGACCGGATAGACCGTGCCTGTGGACTGGGTATGGAGGTCGATCGCGGCGTCGGCATTGCCGATGAACAGTTGCGACCAGAGGCGGCCGGCATAGAGGGCCCCGACGCTGTCGCCGGGCGCCTCGCTGCTGCGCACATCGGGCATTTCCCGGTTTAGGTTCTGGCCGCCGCCGCCATGGCTGGGGGTGAAATTGCGGCTGGCATTGAGCAGGCCCGGGGCGTTGAGGCCGGGAATGGCCACCACGGTTCCCGACATCCGGGCGGGATCGAGACCGGCGAACAGCTGGTGGATGACATCGATACCATTCAGCTCGTCGCCATGGATGGCGGCCGTCAGCAAAAGCTTCTTGCCGGGTTTGGCCCCCCTGGCCACCAGCACCGGCACATACCAGCCCTGGCCGGAGGCCTGGTTCGTCACCCGGAAATAATAGCGGGTGATCTGGCCTAGGGGCGCGTCAGAGACATCCAGTCGCTCGATCACCGGCACGCCGTCCAGCCGGTCGCCGGTCAGGACGGTGGCGGCAGAGACGGTCGGCGCGGGCATGGCCAGGGCCGCCGCGAGGCCTGCTGCGAGGAAAAATCGCCTGATCATGTCTGTCCTGCTCCAGGAAGGTCGCCTGAGGCGTCGACATAGCCCAGGCCCGGAGGTTTTGCGCGCAAAGGTTCGGGATCGACGCCATCACGCCCCGCAGCGGTCGGGGCGCGACCGGTCGATCAGGCCGGAATACGGACCGGAAGGCCGAGATAACCCTTCACAAAGGGCGAGGGGACCCGTTCGGGTTCGCCCATGACCTCGATAACCGGATAGCGTTTCAGGATCTCTTCCCAGATCACCCGCAGCTGCAGCTCGGCCAGGCGGTTGCCGACACAGCGGTGGACGCCATAGCCGAAGGACATGTGCTGTCGGGGCCGTTCCCGGTCGATGATGTAGCGGTCGGGGGTCTGGATGACGCGGTCATCGCGGTTGCCCGAGACATACCACATGACAACCTTGTCGCCCTTGCGGATCAGCTTGCCGCCCAGCTCGATATCCGCCAGGGCCGTGCGGCGCATATGGGCGAGCGGGGTCTGCCAGCGGATGGTCTCGGAGACCATGGACGGGATCAGGGCGGGGTTGTCGCGCAGTTTCTGGTACTGGTCCGGGTTCTGGTTCAGGGCATAGATCGAGCCGGTGATGCTGTTGCGGGTGGTATCGTTGCCACCGACGATCAGCAGGATCAGATTGCCCAGATATTCCTCGGGGCTCATGTTCCGGGTCGCCTCGCCATGGGCCAGCATCGAGATCAGGTCGCCGGTCGGCGGGACGTTGACCCGCTGGTTCCAGAGCTCGGTGAAGGCCCCCAGGCACTCCATCAGGACGGCCAGCTTTTCCTCTTCGGTCTCCACCGCCATGCCGGGACCCGGGATGGTGGTGGCGATATCGGACCAGTAGGTCAGCTTGCGGCGCTGCTCGAAGGGGAAGTCGAACAGGGTGGCCAGCATCTGAGTGGTCAGTTCGATGGACACCCGGTCGACCCAGTCGAAGGTCTCGCCCCGGGGCAGTTCATCCAGGATCTTCGCGGCCCGCTCGCGGATCAGGGGCTCGAACAGTTGAAGGTTTGTCGGGGAGACCGCCGGACTGACCACCTTGCGCTGCTGGTCATGCTTGGGCGGGTCCATGGCGATGAACATGGGCAGCCGAAGCTCGGCGCCCTGGTCGACAATGGTGATGCCGCCCAGCTCGGCCTCGGACGAGAAGACCTGATGGTTGGTGTCGACCGCCATGATGTCGTCATAGCGGGTGACCGACCAGTAGGGGCCAAACAGGCTTTCCTTGCAGAAATGGACCGGGTCCTCGTTCCGCAGCCGCTCGAAATAGGGCCAGTGGCTGTCGGTTCGCCAGAGCTCGGGATGGCTGACATCGATCTGGTCCAGGGGGATGGCATAGGCCTGATCCCGCATTGACTTGGAAACGGACCCGTCCGCCATGGCCTGGACTCCCTTGAAATGCCTGTCCGGGGACAGGTCTGTCCTGGGGTCTTCGCCCCGCTCCGCACAGGGGGCCACGAGGCGAGCCGCCGCGTCAACTCCGCAGATTGAGGCGGGGTCGTCCGGCGGCAGGCGGCGCGGCGGCCGCTTCGCGCTGCCCCTCCGCCTCAGGTCCCACCCGGCGATAGATCAGGGCCTCGGCGATATGGATCCGCCTGACCCCTTCCGACTGGTCCAGATCAGCGATGGTGCGGGCCAGTCTGAGGGTCCGGGTCCAGCCGCGGGCGGTCAGGCGGCCAGCCTCGGCGGCCCGGCTCATCAGGGCCCGCGCCGCTTCGTCCAGGGCCAGGCTGGCCTCGAGAAAGGCGCCGTCAGCCCGGGCGTTGATCACGGCCGCCCCCTCGCCATAGTCGGCCGCCCGGTCGATCTGCAGGCTGCGGGCGGCGGCGACCCGGGCGGCGGCCTCGGCCGTGCCCTCGGAGGGCGGCGGCAGGGCCAGGTCGGCGGCGGTGACCGGCGGGGTGTCGACCACCAGGTCGATGCGGTCCATCAGGGGGCCGGACACCCGGCCCTGATAGTCCCTCTGGCAGCGGGGGGCCTTGCCGCAGGCGCCCTTGCCGCCGCCCCCATGGCCGCAGCGACAGGGGTTCATGGCGGCGACCAGCTGGACCCGGGCCGGATAGCGGATATGGGCATTGGCCCGGGCCACCATCACCTCGCCGGTCTCCAGGGGCTGGCGCAGGGAATCCAGGGCCTGGACGGCGAATTCGGGCAGTTCGTCGAGGAACAGCACGCCGTTATGGGCCAGGGACACCTCGCCGGGCCTGGCCTTGGTTCCCCCTCCGGTCAGGGCCGCCATGCTGGCCGAGTGATGCGGGCTGCGGAAGGGGCGGTCGCGGGTCAGGGTTCCCCGGGCGATCAGTCCGGCCACGGAATGGACCATACTGGTCTCCAGCAGCTCGGTCGCGGTCAGCGGCGGCAGCAGGCCGGGCAATCTCTGGGCCAGCATGGATTTTCCGGACCCCGGCGGACCGACATAGAGCAGGTTGTGGCCGCCGGCGGCGGCGATCTCCAGCGCCCGCTTGGCCTGTTCCTGGCCCCGTACGTCCTTGAGGTCCGGCCCGCCGGTGGACTGGATGACCGGACCGGGTTCCGGCGGCGACATGATCTGTGTGCCCCGGAAATGATTGATCAGGCTGATCAGGGAGCGGGGCGCCAGGATGCGGGTCTCGCCGGCCCAGGCCGCCTCCGCCCCGCAGGCTTCCGGGCAGATCAGCCCCAGGCCCATGGACCCGGCGGCGATGGCGGCGGGCAGGGCCCCGGCCACGGCCGAGACACCGCCATCCAGGGACAGTTCGCCGATGGCGGCCCAGCCGGTCAGGGCGTCCAGGGGGATGACCCCCATGGCCCCCATGATGGCGAGCGCGATGGGCAGGTCGTAATGGCTGCCCTCCTTGGGCAGGTCGGCCGGGGCCAGATTGACCACCACCCGCTGGCCCGGCACCGCCAGGCCCAGACCCGTAAAGGCGCCGCGCACCCGCTCCCGGCTTTCCGCGACGGCCTTGTCCCCAAGGCCGACCACGATGATGGCGCCCTCGCCGCCGGTCAGCTGGACCTCGACATCCACCCGCCGGGCCTCGACCCCCTGGAAGGCGACCGTGACCACCTTTGCCACCATGACATTTCCCCTGACTGCGGGGCCATGGCACCATAAACTCATTTTGGTGGCAAGAACATTAATGGAACAGGCCTGCCGATCAGCCGGGCAGGCAGATGTTCTCATTTACAAAGGGTAAGCGTTTGAAGTTACGCGACTTATCCACAGACGCCCATCGCGGGCCAGAACAGGACCGGATCAAACCAAGAACATCGGAGGAAGCTGTTCGCAAACAGTCGCCTAACCGTCACAGTTCAGACTCGCCCACAAGGCGACATGTCATCCCGCCGCACGGAGCGCCTCGATCTTCTCCCATAGCGCGAGAGTCACGTCCGGCCCCCCGAACCGCTTCAGCTGCTGGGCGCCGGTGGGCGAGGTGACGTTGATCTCGGTCAGGTAATCGCCGATCACATCCACCCCGACAAACAGCAGGCCCCGGCGCTGCAGTTCCGGCCCGATGATGGCGCAGAGCTCCAGGTCGCGGGCGGTCAGGTCCACGGCTTCGGCCCGGCCGCCCCGGGCCAGGTTGCTGCGCACCTGTCCGGTGGCCGGCACCCGGTTGATGGCCCCGACCGGCTGGCCGTCGACCAGCAGGATACGCTTGTCGCCCTTGCTGACCGCCGGGATGAAGGCCTGGGCGATGACCGGCTCGCGGCCGATCATGACATGCAGTTCCAGCAGGGCGTCGAGATTCGGGTCACCCTTCAGGAGCCGCACCACGCCCGACCCGCCGCCGCCATAGAGGGGCTTGAGCACGATATCGCCATGGCGGTCCTGGAAGTCGCGGATGGCCTCGGGATCACCGCTGATCAGGGTTGGCGGCTGGACGCCCGGGAAGCCGGTGACGAACAGCTTTTCAGGCGCGTTGCGCACCTCGGTCGGATTGTTGACCACCAGGGTGGCCGGATGCACCGCGTCGAGGAAATGGGTGGCGGTGATATAGGCCATGTCGAAGGGCGGGTCCTGACGCATCAGGACCACATCGATGTCCTCGGCCAGGTCCAGGGTCACAAAGGGACCGGCGGTCACATGGTCGCCCTTGACCGGCCGGATGGTCACCGCCTGGGCCCTGGCCCGGACCCGGCCGTTTTCCAGGGACAGATGGTCCGGCGAATAGACCCAGAGGCTGTGCCCGCGCTCCTGGGCGTTCAGCATCATCAGGAAGCTGGAATCGGTATCGATGTTGATTCCGCCGATGGGATCCATCTGGACGGCGACGCGCAGGGTCATGGGAGCTCCGGAAACATGTGTCGCTAACTTGAGGCCGCCGAGGCGGTTTCACCATAGGCCTCACGGAATTTCCGGTCGGGCCCTTCGTCAATGGCGTCAGTTGAGGGTGCGCCGCAGCCGATCTCGGCTGGTCCTGGCGGCCAGGGCGGCCTCTCCCTGAAGCGCGCCGGCCCGGTCCAGGGCCTGAAGGGCGCCGCCAAGGGCGCCCTGGGCCTCCCGCGCCCGGGCGACGTCGAGCCAGAGAGCCGGGACCAGGGGAACAAGTAGGGCCCGTCTCAGGGCCGCTCGTTCGGCGCCGGCCCAGTCCCCGGCGTCATGGGTCCGGGCCATGAGATTGTTCTGCAGCCGCAACAGCACGCTGCGATCACTGACCGGCGCCATCAACCCGGCCGGCTGGCTGGCCTGAGCGGGGTCCAGTCCAGCCCTCAAGGCCATCCGGCTGAGCTCGGAGGGCAGCACCAACCGGCCATCGCCAAACGGGTCGAGGGCCATCAGACCCTCGGCGGTCTCGATGCGCAGCAGGAAATGACCCGGGAAGTCCACCCCCTGGACCTTGAGGCCGCATGCCCGGGCGGCGTGCAGATAGATCACCCCCAGCATGACCGGCAGGCCCTTGCGCCGGTGCGACAGGGCGATCAGGTCGGCATTGTCCGGGTGGTCATAGGTCATCAGGTCGCCGGTCAGCCGAAGGTCGCCGGCCAGGGCTTCGGCCAGGGCCGCCTCGCCGCCGAGCTGATCTAGGTGATGGGTCAGGCGCTCGATGGCGTCCCGGCCAAGGGCCTCTGCGGCGGCTGTGTCGCGGCCGGGGGTCTCGTGCACGGCGCAGGCCAGGGCCGCCTCGAACAGGGGAAAGGCCTCGTCCGGCGACAGGCCAAGCCGGGTCAGGGTCGCAAGGGCGTCGTCGCGGGTCATGGGGCTCAATAGCCTCCCGGCCAGGCATCGGGAATATGGCGTGGCCAGCGGCCAGGGCTGACCACCATCAGGTCCAGACGCAGGGTGCAGCCCTTGAGGGACGGCCGGTTCTGCATGAGCTGGCCGCCGGCCCTTCGCAGCCGCTCCCGCTGGTCCGGCCGCACGGCTTCAAGCGCCGCCTGGGCAGTCAGCCGGCTCTTGACCTCGACCACCGCCAGGACCCGGCCCTTGAGGGCCAGAAGGTCGATCTCGCCCTGTCGGGTGCGCAGGCGAAACCCCAGGATCCGGTAGCCGCGCAGCAGCAGGACCAGGGCGGCCCAGACCTCGGCCCGGCGGCCTGACCGGCGCGCCGCCCCGCCTCTCTGCCGGCGGGCCTGGCTCACCGGCCTTCCCGCATGGCCAGCGCCATCCGGTAGAGATCGCGGCGGGGCAGGCCAAGGCTCCTGGCCACTTCCGAGGCGGCCTCGCCCGGGGGCAGGCGGGTGAGGGCCTCGGCCAGGGCCGACTGGGCGTCGGCCGCCGTGGCCACCTCCGCCTCGCCCGGCCCGACGATGATGACGATCTCGCCCTTGGGATCATCCAGGGCCGGATCCCGGGCCAGGACATCCAGGGTCCCCCGGACGCAGGTCTCATGCAGCTTGGTCAGTTCCCGGGCCACGGCGGCGGGACGGGGACCGAACACCTCGGCCATGTCGGCCAGGCTGGCGGCCAGCCGCGAGCCGCCCTCGAAGAAGATCAGGGTGGCCCGCAGATTGGCCAGTTCCGCCAGGAAGGTCCGGCGGGCGGCGCTGCGCGGCGGCGGAAACCCGGCGAACAGGAAGCGGTCGGTCGGCAGGCCCGCCAGGGTCAGGGCCGCCAGGGCCGCGGACGGGCCCGGGATCGGGAACACGGAATGGCCGGCGGCGATGGCGGCCCGGGCAAGACCATAGCCCGGGTCGCTGACCATGGGGGTTCCGGCATCGCTGACCAGGGCCACCCGGCCCCCTTCGGCCAGAAGGGCCAGGGTCTTCGTCGTGGGGCCGCGCGGGTCCTCACGCGCGGCCGCATGTTCGTCGAACCGCTCCATCCGTTTCGACAGGCCATAGGCGGTCAGCAGCTTGGCTGTGACCCGGGTATCCTCGGCCAGGACCAGGTCGCAGGCGTTCAGCACGTCCAGGGCCCGCAGGGTGATGTCCCGCAGATTGCCGATCGGGGTGGCGACCAGATAGAGGCCCGGGGCCAGGGGCGCCTCGGACAGGGCGGGAACAGGCGGACGTTTGGACACGAAACCTCGTTGGCGACCGGTCAGGAGAAGGTTGCAGGATACAGCGCCTTGCCGCCCGGCGTCCGTCAAGGGATAGAGGGGAACCGGCCGCAAGCCCGGACCGCTGCAAGGATCAGGACCGCCCATGAACAAGGTCATTCTCTGGCTTGTGCTGATCGCCGTCCTCGCCGGCGGCGGCCTGGGCGCCTGGTGGTGGCTGGACCTTCGCTGGCGGCCCCAGGTCGTGACCCGCCACCAGGGCGAGATCGTCAGGATTCTCGAGGCGGCGGGCTATGTCTCGCCCAAGCTGACCGGCCCCCGGCTCTATATGATCGGGTTCCGCAGCTGTCCGGACTGTATCCGGTTCAAGACCGAGGTGTTTCCGGCCCTGCATGCCGCGGGGGTCGACACCCGGGTGATCGAGATCGCCAGGGACAATATCAACGGCGTCGAGAAATCCACCCCGGCCGAGCGGACCACCGTGGCGGAACTCTGGATAAACCGGGACTGGACCCTGTTCGAAAGCTGGGCCGCCGTACCGGCCGACGCCTGGACGGCGCCGGGCCTGATCCCGGCCGATGGCGACATGGCCCGCACCGCCGTGGTCCAGGCCAGCCGGAAGATGGTCCAGGACCTGCGACCGCTGCTGGCCGCCAACGGGGTCAAGGTCAGCCCGGCCGGCATTCGCTATCCGACCCTCATCTGGTGGACCCAGGACGGCAGGATGATGGCCTGCGCCTGCGAGGACCGGGAGTCCTATCGCTATCTGCGGGCAGACCTGCGCGCGGCGCCCGCCCGTCACTGAATTCACCCCTGCTGACCCGCTGATCTGGCCAGGACCCCATGCCCACTTCCGTCCGCACCGCCTATCGCCAGCGCCTTGCCGAGGGGCTGATCCAGCCGGACGCCGCCCAGGAACGGGCGGTGGAGGCCCTGTCCCGCCTGGAATCCGATCTCGACCGGGCCGGGGAGCCTGGGTTTTCCCTGTTCGGCCGCAAGCCCAAGGGCCAGCGAGGCCTCTATATCTGGGGACCGGTCGGCCGGGGAAAGTCCATGCTGATGGACCTGTTCTTCGACAGCGCCCCGGTGGTGAAAAAGCGCCGCATCCACTTCCACGGATTCATGGCCGAGGTTCACGCCTATGTGGACGCCTGGCGCAAGGGAGACGCCGCCGCCCGCAAGGCGCTGTTCGGCCAGGCGAAAGGGGATGATCCCATCGCCCCGACGGCCGACGCCATCGCCGCCGACGCCCGGCTGCTGTGTTTCGACGAGTTGCAGGTCACCGACATCGCCGACGCCATGATCCTGGGCCGCTTGTTCGAAGCCCTGTTCGAGCGGGGGGTGACCCTGGTGGCCACCTCCAACAGGCCGCCGGACGATCTCTACAAGGACGGGCTGAACCGCCAGCTGTTCCTGCCTTTTGTCGACATGCTGAAGACCCGGATGGAGATCGTGGCGGTGAAGGGCCCCAAGGATTTTCGCCTGGACCGGCTGCGCTCGGCCCGGGTCTGGCTGGCGCCGGACGATCCCGACAACCAGCGACAGTTCGACCGGCTCTGGAACGACATGCTGGACGGCCAGGCCGAGACCGGAGCCACCCTGGAGGTGCTGGGCCGGCGGCTGCATCTGCCCCGGGCCAGCGGCGGGCTCGTGCGGACCAGCTTCCCCGGCCTCTGCGAGAACGCCCTGGGGCCGCAGGACTATCTGGCCCTCGCGGCCCGGTTCCACACCGTGTTTCTGGAAGACGTGCCGCGGCTGACGCCGGCCCGCCGCGACTCCGCCAAGCGGTTCAACACCCTGGTCGACGCCCTGTACGAGGCCCGGGTCCGGCTGGTCGCCCTGGCGGCGGTGCGGCCGCGAGACCTCTATCCAGAGGGCGATGGCTCCTTCGAGTTTGAGCGCACCGTCTCGCGCCTGGAGGAAATGCAGTCCACCGCCTGGCTGGAACAGGAACGGGACTGACGGTCAGCTAGAGCAGGAAGTCCGACGCCGTCAGGACGGGCCCGCCGGACAGGCGAATCTCGAAATCCGCGACTGCATCTCCGTTGATGTCGCCCCGCAGGACCGGACGGCCGGCGTCGTCAAGGGTCTGGATCAGGTCCCCGGCCAGGCCGCTGAAGACAGAGCCGCCTAGGGTGAAGGCCTGGTCGCCGGCGAGGCTGGTGTCAGCGTCCATCTCCCGCAGGTCGATGCGGTCGCCGTCGCTCTGGCTGAAATCGACGAGGGCGTCAGGGGCCCCAGGCGCCGTGCCGCCGGGGGTCTTGAAGACAAAGATGTCGGCGCCTCCGTCCCCGACCAGCCAGTCCGCGCCCTGGGCCCCGACCAGGACATCATCGCCGGCGCCGCCGAACAGCCGGTCGTTGCCGGCCTGGCCGTTCAGCAGGTCATCGCCATCGCCGCCCCTCAGGCTGTTCTTGCCGTCATTGCCCAGCAGGCTGTTGTTCAGCCCGTTGCCCAGGCCGGACGCCTTGCCAAGGCCGGTCAGGACCAGGGCTTCGAGGCCGTCCGCCAGGGCCCAGTCCAGGCTTGCGAACACCGTGTCATAGCCTTCATCGGCGGCCTCGAGGGTCCGTTCGCCGGGGCTGTCCACCCAGTAGCTGTCGTCGCCCGGACCGCCGACCATCCAGTCGACCCCGGCATCGCCGAACAGCAGGTCACTGCCGCCGCCCCCGTCGAGGGTGTCGTCGCCGTCCGCCCCGAACAGCCTGTCATCCCCGTCCAGGCCGGAGAGCAGATTGGACGCTTCATTGCCCTCCATGGAGTTGGCCGCCCCGTTGCCGGTCCCGAAAAGTCCGAAGTCGCCCAGCAGGGTCAGGTTTTCCAGACCGCTGGCCAGGATCCAGGAGGTCGAGGCCTTGACCATGTCGATGCCGTCAGTATCCCGGATCCTGTCGGCCGGGTGGTCGACATAATAGGTGTCGTTGCCCTCCCAGCCGGACAGGCTGTCGGCCCCGGTTCCGCCATCGAGCACGTCATCACGATTGCTGCCCCTCAGGGTGTCATCGCCCCCCAGGCCGTGGAGGGCGCCATAGTTGTCATATCCGGACCGGATCAGGTTGGCCTGATTGTTTCCGGTGGCGACCACGGTGGCGAAGGCCCCGGCCCGGATATCAAGGTTCTCGACATTGTCGGGCAGGGTAAAACTGCCATCGCAGGAGACGACATCAAGGCCGCCGTCCGCCGCCTCGATCAGGATGTCGCCGTCCTGGGCGCGGACGAAATAGATGTCATTGCCGCGGCCCCCGACCAGGATGTCCTGTCCCGGGGCGCCGTCCAGCCGGTCCCTGCCCGCGTCGCCATGGAGGATGTCGTCGCCGTCGCCGCCAAACAGGCTGTCGTCGCCGGTTGTCACGCCGAGAACGTCATTGAATCCGACCGGAGCGACCAGGCCGTCGCCGCTGCGGTGGATGAAGTCGGACCCGGTCGTGCCATGGATCAGGGCCAGGGGGGTCAGACCGGTCTGGGCGAGGTCTCGCGCCAGGGGATCGGCGGAAAGGTCGGCAAGGGAGGGCCCCTGACCCGGGAGAACCAGACTGGACCGACGGTCTGGGCCCTGGACTGCAGCAGACCAGGCCTCGAAGGCAGGTAGATCCGGTTTCGGGAGATCCGGTTTCGGGGGGTCCATGAGCGCGGGCGCCGAAGTCCGGTGCGGCGGAATCCTGGACGCCAGGACAGTTTGGTCGGGGTCAGCCATGTCCGGTCTCCCGATCGAAAGGCACGACAGGGCCCTGCGACCGTCAGTGGGTTGGGGTCTGGGCGTCACCCTAACGCTGCAGGGATGAGGGTGCGAAGGCAATCCTTGCGCGGGTTGCGGTCCGGACGCCGGGGCGGCGGGGATATGTCGCCATAGGCGGCCGAAGCAGCCGCCGCCCGTTGAGGCGCCCGGCGCTTCCGGTTCGCTTCTGGCCTGCTTTTGTTTGACACCCGCGTCCCGGGGGTTAAATCCGGGGTCGTGTCCGATATCGGCCCCATCAATCCGGAACAGCGATGACAGAAGCCTCTCCGGGCGTGCGTGAACGCCCGCTCTCGCCGCACCTCCAGGTCTGGCGCTGGCATGTGACCATGCTGACCTCGATCCTCCACCGGGTGACTGGGGTCGGGCTCTATGGCGCAACCCTGCTGGCCGCCGCCTGGGTCGTGACCCTGGCCGCCGGGCCTGAAGCCTATGGCCTCTATATGGGTCTGCTGGGCACGATCCCGGGCAAGGCCGTGCTGTTTCTAGTGACGGTCGCCCTCTTCTACCACCTTGGCAACGGCGTGCGGCATCTGGTCTGGGACGCGGGTCGCGGCATGGACGTCAAGTCGGCCAATGTCAGCAGCGCCGCAGTCATCGCCTTTGGCCTGGTGGCGGCGATCGCCGTCTGGGCCGTGGCCGGTCTGATGGGAGCCCTGTGATGAGCCATCCCTACCGCACGCCCCTGTCCCGCGCCCGGGGCAACGGCGCCGCCGGCCATGGGGCCGGCCACTGGATTTCGGAACGGGTGGGCTCCCTCGCCCTGGTCCCGCTGATTCTCTGGGTGGTCTATGCCGCACTCCAGCTGGCGCCCATGTCCCGTGACGGGGCCATCGTCTGGCTTGGCCAGCCGCTCAACGCCCTGCTGATGGTCCTGACCTTCGTGGTCGGCATACGCCACATGCATGACGGGCTGCGGGTGGTGATCGAGGACTATCTCGAGACCCGGTTTCTGCGTATGGCGGCCCTGATCGCCAATCTTTTCATCTGCGTCCTGGCCGGTGGCCTGGCCGTGATTTCGATCCTCAAGATCGCGCTGGGAGCGGCTCTCTAGCCATGGCGACCTATCAGTTCATCGACCATACCTATGACGTCGTTGTTGTCGGGGCCGGCGGCTCCGGCCTGCGGGCCGCCCTTGGCTGCGCCGAGGCCGGGCTGAAGACCGCCTGCGTCAGCAAGGTGTTCCCGACCCGCTCCCATACCGTGGCGGCCCAGGGCGGAATCTCCGCCAGCCTGGGCAATATGGGCGAGGATGACTGGCGCTGGCACATGTACGACACCGTCAAGGGGTCGGACTGGCTGGGGGACCAGGACGCCATCGAGTATCTGACCCGCAATGCGCCGGCCGCCGTCTATGAGCTGGAACATTGGGGCGTGCCCTTCAGCCGCACGGCCGAGGGCAAGATCTACCAGCGCGCCTTTGGCGGCATGACCAAGAACTATGGCGAGGCGCCGATCCAGCGGACCTGCGCCGCCGCCGACCGCACCGGCCACGCCATGCTGCACACCATGTACGGCCAGAGCCTGCGCCGGAACGTGGAGTTCTTCATCGAGTATTTCGCCCTCGACCTGATCATGGAAGACGGCGTCTGCCGCGGCGTCACCGCCTGGAAGCTGGACGACGGCACCCTGCACCGGTTCCAGGCCCAGAAGGTGATCCTGGCCACAGGCGGCTATGGCCGGGCCTATTTCAGCGCCACCAGCGCCCATACCTGCACCGGTGACGGCAACGCCATGGTGCTACGCGCCGGCCTGCCCCTGCAGGACATGGAATTCGTCCAGTTCCATCCGACCGGCATCTATGGCGCCGGCTGCCTGATCACCGAAGGCGCCCGGGGCGAGGGCGGCTATCTGACCAACAGCGAGGGCGAGCGGTTCATGGAGCGCTACGCGCCCTCCGTGAAGGACCTAGCCCCCCGGGACATGGTCAGCCGGGCCATGACCATCGAGATCCGCGAAGGCCGGGGCGTGGGCCCCAACAAGGACCACATCTTCCTGCATCTGGATCACCTGGACCCCAAGGTCCTGCATGAGCGGCTGCCGGGGATTTCCGAGACCGCCAAGGTCTTTGCCGGGGTCGATGTGACCAAGGCCCCGATCCCGGTCCTGCCGACCGTCCACTACAATATGGGCGGCATCCCGACCAATTATCACGGCGAGGTCCTGACCCTGAAGGACGGCCAGCCGGACACCCCCGTCCCCGGCCTGATGGCCGTCGGCGAAGCCGCCTGCGTCTCGGTTCACGGCGCCAACCGCCTGGGCAGCAACAGCCTGATCGACCTCGTGGTGTTTGGCCGGGCCGTCGGCCTCCGCTGCGCCGACACGGTCAAGGCGGGCGCCACCCAGCCGGAAATGAAGGACAGCTACACCGAGGCCCACCTGGCCAGGTTCGACCGCTTCCGCAACGCCAATGGCTCGACCTCGACCGCCGACCTGCGGCTGGACATGCAGAAGGCCATGCAGGAAGACGCCGCCGTGTTCCGCACCGGCGAGACCCTGGCCTCGGGCGTCGAGCGCGTAGCCAAGGTGATCGCCGGTCGGGCCGACATCAAGGTGGTCGACCGCGGCCTGGTCTGGAACAGCGACCTGATGGAAACCCTGGAGTTCGACAACCTGGTCGGCCAGGCGGCCGTCACGGTCGGCGGGGCCCTGCACCGCACCGAGAGCCGCGGCGCCCATGCCCGGGAGGACTATCCGGACCGCAACGACGGCGAATGGATGACCCACACCCTGGCCTGGTTCGACGACGTCACGGGCGCTGTCCGTTACGATGCCCGACCGGTCCACAGCTACACCATGACCAACGAGATCGCCTATATCCCGCCCAAGACCCGGGTCTATTGATCGTGCTGACCGGCGGCTGTCAGTGCGGATTTCTGCGGTACGAGGCGGCGGGCGTCCCCTTTGAGGAGACCCTGTGCCATTGCAGCCTGTGCCGGGGCACGACCGGCGCCCCGGCCGTGGCCTGGTTCAGCATCCGGCCGCGGGACTTCCGCTTCACCGAGGGCAAGCCGACCCGCTACGCCTCATCGGACACCGGAACCCGCAGCTTCTGCCCCCGGTGCGGCGCCCAGGTCACCTTCCAGAGCACCGCCCATCCGGGCGAGATCGATGTCACCACGGCGACCCTGGATGATCCCGACGCGACGCCGCCAAAGGACCAGACCTGGGTCTCCAGCCGGGTCCGCTGGATGGACGATGTCCCGTCCCTGACCAGCTATCCGCGTCTTCGCAGCGAGGGCCGGGCATGACCGGCGCCGCCAAGAGTTCCGCATTCCACCTGTTTTTCGACCCCAAGGATCCCGCCTGATGGTCCAGCTTTCGCTTCCCAAGAACTCCCGCATCGGCAAGGGCCGCCATTATGCCGCCCCGGCCGGCGCCAAGCGGGTCAAGACCTTCAAGATCTACCGCTACGATCCCGAAGGATCGGCCAATCCGCGCTGGGACACCTATGACGTCGATGTCGACGCCTGTGGTCCGATGCTGCTGGACGTCCTGATCCACATCAAGAACGAGATCGATCCGACCCTGACCTTCCGCCGGTCCTGCCGTGAGGGGGTCTGCGGCTCCTGCTCCATGAATATCGGCGGCCGTAACACCCTGGCCTGCACCAAGGGCTGGGACGAGGTCCCCGGCAAGGAAATCACCATCAGCCCGCTACCCAGCATGCCGGTGGTCAAGGACTTGGTCCCCGACCTGACCATGTTCTACGCCCAGTATGCCTCCATCGAGCCCTGGCTCCACACCGAGACCCCCGAGCCCCAGAAGGAATGGCGCCAGGCCCCGGAAGACCGGGCCAAGCTGGACGGCCTCTATGAGTGCATCCTCTGCGCCTGCTGCACCACCAGCTGCCCGAGCTACTGGTGGAATGGCGAGCGGTACCTGGGCCCGGCCACCCTGCTGCAATCCTATCGCTGGCTGATCGACAGCCGCGACGAGGCCACCGGCGAACGACTGGACGCCCTGGACGACCCCTTCAAGCTCTATCGCTGCCACACCATCATGAACTGCGCCCAGGTCTGCCCCAAGGGGCTGAACCCGGCCCTGGCCATCGCAGAGGTCAAGAAGATGCTGGCAGAACGGGTGCTCTGACCGGGCCGGGGCCCGCGAAAGTCGGCCCCTGGCCCCCGGGCGCCGGCTCCGGCCAGCGTCACCTTGCCGCGGAGGGGCAGCCGAGCGCCCTTTTGGCGGGACAGGGAAGGGCGCGGCATTTCACCCTGGGCGGGGTTCTGTTCTAGAGGATGGTCCGATGGACGTGACCCGGTCATCGGATTGAACCATGCTCCATCACCTTGAATCAGAGCCCGTTTTTCCGTTGTGATCCGTTCGATCAGAACGGAACGGGCTCAAAGGCCTTTGTCAGCCGGTCGCTGACGGGATAAGACAGGACTTGCAGAAAAGTGACGCCGACGTCATTTTCTGGAACTTCATGGAGAGGGCGGGACTTGGCTGATCTTGCAGCGCGGGTGGTGATTGCCGGAGCCGGCCATGCGGGCGGCTCTGCGGCGGCCTTCCTGCGCCAGTATGGTCATACGGGCCCCATCGCCCTGATCGGCGACGAGCCCCTGGTTCCCTATCAGCGCCCGCCCCTCAGCAAGGCCTGGCTCAAGGGTGAGGCGGACGCCGCCAGCCTGGCCATGAAACCCGCCGAATGGTACGGGGACAACGGCTGCAGCCTGTATCTGGGCCTGTCGGTGGTCGGGCTGGACCGGACGGCCAGGACCGTCAGCCTGTCGGACGGACGGTCCCTCGGCTATGATGTCCTGATCCTGGCTACTGGCGCACGGGCCCGCACCCTGCCCCTGCCGGGCGCTGACCTGTCCGGGGTCATGGCCCTGAGAACAGCCGCCGACGCAGAGGCCCTGAAGGCCGCCCTTGGCCCCGGCAAGCGGCTGGCGGTGGTCGGCGGCGGCTATGTCGGGCTGGAGGCGGCGGCCTCGGCCCGTGCCCTGGGATCCGAGGCGGTGATCATCGAGCGCGAGGAGCGTGTCCTGGCCCGGGTCGCCTGCCCTTTGCTGTCGGCGTTCTTTACCGGCTACCATCAGTCCCGGGGGGTCACGTTCGAGCTGTCGGCCGGGGTCGAGGGATTTGCGGGCCAGGACGGCCGGGTCACCGGCGTTCGACTGGCCGATGGCCGGACCCTGGCCTGCGACGCCGCCCTTGTGGGGGTTGGCGCCATCCCCAATGACGAGATCGCCCAGGCGGCCGGCCTGGACTGCAAGGGCGGCATCCTGGTCGACGCCGAGGCCCGGACCTCGGACCCGGACATCTTCGCCATAGGCGATGTCACCCAGCGCCCCCTGCCTCTCTATGACCGCACCGTGCGGCTGGAAAGCGTGCCCAACGCTCTGGAGCAGGCCAAGCAGGCGGCGAGCGCCATCACCGGGCGACCGGGCCCTGCGCCGGAGGTTCCATGGTTCTGGTCCGACCAGTATGATCTCAAGCTGCAGATCGCCGGCATGCCCTTCGATGCAGACACCATTCTGGTCCGTGGCGACCCGGCGGCGGCGAAGTTCGCCGTCTTTCATCTGAAGGGCGACTGGATCCAGGCGGTGGAGGCGGTCAATGCGCCACCGGAATTCATGATGGGCAAGTCACTCATCGGGTCCCGCAAGGCCATCTCTCGCGAGAAGCTTGCGGACCCGTCGGTTTCCATGAAAGAGGTCGCGGCCTGACAGGGCGCGATTGCGAAAAGAGAAGGTTCAAAGGGAGCGTATGGCCAGGATTACCTACGTCGAGCACGACGGCACGGAACACATTGTCGAGGTCAAGAACGGCACGTCCGTCATGGAAGGGGCGATCAAGAACAACGTCCCCGGCATCGACGCCGACTGCGGCGGGGCCTGCGCCTGCGCCACATGCCACGTCTATGTGGATGCCGCCTGGGACGGCAAGACCGGCGCCAAGTCGGCCATGGAAGAGTCCATGCTGGACTTCGCCGAGAACGTCGAGGCCAACAGCCGCCTGTCCTGCCAGATCAAGGTCACCGACGAGCTGGACGGCCTGGTCGTCCGGCTGCCGGAAAGCCAGCACTGATTTCAACGGTATCCCGCTCCTGGCTCCAGGGCCTCGAGCGGGACAATCCGATCTGACCGTGCGGACCGCGAGGCTGCCGGTTTCTACAGACCCAGTTCACGCTGATCGCCCTGGACCTGCGAGGTTTCGGGCAGGTGGCAGGTGAAGACTGCCCCGTTTCCGGGTTCGCTTTCCAGCGCCACCCATCCGCCATGCAGTTCGACCAGGCACTTGACCAGGGCCAGGCCCAGGCCGGGACCGCCACGATCTCGCCCGACAAACCGGTCGAAGATATGGGCCTGGACATGGAAGGGGATCCCCCGGCCCGTGTCGGCGACGGCCAGCATGACCTCGCCCGGGGCGCGGCGGGCTGACAGGGTGACGCTGCCGCCGGCCGGCGTCTGGCGCAGGCCGTTCTCAACCAGATGGTCGAGGACCTGGGCGAACCGTCTGGCGTCGCCGCGAATCAGGCCGGCCTCCGGATCGCAGTCGAGGATCAGGGACAGCTGACTCGCCTCGAACCGGTCAGCCCAGCGCGTCCGGGTTTCGGACAGCAGCTCGCCAACCCGGATATCCGCCACATCCAGGGCCATTTCGCCGGCATCGATGGCGGCAATGTCCAGAACATCGTCGATCGACCGGCCAAGCTGGGCGCCAGCGGACCGGACGGCGGCCAGATGGCCCCGGGCCCGTTCCGGCAGGGCGTCGCCCATCCGCTCCAGAATCTCGGAATAGCCGATGATCGTGGTCAGGGGGGTCCGCAGTTCATAGGAAACATTGCCGACGAACTCGCGCTTCAACCGTTCCGCCTCGGCCAGAGCGGATTCCCGGTCGGCCAGGGCGCTTTCCAGCCGGCGGGTGTCGGTGATGTCAGCGAAGGCGATCAGGGTGGCGCCATCCGGCAGGGGCCGGGACTGCCAGGAGACGATCCGCCGGTCGCTGGTCCGCACCTCGCCCGAGGCCGGGGCCCGGGACTTGGGATCGGGGTCGGCGATCCGCCCCTTGAGCTCGGTCCAGAAGATCTGGTCATGCAGCCGGGGCAGGCAGCGGGCCACGACGCCCTCGAAATCCACCGGACCATCCAGATCGGCCGGGGCGATGTTCCAGAACCCGGCAAAGGCCTCGTTATGCAGCCGCAGGCGGCCATCGGCGCCGAACACCGCCACGGCGTCGTTCAGCTTGTCCAGGGTCGCCTGCTGGACCTGGATGAAAGCGTTGTAGCGGGCCTTGAGCTTCAGCTCGTCGGTGATGTCGGAAAAGAGCAGGAGGGCGCCGCCCAGGGGGTGGGGCTGATGCACGACGCGCAGGGTCCGGCCGTCCGGCAGGCTCCAGAGATCATCAGGGTGCGGCCCCAGGGATTCATAGCGCGCCAGTTCCGCAGCCTTCCAGCCGGCATAGTCGGCGGTTTCCGGCAGCCGGCGGCGCTGGCGCAGCCGGTCGAGAATCTCGCCATGGGTCGGATGATCGGCCAGCCAGGCCGGCTCCAGGGCCCAGAGCTCGGCGAAGGCGGCATTGTGGAAAGACAGTTTCCGGTTCTGGCTGAAGATCGCCACAGCCTCGGCGATATGGTTCAGGGTCTCGTCATGGGCGGCGACATGACGCTTCAGGGCCTCCCGGATATCCTCGGACTCGGTCAGGTCCCGGGCGCTGAGGGCGACATCGCCTCCCTCAAGCGGCATGGCGCGGATCCGGAAGGCCCGGCGGCGACCCAGGACCGTGATCCGCTTGACGGTTTCGCGCCGCTCGCCAGCCTCGGCCGACTCCCGGGCCAGGACCTCGGTTTCCGGGTCGAAGGACAGTTTCCGGCTGACGGCGTCCGCAAGGTCCTGGGCCCCGACGGCTTCAAGCCAGACGGAGTTGGCCCACTGGACCGCGCCATCAGCCGAGGCGATCCAGGCCGCCTCTCCCTGGGCGTCGAGAAAGGCCGCCAGCCGGGCGGCGGTGGGCAGGGCCGCCTCGCCCGCCGAAAGGGCCGTCAGCCGCAGCCAGACCTGGGCGCCGGCCGCCCGCCCCTCGACCGAGACGGCCCCATAGGTTCCACGGGACTCAAAGGCGCAGGGCTCGCCCTTCTCCATCAGGACCTTCAGGCGTCGGGCGTGGTCGGCGTCGGCGCTGATCATGGCCTCGATCAGGGTCCGGACCTCGCCTTCGTCCAGATCGAAGGCCGCGAGACAGGCGGCCAGGGCCTCTTCGCCCGAGGCCAGGACGGCCTGGCCGTCATCGACCACGACCAGGGCGCAGTCAAAGGCCTCGGCGGAAGCCCTGGCCGCCTGGGACCCGGCGCGCAGCTGGTCGATCTGGCCTTCAAGGGCGATGGCGCGCGCGTCGCCGGCCCGCCGCTGGGCGACCGCCCAGAGGGTCGCACAGACCGCCAGGCTGACCGAACCAGCCGCCGCCGCCAGAATGAGAATGGATGGGCCCATAGCCGCGCCCCTCGAATCAAGGGACCATCATAGGCCGGGATCACCCCTCGCGGGAACAGGGCGCCGCCAGACTCTGGCGGGGCGGGGCCATAGGGACCATATGGCTGGAATGATTGACTGGTCCCAGGCCCCCGCCCCCACCCTTGATGACTTCGCCGCCCTGGCCCAGGCCGCCTTCGACAGCCTGCCCCAGCCGTTCCGCGGCCTGGCGGGCGAGGCCCTGATCCGTATCGAGGACTTCGCCGAGGAGTCGGTTCTGGCGGACCTGGGGATCGAGGACGCCTTTGAACTGACAGGGCTCTATAGCGGCGTCGACCTTGCCAACCGGTCCATCCTGGGCCCGGCCCCCATGGCCCCGATGATCTTTCTCTATCGCCGCCCGATCCTGGATGAATGGGCCCAGAGGGGCGATCTGCCCCTGGGGGACCTGGTCACCCATGTCCTGGTCCATGAGATCGGCCACCATTTCGGCCTTTCGGATGAAGACATCCACCGGGTGGAGGCTGAGTGATGGGGCAAACCGTGAACGAATCGGCTATGACCGCCCTGTGACCGCCCTGTTCGACATCGCCGCCCTGACCGCCGACATGCCCGAGGCCCGGGTCATGCGGGGCGAAAACTATTTCACCCATGGCTGGGTCAGCCTGGTCGATCAGGGACCCGAAGGGTTGCTGGCCCATGTGATGGGCGAACGGGGCATCGCCTATGTGGTGGACCTGCCCTCGGCCGATGGAGCCGGAGCCCGCTGCACCTGCCCGGACTTCCAGGACGGCGGCCTGCGTTGCAAACATGTGGTGGCCGCCGCCCTGCAGGCCAATGCAGCCGATCCGCAGGCCTTGAAGGAGGTCACGTCCCGCCTTCCCAGGCTGCGCGACATCCTGGACATGGAAGGCCGGGACGATCCCGATGGCCTCGTCGCCCAGGCCCGGCGCGATCCGGACCTTTTGCGGTCTCTCGAGGGCTGAGGCCCCCTCGCCAGGGCTGCCTTCAGCGTCGCCGCTTGAGCTGTAGCAACGGAACCAGTCCGAACAGGATCTGGCCAGCCAGGCCGAGAAGTCCGGCGTCGGTCGCCATGCCGGTCAGGGACTGGGACAGGCTGCGACCGAACAGGGGTCCCGCCAGGGCCAGTTCGGTGATCATCAGAAGGGTGAAGGCCAGGGCGCCCATGGCCAGCCGATCCGGAACCCGGGCCGCAATCGCCAGGATGGCCGTCAGGCGGCGGCAGATGAACCAGCTGGCCGCCAGCATCAGGGGCAGTTCGATGAGCACAGCCGCAAGATCGCCGACCCGGGGCGCCACAAGCGCGACCCGCAGGGCTCCCAGCAAGAAGCCGACGGCGAACGTCATGGCGAAATAGGCCAGGCCGGCCTTGAGGACCTTCACCGGGCAGGAGCCAGCCGCGCCTGGGCGGCATCCCGGGCCGCCGGGTCGCCGACATGCATCCAGAGCCCCGGCGGGGAGACGCCGAACACCCGGCCCTCGCTGGCCAGACGCTTCCAGACCGGCAACAGGGAGAAAGGCCCTTCGGGACCGTCAGCCACCACCGAGGGCTTGCAGATATGGACCCCGACATAGACCAGGGGCGCAATCTCTCCCGGCGCCTTGAACCGCACCCGGCCACCCGGTTCCAGGAAGACATCGCCGGTGTCATGGAAGCCAAGGGATCCTTGGGTCGGGGCCAGCATCAGGCAGACATCCATAAGGTCCGGGTCCCAGGCTCGGGCCACGGCCTGAACGGCCGAGACCCCGTCCTCGATCCAGACGGAATCGATATTGGCCACCCAGAAGGGCTGATCCGGCAAGAGAGGCAGGGCCTGCTTGACGCCGCCGCCGGTTTCCAGGGCCTGGGCGCGCTCGTCCGAGACGACGATCCGGGGCGCCAGGCCCCGGGCGGTCCGCTCGGCCAGATGGGCCTCCATCCGGTCGGCGAAATAATGGACATTGACCACGGCCGTGGTGACACCGGCGGTCGCCAGCCGCTCCAGCATGTGGTCCATCAGGGCCTTGCCGCCGACCTCGACCAGGGCCTTGGGCCGGTCATCGGTCAGGGGCCGCATGCGGGTGCCGAGGCCGGCGGCCAGGACCATGGCCGTGTCTGGAACGGGAGGGGTCTGTTCTGAAGTCATCATCCCCTCGCCCCGGCGGGAACATGGCGGTCAAACCAGGCCTTGAGGTCGATCAGGGCCGGGTCGGCCAGGCATCGATCCAGATAGCCCCAGAGCCGGGGCATGAAGGCCTCGTAGCGCGGCTTGCCGTCCCGGATGACCAGCCGCGCGAAGATGCCCAGGATCCTGGCGATGTTCAGGGCGCCCAGGGCGTGGAAATCGGCCAGGAACAGAGCCCGGTCGAGGGCAGGATGCAGGGCCAGATACCGCTCCAGCCCGGCCAGCTCCCGCTCCGGGCTCACGTCGCGCCGGGCGTCATGCAGCAGCATGGACAGGTCCCAAACCCTGTGAGCCTTCACCGCATCCTGGAAATCGATCAGCCCGACCCGGGCGGCGCCCTGGCGGTCCGGCAACCAGATCAGGTTTTCGGCATGATAGTCGCGATGGCAGAAGACATCCGCCTTGGTCTCGGCCCTGGCGCGGATCGGGGTCCAGACCTGCTCCCAGCCCTCGAGGGCGGCCGCGTCCAGGGAAAGTGAGGGCCGAAGCTTCGGCAGCCACTCGACAAACAGGTCGCTGGCCATGGTCAGGGCCAGCTGGTCATAGGTCAGCAGGGGCCAGTGTGCATCGGCCTCTCCCAGGAGGTCGGGCGGCGGGGCGGCATGCAGGGCGGCCAGGGCGTCGATGGCGGCGTCATAGAGCAGGGCCTCGTCGGCGCCGTCCTCGATCTGCCGGGCATAGAGCCCGTCCCCCAGGTCCTCGAGCACCGCCAGGCCGGCCTCGGCGTCAAAGGCCACGACCTCGGGCGCCGAAAGGCCAAGGCTGCGCAGATGGCGGGCGCAGGCGACAAAGGCGTCGACCCGGCCGGCGGCCAGCCGGTAGGCGGCGTTGAAGCCCAGGGCGCGGCGCTCCTCGACCGTGGCGTCGGGCGGACAGGCGACGGTCTCGGCCTTTGGCGGCTGGTCCATGAAGATCAGGCTTGGGCCGTCCAGGGGCTGCAGCCGCTCATAGGCGCGGGTCGATGCGTCGCCGGCCAGGGGCTGACGCCGGGCGGCGCCCAGACCATGACGGGCCAGAAAATCCGCCTTCACCGCCTCGCGTTCAGAGCTCAAGCCATCGTTCCTTCCAGGCGCCATGGGGCGTAAGGCGCGCCGTGCGCCCCTCTCCGTCCAGGGCAATCTCTATATCCAAACGGTCGGGGGGAAGGCGACCCTCCAGTCGCTCCGGCCATTCGATCAGGGCGGCCCCGGTCTCCAGCGCCTCATCCAGACCGATTTCATAGGCCTCGTCCGGATCGGTCAGACGATAGAGATCGAAATGGGCGAGGCTCAGGCCAGGCCCCTCATAGAACTGCACCAGGGTGAAGGTCGGACTGGGGGTCTCTTCATCCGGCGAGGTCAGGGCCCGGATCAGGGCCCTGGCCAGGCTGGTCTTGCCCGCTCCCAGGGGGCCCGAAAGACAGACCGATTCGCCTGGCCGAAGCAGAGGCGCAATCTGCTGTCCCAGACGGCCGGTGGCCGCCTCGTCCGCCAGGACGAGCGTGCGGGAAGTCATGGTCTGGCTGGAGGTCAAAACGGAGCCAGGGGATCACCGGGCAGGGGGCCCTCAACATAGGCCTTGACCGCATCCGAGACGGACGCTGCGTCGCCCTCAAGCCTGGCGGGCGGGATGGGCCGGCCTATGGTCAGGGTGAAGACCCGGCCCCTCTTGTTGAGCAGCTCATGAAACAGGGTGATGTCCCGCAGCTCGGCGGAGAACCGGTCGAAGAAATGAAACAGCGTGGCCCAGGGGCCATCGACATGGACCGGCAGGACCGGCGCGCGGTGCTTCTGGGCGACGGAGAGGGCGGTGGGCATCCAGCTCTTGTCGCTCAGCAGGCCGTCGTCAGTGCGCCGGGCCAGCCGGCCGGCTGGAAAGATCGCCAGGCAGCGCTCGGCCTCCATGGCCTCCCGGGTCATTTTCAGGGTCAGGCGGGTGCGTTCCCGGGTCCGCTTCTCATCGACCCATTCGACCGGAATCAGGGCTTCGCCGAACCTTGGGCAGACCCTGTGGGCGTCGGAATTGGCATAGAACAGGATGTCCGGCCTCAGGTTCCGCAAGGCGTCGAACAGGGCGACCCCGTCCGCGATCCCCGTCGGATGGTTGGCGACGACCACCAGCCGCCCTTCGGCCGGGACATGCTCAAGTCCGCGGACCTCGATCTTCAGGGCCAGAAGGTCGGACACATAGGCCAGGGCGTCCTGTCCGCCCATGGGCGCGATGGCGTCGGCCATGGCCCGGGCCTTGCCGTAGTGCAGGGCGGCATAGAGGGGCTGGCGGATCAGGGGCCAGGCCCAGGATTTCGCCAGGCGCGGCGCCCGCTCCTCGATCAGGACGTCGACGATGGGCCGGAGGGTTTCCGACTTTCGGGCTGGGGCTGGAATCTCGACCATGGTCGTTCTTAGCGGCAGATCGGACCGGCTGGAATGCCGTCCCTATTCGGCGGCCATGGCCAGGGGCGCCGGGCGAGCGCCCCGGACCAGCCGTCCGGGCAGGGCGCCGGTCGGGTCGCCGCCGCGATAGGTGACGACCCCGGCCACGATGGTGGCCAGATAGCCGTCCGCCGCCTGGACAAGCCGCCGCCCCCCGGCCGGCAGGTCATAGGCCACGGCGGGGGCATGCAGGGTCAGGGCGTCATAGTCGATGACGTTGAGATCGGCCCTGAGTCCCTCGGCCACCAGGCCTCGGTCGAGCAGGCCCACGGCCTCGGCCGTCTGGCGGGTCTGGAGCGAAACCACCTCCTGGACGGACAGTTTCGGGCCCCGGGTCCTGTCCCTTGTCCAGTGGGTCAGCATGCTGGTCGGGAAGGAGCCGTCGCAGATCATCCCGACATGGGCGCCGCCGTCCGACAGGCCCGGCACCGTGTCCCGGTGGCTGAGCATGGCGAAACTGGGGTCCAGGCTGCCGTTCCCGTAGTTGAGGAAGGGGTGATACAGCATGCCTCGGCCGCCTTGCTCCAGCATGTGGTCCAGGGCCAGCTCGTCCGGCCAGACGCCACGACCGGCCGCCAGGGCCTGGACCGTCTGGTCCTGGGTTGGCTCGTAGTCCGGGTGCTCCGCCATCAGATACATGTTGTCCCAGGCCCGCAGGGCGCTGCCAGCGAAGGGGCCCCGGGCATTGACGGACTCGCCCAGCAGCCGGGCGCGGAAGGCCGGATCGGACAGGCGCTCGACCCGCTCGGCCAGGGAAAGATGAGCAATCTCCCGGTAGGTCTCGTGCTGGCTGAACGGATTGAGGGTCAGTTCCAGCCCGAACAGCACACCGACAGGCCGGCCGCAGACCTGGGCCTTCATGGGCAGGCCTGCGTCCACAGCCGCCTCCAGGGCGGCCAGCAGCAGTTTCCAGCTGTCCGGAGCCCGGTGGCTCTGGGCCAGGGTAAAGCTGAGCGGCCGGCCGCTGGCCTCGACGATCCGGCGGAACATGGCGAACTCGGCGGCGGGATCGGGGGTAAAGTCGCTGACGATCTGCAGCACGCCCCGACCGGCCGCCTTCATGCCCATGGCGATGCCGGTCAGCTCATCCTCGCCAGCCGTCAGGGTGGGAGTGGGCTGGCCGTCGCTGGTCCGGTGGTTGAGGGTGCGGGAGGTGGAAAACCCTATGGCGCCGGCCTCCATGGCCGCCCTCGCGATCGCCGCCATCTTCGCAATGTCGTCCGGAGTCGCCAGCTCGCGGTTGGCGCCGCGCTCGCCCATCACATAGACCCGCAGGGCGGCATGGGGCAGCTGGGCGGCCAGGTCGATGTCGAAACGCCGGCCTTCAAGGGCGTCGAGATAGTCGGGGAAACTCTCCCAGTTCCAGGGCAGGCCCTCGGTCAGGACGGGAAAGGGAATATCCTCGACCCCCTCCATCAGCCGGATCAGCCGGTCATGGTCCTCAGGCTTGCAGGGGGCGAACCCGACCCCGCAATTGCCGATGACCACGGTGGTGACCCCATGGCCGGACGACGGGTTCAGGCGGGTATCCCAGGTCGCCTGGCCGTCATAATGGGTGTGGATGTCGACAAAGCCAGGCGTGACCAGCTTGCCTGCGGCGTCGATTTCCTCGGCCCCCGGGGCCAGGCCGGTTCCGATCTCGACAATAAGCCCGTCGCGGACCCCCACATCGGCGACAAACGGCGCCTTTCCGGACCCGTCCACCACCGTGCCGCCGCGCAGCACCAGATCAAACCTGTGTTCGGCCATGATGATGTTCCCTGTCCCGTCGTCCGGCTTGTCCTTGCCGGCAAGGGTCGGCCGCCCTCAGGCGGAGGTCAAGGCCGACATGGCGGGGCCAGGTCTCCCCGCGCAGCAGGTTGACGTTCGCGTGATCTTTCCTGATGCCTTCGCTTCCCCTAGGGTCCCTGCGATTTTCAAACCATTGTTTGAACCTTGAGGAAAACCGATGCGCGAAGCCGTAATTGTCTCCTATGCCCGTACCGGCCTCGCGAAAGCGGGTCGGGGCGGGTTCAACGTCACCCCGCCGATGTCCATGGCCGCCCACGCCATCAGGCACGCCGTGGCCAAGTCCGGCGTCGAGGCCGACTTTGTCGAGGACTGCTACCTGGGCAACAACGCCCATGGCGCCGCCAACATCGCCCGCCTGGCCGCCCTTCTGGCCGGCATGCCGGTCAACACCGCCGGTGTCACCATCAATCGCTTCTGCTCTTCCGGCCTGCAGGCCATCGCCATGGGCGCCAACTACATCCGCGCCGATGGCGGCGACTGTGTGGTGGCCGGCGGCGTCGAGAGCATCTCGATCCCCGGTGGCGGCATGGGCGGCTCCGGCACGGTTGATCCCGAACTGATCAAGATCGCCCCGGCCATTTTCATGCCGATGATCGACACCGCCGACATCGTCGCCAAGCGCTACAATGTCAGCCGGGAATATCAGGATGAATACAGCCTGATGTCCCAGCAGCGGATGGCCGCGGCCCAGGCCGCCGGCCTGTTCGCCGACGAGATCGTGCCGATGAAGACCCAGATGAAGGTCGTCAACAAGGAGACCAAGGAAGAGTCCCTGGTCGACTATGTGGTGGACCGTGATGAGTGCAACCGTCCAGAAACCACCCTGGAGGGCCTGGCCAAGCTGGCCCCGGTCAAGGGCGAAGGCAACTTCGTCACCGCCGGCAACGCCAGCCAGCTGTCCGACGGCGCCGCCGCCGTGGTGATGATGGAAGCCAAGGAAGCCGAGCGTCGCGGTCTGACCCCCATGGGCCGGTTCGTGTCCTGGGCCGCCGCCGGCTGTGAAGCTGACGAAATGGGCATCGGCCCGGTCTATGCCGTGCCCAAGCTGCTGAAGCGCCAGGGCCTGACGGTCGATGACATCGACATCTGGGAACTGAACGAAGCCTTCGCCAGCCAGTGCCTCTACAGCCGTGACAAGCTGGGCATCGACCCGGAAAAGTACAACGTCAACGGCGGATCGATCTCCATCGGCCACCCCTTCGGCATGACCGGCGCCCGCTGCACCGGCCACCTGCTGCAGGAAGGCCGTCGTCGCGGCGCCAAATGGGGCGTCGTCACCATGTGCATCGGCGGTGGCCAGGGCGGCGCCGGCCTGTTCGAAATCTATTGATCCGGACCGGGCGTCCCTGAACGGGACGCCTTTTCTGGACCGGAACTTGCAACGGCGCGGGGAAAAACCCCGCGCCGTCTTCTTTCGGGATGGCGTCGGGGGGCCAGGAACCGCCGTGGTTTCGGGTCGTTAACCAGATGGCTCCATAAAGGGGCCGTATCCGGAGCCAGAAGACCATGGCCGTCAAGGGCCTATTCGCCGCCGCCGCCGTTCTCGCGATCACCCTGGCCATGCTGCTGCCGGTCCCCGGCCAGCAGCAGAGGCCTGCGAAATCCCAGATTCCGACCCTGGTGCTGGACGGCCGCTGAGGCCGCCCGCAACGCTGGGACTCAGGCCGGCGGCATGGCCGCCAGGGCCCGGGCTGTGACGCCGCAACCCCTCAGGATCAGGTCGCCGAGCGCCACCTCCGCCTGGTAGGGATAGGACCTGTCGCTCATTCCGTCGCTGCAGGCGCCGGCCGTCACCCTGGCCACCAGGCTCTGGTCGCCAGACTGTCCCGTCCAGATTGCGCCTGTCGGGCTGACCGCCAAACCGGCGTTTCGGGCCAGGACGGCCGCTGCATCAGGCCGCGCAAGCGAGAGTTCGCCACCCTTCACATCCAGCCGCCAGAAGGGCTCCGTCCCGATCAGCACGAAATCCTCCCCGAAGACGGAGGCCGCCGCATCAGGCCCTGCCGGGCTTTCCACCGGATCGACGACCGGGGCGTCCGCCGGGGGCGGCGCCGTCCCGCCGCCCGGCGCCTCAGGTTCGCAGGCGGCAAGCAGGGCGACAACAGCCAGCAGGGCGATCGGGGCGCGCATCGGGTCTTTCTCCAGCGGGGGCCTTGCGGGCAGGGCCTCGAGGTTAGACCCTGAAGGCCATGAGTCGAAGCGCCGGCCCCACCTTTTATGAATTTTTCGCGGGCGGCGGCATGGCCAGGGTCGGCCTTGGCCCCGGCTGGACCTGCGCCTTCGCCAACGACTTCGACCCGGTCAAGGCGGGCGCCTACCGCGCCAATTTTTCCGACGCAGCAAGTCATTTCCACGAAGGGGACGTCTGGGCCCTGGAGGCCAGCGCCCTGCCCGGCCAGGCCGATCTCGCCTGGGCCTCATCGCCCTGCCAGGACTTCAGCCTGGCCGGGGCCCGGGCCGGACTTGGCGGAGGCCGCTCCAGCGCCTTCTTCGGATTCTGGAACCTCATGCGGTCCCTGGTGGCCGAGGATCGCGCGCCCAGGCTTGTGGTGATCGAGAATGTGGTGGGGCTTCTGACCTCCCATGGCGGCGCCGATTTCGCGGCCCTCTGCCAGGCGCTGGCGGAGGCCGGGTACCGGTTCGGGGCCCTGGAGATCGACGCCGCCGGGTTTGCCCCGCAGTCCAGGCCCAGGGTTTTCGTCATTGCCGCCAGGGGAGAAATCCCGGCCGGTCTGACGGGCGCGGCCGCCTATCAGACCGCCTCGGTCAGGGCTGCCCGGGAGCGCCTGTCACCGGCGCTCCGCTCCGGCTGGGTCGACTGGCGACTGGAGGGACCCCGGCGTCGCAACATGCAGCTTGCCGACATCCTGGAGCCTGACGACCAGGTCGCCTGGCGGTCGGAAGCCCAGACAGCAATCCTGCTGAACCAGATGACGCCGCTTCATCGCCAGAGACTGGAGGCCGCCGCCGCCAAGGGGCGAGCCATCGGGGCTGTCTTTCGCCGGACCCGGGCAGGCGTCCCCAGGGCAGAGGTCCGGCTGGACGGCCTGGCCGGCTGCCTGCGCACCCCCCGGGGGGGCTCATCCCGCCAGATGATCCTGGTGGCCGGGGAGGGGCCCGTGCGATCGAGGCTGCTGACCGCGAGGGAGGGGGCCAGACTGATGGGGCTGGGAGACGACTATCGCCTGCCCGTGAGCCAGACAGCCGGGCTGCAGGTGGTGGGGGACGGCGTCAGCGCCAGCGTCGTGTCCTGGCTAGCACGGGGACTTCTGGAGCCGCTGCTGGCGGCCGGGGCCTCCGGATCGCATCATGGCGCGGCGGCGTGAACCGGCCGGACCTTCACAGTGAGGCTGGCGGCTTGCGGCAGTGGTCGATAATCTCCACCTGACAAGTCAACATTGACCCGGCGAGACCTGCCATGCCCAAGCCCTTCGACACCGCCCGTTTCAGCCGCTCCGGACGCGGCCGGATCTTTCCGTCGGTCATCGACCTGATGGGCGACACGCCGATCGTCGCCCTGCCCCGCCTGACCGCCGAGCTGAAACCGCTGGGCGAGGTCGTGGCCAAGCTTGAATTCTTCAACCCGATGTCCTCGGTCAAGGACCGGATCGGGGTGGCGATGATCGAGCAGATGGAGGCAGACGGCGTCCTGACCCCCGGCGTCACCATTGTCGAACCCACCAGCGGCAATACCGGCATCGCCCTGGCCTTCGTCGCCGCCGCCAAGGGCTATCCCCTGGTGCTGGTCATGCCTGAAAGCATGTCCATAGAACGTCGCAAGATGCTGCTGCTTCTGGGCGCCAGGCTGGAACTGACCCCGGCCGAACGCGGCATGCGGGGCGCCGTCGCCCGGGCCCAGGAACTGCTGGAAGAGATTCCCGGCTCGGTCATGCCCCAGCAGTTCGAGAACGCCGCCAATCCGGCCATCCATCGCATCTCGACGGCCGAGGAAATCTGGAATGACACGGCCGGACGGGTCGACGCCGTGGTCTGCGGAGTCGGCACAGGCGGCACCATCTCCGGCATTGGCCAGGCCCTGAAGGCCCGCAAACCATCCCTGCGAATGGTTGCCGTAGAGCCCGAGAATTCCGCTGTCCTTTCGGGCGGCCAGCCGGGGCCCCACAAGATCCAGGGCATCGGGGCCGGTTTTGTGCCCGGAATCCTGGATCGCGGCATCATCGACGACATCGTTCAGGTCAGTAATGACGATGCCTTCGCCATGGCCCGCAAGGCGGCCAGCGTGGAGGGCCTGCCGGTCGGCATTTCCTCCGGGGCCGCCCTGACCGCCGCCTTCGAACTGGCCAGCCGCCCGGGCTACGAAGGCAAGCTGATCGTCACCATCATCCCGAGCTTCGCCGAGCGCTACCTGTCGACAGCGCTGTTCGAGGGGCTCTGACCCGGGGGCCTGGAGCAGGGTCCGGCAGGCTGGTCCATGACCGACGTCTTCAGTCCGGCAAAACGCTCTGCGGTCATGCGGCGGGTGCGCTCCCGGGACACGGGTCCGGAACGGACGGTGCGGAAAATCCTGACCGGCCTCGGCCTGCGCTACAGGCTGCAGAGGGCCGATCTGCCCGGCAAGCCTGACATCGTCATGGCGGGCCGCCGCCTGGCGATCTTTGTCCATGGCTGCTTTTGGCACGGCCATGACTGCGCCCGGGGGGCCAGGGTCCCGAAACAGAACCAGGACTACTGGCTGGCCAAGGTCGGCCGCAACCGGGCCCGGGACAGCGCCTGCTCGGAGGCGCTGGAGGCCGCAGGCTGGCGGGTTTCAGTGGTCTGGGAATGTGAGCTGCGCGACCTGCCCGGCCTGACCCGGCGGCTTCAGGTCCTGACTCAGGCGGCGGCCTGACGCGCCTCGGATCCGCTGCTGAGAACCTGGTCCATGGCTTCAAACAGCTTTTCAGGCAGGATCGGCTTGGCCACATGGCCATTCATGCCTGCGGCCAGACAGGCCTCCCAGTCGCGGGTGGTGGCGGACGCCGTGATAGCAACGACCGGGGTCCGACAGTTGGGACCAGGCAGGGAGCGCAGGATGCTGGTGGCCTCCCGACCGTCCATGTCGGGCATATAGACGTCCATCAGGATCAGGTCGAAGGGCTCGACCGCCAGGCGTTCCAGGGCCGATTCGGCCGAGGCCGCCGTTTCCGGCGTGATGCCGACCTGGGCCAGGATCAGGCTGATGGCCTGACGATTGATTGCGTGATCATCCACGACCAGAACCCGGGGCGGCGATAAGTCGTCCGCCGCGACCGCCTGCGAGCCTTCCGGGACGCGAGCCGTGGCCTCGCCCTCGGCCAGTGGAATGTCCAGGGTGAAGCGGGCGCCCATGCCGGGCGAACTGTCAACCACCAGGTCGCCGCCCATCAGCCGGGCCAGTTCGCGACTGATCACCAGGCCGAGCCCGGTGCCGCCATGCTGGCGGGCGGTCTGCGGCCCCAGCTGTTCGAAGGGCTGAAAAAGACTGGCGAGCTGATCCGGCGTCATGCCGGGTCCGGTGTCATCGACCGTGATGGTGACCCTGTGATCCGACGGGGCGGCCCGGCCGCCGAGGACCAGGGTCACGGTCCCGGAATCGGTAAACTTCAGGGCGTTTGACAGCAGGTTGTTGAGGATCTGACGCAGGCGCATGGGATCACCCTTGACCCAGGCCGGAAGGGACCTTGAACCCCGGATACGCAGCCTGAGACCCCTGGCCGCCGCCTGGGGCCTCCAGAGCCGCACCATGTCCGCGACCGTCTGCCGCAGATCGAAATCCAGGACCTCGACCTGCATATGGCCGGCCTCAAGCTTGGAGAGGTCAAGCATATCGTCCAGCAGCGTGGTCATCATGCGGCCAGCCTCGCCGATCAGCCGGGCCTGACCATGGCCAGCGCGTTCGGCGTCTGCCGCCCCCGCAAGAATGGCGCTGATCGGGGTCCGAAGTTCATGGCTGATCATGGCCACATAGGCCGACTTGGCCTTGGTCGCGGCCTCGGCCTCCTGTCTCTGCAGTTCGGCTTCGGTCTGGGCCTGATCCTGGGCGCGACGCGCCTCCTCTGTGGCGGCCCAGGCGCCGATGACATTCAGCAGAACCAGGCCTGCTGCAATCAGCATGGTGGCCAGCAGGGGCCCCGAGACCTGGGCGGAGTCCATCATCGGCATGGCCAGCAGGTAGACGGCATAGGGCAGGGCCGAGACCGTGAACATCAGGCGCGAGCCCCGGCAGATGGCGATCAGATTGGTCATGGCCGTGGAGACAACGATGACGCCCAGGGCAGGACCATAATGTCCCCCTCCGATCCACAGGGCCGGCGCCAGGGCGCCGAAGATCAGGCTGGACAGGGCGCACATGCCACACAGGATTCCAGCCGCCAGACCGGGCGCGGTCTCGGCGATCCGGGGCAGGAACTGCGAGAGCCGGTGCTCCACGATCTGCACCGCGGCGAAGACCGCCGCCCATAGCCAGCCCAGTTCCCAGCCCAGGGTCAGGTGAACCCCGGCCGCCGCAATGAGGGCGGAGGCCAGACGCACAGGCAGATGCCGGCGCCGGGCAAGGATCGCCCTGGCCAGTCCAAACCTGTCGGTCCCTCCGCTGAGACTCATGGATTGCTCCCTTGTTGGAAGGAGACTGCAGTCCTGGTCCCTAAGGTTCAGTGAAAGAACGACGCTCGGCGAGAACATTTCTGATTCCCTGACTGGCCGAGGCGCAACCCCCCGCGACTCCCCGTCGGGCGACTTTACGAAACCCCTCCCAGCCTCTACCCACTGGGCGTCGAACGCCGCCTTTCGTCAACCCAGAGGATCAGGACATGCCATCCGGGCTTGCCGCACTGCTTGATGATATCGCCGGCATCGCCAAGCTGGCGGCCGCCTCCCTGGATGACGTGGCCGGGGCAGCCGGCAAGGCGGGCTCCAAGGCCGTCGGGGTTGTGGTCGATGACACCGCCGTGACACCCGGCTACGCCATGGGATTCTCCCCGGAGCGGGAACTGCCCATCGTCGCCCGGATCGCCATGGGCTCGCTGAAGAACAAGCTGCTGTTCCTGTTGCCCGGGGCGCTTTTGCTGAGCGCCTTTGCACCCTGGGCGGTGACGCCCCTCCTGATGATCGGCGGGGCCTATCTCTGTTTCGAGGCCACGGAGAAGATCGTCGAGGCCTTCACCCATCACGACCCGGTCGACAGCTTTGAGGAACTGGCCATCAGTTCCAAGGACCTGGAAAACCAGAAGGTGGCCGGCGCCATCCGCACCGACCTGATCCTGTCCGGCGAGATCATGGCCATCGCCCTGGCGGAAGTGGCCGACAGACCCCTGCCCCTCCAGGCTGGCGCCCTGCTGATGGTCGGGGTTCTGCTGACGGTCGCCGTCTACGGCTCCGTGGCCTTCATCGTGAAGATGGACGATATCGGCCTGCACATGTCACGGCGCAAGGGCCGGATGACCCGGGCCATCGGCCGGGGCCTGGTCCAGGCCATGCCGCCCCTGATGCAGGGCCTGACGGTGATCGGCACGGCCGCCATGCTCTGGGTAGGTGGCGGCATCCTGGTCCATGGTCTGGAGCGTTACCATTTCAGCCCCGTCCCGGTCTGGGTCGAGGCGGCGTCCCACTGGGCGGCCGCGGCCCCGGTGGTCGGCCCGCTGACGGGCTGGCTGGCCTTTGCAGCGGGATCCTCCGTGGTCGGAGTTATCGTCGGCGGGATGATCGTGCTGGTCGTGCATTTCGTCCCGAAGCGCAGGACCGCCGCCCCGCACTGACGTCGGCGCGACGTCCCTTCAGGGCGCCTCCACCACGATCTCGGTCCTGACCGAGTTGGCAATGTAGCAGGTCTCATGGGCCCGGTGATGGAGCTGTTCGAGGACGTCCGGCGCCGGACAGCCGCCGTCAAAGGCGATCACAGGCCGAAGGGTCACCCGGGTGACGGCGATCCGGCCCTCGGGGTTCTTGCGCATTACCCCCTCGGCCCGGTCCTGATAGGCCGTCACCACTAGCCCGGCATCCCGCGCCACATGCAGGAAGGAGAGCATGTGGCAGTCGGCGATGGCCGCCACCAGCATCTCCTCTGGATCCACAGCGTCGGCGGCCGACCAGGGGGCCGGGACCACATGGGGCGAGGCCGAGGCGGCGATCTCGACACCGCCATCGAAGGCGAGGCTGTGCCTGCGGCTGTAACGCCCGGCGAGGAAATCCTCACCGGGCTGCAGGGCCCAGTCGATGACGGCGATATAGTGGGCCAAGGGTTCCGCCTTCTACAGGGTGCGGGCGATCAGCACCTTCATGACCTCGTTGGTGCCGCCATAGATCCGCTGGACCCGGCTGTCGCGGTACATGCGGGCGATAGGATACTCCGCCATGTAGCCGAAGCCTCCGAACAGCTGCAGGCAGCGATCGATGATCTTGTTCTCCAGATCGGTGACCCAGTACTTGGCCATGGAGGCCGTGGCGGCGTCCAGCTTGCCCTTCATGTGCTGCTCGATGCAGTGATTGACAAAGACCCTGGCGACAGTCGCTTCGGTCTTGCATTCCGCCAGTTCGAACTGGGTGTTCTGGAAGTCGATGATCGACTTTCCGAAGGCCTTGCGCTGCTTGACGTAGTCGATCGTCAGGGCCAGAGCCCGCTCGATGGTCGCCAGGCCCTGGACAGCGATGTTCAGCCGTTCCTGCGGCAGCTGGTTCATCAGCTGGAAGAAGCCCTGACCTTCATCACCGCCGAGGAGGTTGGCCTTCGGGACCCGGACATCATTGAAGAACAGCTCGGACGTATCGGCGGCTTCCTGGCCCAGCTTGTCCAGATTGCGGCCCCGCTCGAAGCCTTGGGCGCCGTCGGTTTCGACCAGAAGCAGGCTGGTGCCCCGCGCGCCCTGGGCCGCGTCAGTCTTGCAGACCACGATGATCAGGTTGGCGGTCTGACCATTGGTGATGAAGGTCTTGGAGCCATTCAGCACATAGTGGTCGCCGTCCAGCCGGGCGGTGGTCTTGATGCCCTGGAGGTCGGAACCGGCGCCCGGCTCGGTCATGGCGATGGCCGTGACCAGTTCGCCGTTGGCCATGCGCGGCAGCCATCGACGGCGCTGTTCCTCATTGCCGTAGTGATAGATGTAGGGGGCGACGATGGCGTTGTGCAGCGACAGGCCGAAGCCGTCGACAGCCATCAGACCCAGCTGTTCCATCAGCACCACTTCATGGCGGTAGTCGCCGCCCATGCCGCCATATTCCTCGGGGATGGACAGGCAGGACAGGCCAGCCTGGGCCGCCTCGGTCCACATGGCCCGCTCGACAACGCCGTCCTCGCGCCATTTGGCGACACGGGACTCAGGGGCGTGGCTTTCGAAGAATTTCTTCACCGCGCCTTCGAAGATGACAATGTCTTCCTCGGCCAGAGAGGGGGTTCTTTCAACTTGAAGTGCGCTCATCAGAAGGCCTCGGCAGGTAGGGTCATGAGGGTGGCCGAGCCGGTTTTCAGCTTGGCCAGGTGGGCGCCGGTCTCGGGCAGGATCCGCTCCAGGAAGTAGCGGCCAACCACAAGCTTGTTGGCGTAGAAGGGGTCGGTATCGCCGGCGGCGGAGCGCGCCAGGCAGGCCCTGGCGATCTGGGCCCACATGAAGGCCAGGCCGGTGATCCCGAACAGATGCATGTAGTCGGTCGATGCGGCGCCGGCGTTGTCGGGGTTGGCCAGGCCATTCTGCATCAGCCACAGGGTGGCCTCCTGCAGCTGGGCCTTGGCGCCGGCGAGGCCTTCCAGGAAGGGGACGAGGGCGGGGTCGGCGCTGCCGGCCTCCACGAATCCGTCGATCTCGGCGAAGAAGCTCATCACCGCCCGGCCGCCGCTGGCCGCCAGCTTGCGGCCCACAAGGTCCAGCGCCTGGACGCCGTTGGTGCCCTCGTAGATCAGGGCGATGCGGCAATCCCGCAGATACTGGCTGGCCGGAAAATGCTCGGTGAAGCCCGAGCCGCCATGGACCTGCATGGCGTCGACACAGACCTTGAACCCCTTGTCGGTGAGATAGCCTTTCAGCACAGGGGTCAGCAGGCCCATATAGTCGGCGCCCTTCTGGCGCACCGCCTCGTCGGGATGGGCGTGGGACAGGTCGCCGTGCAGGGCCGTCCAGAACAGGAAGGCCCGTCCGGCCTCGATGATCGCCCTGGAATCCAGCAGCATGCGTCGCACATCGGGATGGACGATGATCGGATCGGCCGGCCCCTCGGGGTTCTTCGCCCCGGTCAGGGACCGTCCCTGAAGACGGTCCCGGGCAAAGTCGACCGCAGCCTGATAGGCCGCCTCAGCCTGGGCGACACCCTGGAGGCCAACCCCGATCCGGGCCTCGTTCATCATGACGAACATGATCTTCAGGCCGGAGTTTTCCTCGCCGATCAACCAGCCTTGCGCCTCGTCATAGGCCATGACGCAGGTGGCGTTGCCATGGATGCCCATCTTCTCTTCGAGGCCGGCGCATTTGACGCCCTCGTTGCGGACGCCCACCTCGCCGGCGGCGTCCGGGATGAACTTGGGGACGATGAACAGGCTGATGCCCTTGACCCCGGCCGGGGCGCCCTCGATCCGGGCCAGGACCAGATGGATGATGTTCTCGGCCATGTCGTGCTCGCCGGCCGAGATCCAGATCTTCTGGCCAGTGATCCGGTAGCTGCCATCGCCCTGCGGAACCGCCTTGGTGCGCAGCAGGCCAAGATCGGTGCCGCAATGGGGTTCGGTCAGGTTCATGGTGCCGGTCCATTGGCCGGATACCATCTTCGGCAGGTAGAGATCCTTCTGGACGTCGTTGCCGCCCGTATGGATGGCCGAATAGGCGCCATGCGCCAGGCCGGGATACATAGAAAACGCCATGTTCGCCGAAGAACTCATCTCGCTGAAAGACAGGTTCACCACGTGGGGCAGGCCCTGGCCGCCATAGGCGGGGTCCGATCCCAGACCCGTCCAGCCGCCGGCGCAGAGTTGCTCGTAGGCCGCCTTGAATCCAGTCGGGGTGGTGACGCTGTTGTCCGGGTTCCAGACGCAGCCCTGCTTGTCGCCGACAGCATTGAGGGGCGCCAGAACCTCGGCAGTAAACCGGCCGGCCTCTTCGATGATCTGCTTGACCACGTCCAGGGACGCATCGGCGAAGGCCGGCAGGTCGCCATAGCGGTCAATCTTCAGGACATCCTCCAGCAGGAAGACGTGGTCGCGCACCGGAGGCTTGTAGGCCATGGGTCTCCTTGTCGGGCGAGGGTCGAATACTCGAGCGTCGCTAAAGCATTTTCCGAAAACTGTGAAACGGTTATCGGGTTGAGCGGCCGCCCGAAGATCCCCTGGGCCCGGCCTGTCCGACCCGGCCCGGAGGGCCTGGCCGGACCGGTCAGCGGCTATTTGCCGATCGCCATTTCCGCGTGGCCATCAAGACGGGCCCGCAGCATCTGGTCGTAGTCGTCGGCCTTGGGCAGAAGGTCGGGGCGCTTTTCCGCCAGTCGGCCTTCCAGGCGCTCGCAGGCCTGCTGAAGCTCGGTGATGGCGCCGTCGATGTCCTCCCGCTGCTGTTCCAGCACGACGATCTTCTCGCGGAATTTCTTCAGCGAGTGGGCGTTCTGGCTCATCGCCTCGTCGCCCTCGTCATAGAGTTCCAGAATCTCGCGGATTTCCTGCAGGGACAGGCCAACGCGCTTGCCGCGCAGGATCAGGATCAGCCGGGCCCGATCCTTGTAGCTGTAGACCCGGTTCATGCCGTCGCGGGCCGGGGTCAGAAGTCCCTTGTCTTCGTAGAAGCGAAGCGCCCTGGGGGTCGCCTTGAATTCGGTGCAGAGCTGCCGGATGGTGAAGGTGCGCTCAGGACGTCGCAGTTCCATAGCCATGATATCTTCTCCCTAGGTCTCGTTTCGGCTGTTAATCGCCCTTGGAGAGAGTCGTAAATTCCTCTTACGTTAACGTCAAGTCTTTTACGTGGACGTAAGCCGGTGGATTTTCCGGGCGCTTTTCGGGGCGGTTTCCGCAGGCCAGAGCGGGGGCCCCCGCTCCCGGTTTTCCGCGCCAATCCCCTACAGGCTGGCCCGCATCCGGTCCCAGGCTCCGGACAGGCTGTCGCGATGGGCGGGACTGGCCACGCCGATCAGGGCCTGGGCCCGGGCGTCCAGATCCAGACTCCGCAGGTCAGCCGTCCCATGTTCCGTGATGACCACGGCCACATCGGCCCGGGGGACCGAGACCGCGCCGGGCGACAGGCGGGGAACGATGCGGCTGATACTGTCCTTCCGGGCCGAGGCCGGCAGGGCGAGGATCGGAACCCCGCCTTCGGACAGCCGGGCGCCGCGCAGGAAGTCGGTCAGGCCGCCGATGCCGGACACCTGCCGGCCATCCTGGAACTCGGCATTGGCCTGGCCGAAGAGATCGATCTCCAGGGCGGAATTGACCGCAACCAGCCGGGGAATGGCCGCCAGGACCCGGATGTCATGGGTATGGCCTGAATCGCGGAACTGCAGACGCGGGTCACCCAGGCGCGACCGCAGGGCGGCGGTCCCGGCGGCCAGGCCGGTCACCACGCCGTCAACCACTTCCTCGTCCAGCAGGGCGATCAGCGGATTGGTCACCATACCGGAATGAATCTTCAGCCCGCGACGGCCGCGAAGGCCCTTCAGGGCCGCAACCCCGGCCTTGCCGACCCCGAACTGAAGACTGGCGCCGTCGGGGGTCGCCTCGGCGATCCGGGCGGCGATCCGCTCGAAGGCCGGGTCCAGGTCCCCGGCGTCATAGTCCGACACCGGGCCCTCGTCGTGACAGACAAGGTCGAACTGATCCGGCAGTGCCGAGGGGCCGCTGACCCAGGGCAGATTGGGGTTGATCACGGCCATCTTGAGCAGGCCTGACCGGCCAAGAACCGCCGGCGACAGGTCGCTGGCGACGCTCAGGGACAGGGTCCCGTCCGGTCCGGGGGGACTGACCTGGAAGACGGCGGCATCCAGGGGTGTGGTCTTCAGCCAGCCATAGGTCTGGAACCAGGTCATGGGCCGCAGGGCGAACCGCCCGGCCTCGAAGGCCTCGCGCCAGTCATTGGAGACAAAGATGCCCTCGGAACGGGTTCCCGGGATCAGTCCGGTCCAGTCGGCCTGGTTCAGGCCAGGGATGGGCGCCCCGACCAGGCAGGCTCCGGCCACCAGCTCCGGCCGGGCAGCCAGAGCCGCCCTGAGGCCAAGAGGTTCGCCCGGCCCGAACGGAATGAAAATGCGGGGAGCCGAAAGGCCTGACAGGCGTTCAGCGAGACGTTCGACGCAACGATCAATGGAGAGGCGAATCATGTCAGACTCTTTGTTTGTGACGCTCGCGGAGAGAGGGCGTCGGCTTGTATCGCGTTCAGATTCACACAGAGCCCGAAGAAGGCCCGCCATGCACACCGCTGACCCGACCCGCTCCATCCTCAAGCCGCTGCTCTGGATCGCCGGGGGATTCTTCGCCACCGGTTTCCTTGCCTGTCTGGCCTTCGGGCTGAACGGCTCGCCCGGCTGACTCCCTATCCGGCGCCGGTCGAGCCGAAACCGCCCTGGCCGCGCCCGGTTTCATCCAGACTGTCCACCGGACGCCAGACCGCCGTCGCCACGGGCGCAATCACCATCTGGGCGATCCGGTCGCCGCGCCGGATCACGAAATCCGCCTTGCCGTGATTGATCAGGATCACCTTCACCTCGCCGCGATAATCTGAGTCGATGGTCCCGGGTGAGTTGAGACAGGTTATCCCCGCCTTGGCCGCCAGGCCGGACCGGGGCCGGACCTGGGCCTCGAACCCCATGGGGACGGCAAGGCTGAGGCCCGTCGGCGCCATGACCCAGTCGCCGGGCGCCAGCACCAGGGGCTGGTCTTCGGGCACCGCCGCCCTCAGGTCCATGCCGGCGGCGCCGGCGGTTTCATAGGCGGGGAGGGGCAGGCCGGCGGCGTGGTCCAGCTGGACCACAGGAATGGTCGGAGTCACGTCAGGTCCCTTGCAATTCGTTGCGCCAGGCCCCGCGCAACCGCGTCCTTGTCGGCCCGGGCCCAACGCTCGGTCCCGGCCCGTGAAATGATCATCACGCTGTTTTCCAGCCCGCCCATGACGCCCGGCTCGGTGACGTCATTGGCGACGATCCAGTCGCAGCCCTTGCGCTGCAGCTTGGACTGGGCGTGGGCCTCGACATCATTGGTCTCTGCGGCGAAACCCACCACCACCGCTGGACGGTCCGGCGATGGGGCCGCCAGGGTCGCCAGGATGTCGGGATTCTCGACCAGGGTGATGGAAGGCGGACCCCCCCTTCCCTTCTTGAGCTTGACCCCAAAGGCCTCGTCGGGACGCCAGTCGGCGACCGCCGCTACACAGACAGCGGCGTCGGCCGGCAGAGCCGCCCTGCAGGCCGCCATCATGTCGCGGGCGCTTTCCACATCGACCCGGTCGACCCCGGCCGGGGTCGGCAGGGCCACGGGACCGGCCACCAGGGTCACCCGGGCGCCGAGGCCGGCCAGGGCGCCGGCAATGGCGAAACCCTGCCGACCGCTGGAGCGGTTGGTCAGGAGACGCACCGGATCAATGGCCTCGACCGTGGGCCCCGCGGTGACCAGAACATGGCGCCCGGCCAGGGGACCGGCCCCCGCCAGCTGCTTCAGAATGGCCTCCAGAATCGCCTGGGGCTCGGCCATGCGGCCCTCGCCATACTCGCCGCAGGCCATGGCCCCCTCGTCCGGCCCGACAAGGCTGACGCCGTCAGCCCTCAGGGTCGCAAGGTTGCGGCGGGTTGCAGGGTGCTCCCACATCCGGACGTTCATGGCCGGGGCCATCAGGACGGGCTTGTCCGTGGCCAGAAGGGTTGTCGTCGCCAGATCGCCAGCCAGGCCCTGGGCCGCCTTGGCCATCAGATCGGCTGTGGCCGGAGCGACCACCACCAGGTCCGCCGAGCGGGACAGCTGGATGTGGCCCATCTCGGCCTCGTCGGTCAGGGAAAACAGCTCGCTGTAGACCCGGTCCTCGGACAGGGCCGACAGGGACAGTGGCGTGACGAACTGCGCCCCGGCCGAGGTCAGGATGACCCGAACGGCGATCCCGGCCCGGCGCAGAAGCCGGGTCAGCTCCAGGGACTTGTAGGCCGCGATGCCGCCGCCCACGATCAGCAATACCCGCTGTTGCGTCACGCCTTTGCGCTCCCTAGGCCTTCGGGACTGCGCCCGGAGACCCTTCCTAGCGACTTTGCACGGAAGGCCAAACAGGACTCGACAATGTTCTTGCTTTGATCTTATGTCGCATCAACGATCCTGAGCGGTTCCGGAGAAAAGACGCAACCATGACCCGAATTGCCTCCCTGGCCCTGATCCTGGCCCCGATCATGACGGTCGCCCTGGCCGCCTGTGACGGCGGCCCCGCCAGCCAGCCAGCGCGGGAAGCCCCCGCCGCGCGGGACAGCGGCGCAGCCAGCTCGCCGGGCGACACCGGGGTGAGGGCGGCGGCCGGAGCAGCCGACACCGCCCGGGGCCCCCTGCCCGAGGTTGATCCAAGGACCCTGCCAGCGCCCCAGATGAACGGCCGGCCCATGTGGGCCGCCAACCGCCGGCTGACCGCCGCCGAGGCCGCCCAGAGACAGTTCGCCCGCAATGGGAAGGACCTGGGCGCCCGCGACCTGGACGACTTTGTCCGGAAGGCCCAGGCCTTTACATCCAGCCCGCCCGCCGGCGCCAAGAGCTACACCCGGCGCAATGGCGACAGGGCCATCTATGACCCCGCGAGCAACCTGTTCGCCGTAGTCAGCAAGGAGGGCGCCCCCCGCCTGATCATGAAGCCGGAGGAGGGCCTGGCCTATTGGCAGAAGGACAAGGCCCGCGAGGAGGAACGCCGCGACCGCCGTCAGACCGGCAAGCGCGAAGACGAACAGGGCTAGCGCCTCGCCGCCCGTGAGGGCCGTTGGCCTTCTGAGACAGGCGACGCCAGGTTAGAGGCCAGGGTCACCCGGCCGGGCGCCCGACCCCTTTCGCTGGCTGCCCCGGCGCGGCAATTGACGGCGACGGCCCAGTCGCCCGCGCCCCTCAGCCCAGCAGCCTCGCCAGGACGAAGGCGGCGGCGGCGACCGCGGAGCCCGCTGCGAACCAGCCCCAGGGAGCAGGCGGCTCCTCGACCGGCGGCGACGTCGCGGCGGGGGCTTCAGCCAGACGCAGTATGGCCCGAACCGCATCCTGGGCCTGGCTTGCGAAGGCCTGGATACGGGCGGCGGGCGACAGTTCCCGGGTGATCCAGCGCCGGACCACAGGATCGGCGGCGGCCCAGATATCATGCTGGGGATCGATGCGGCGCGCCACACCCTCCACCGTGACCATGGTCTTCTGAAGCAGGACCAGCTCGGGCCGCAGCTTCATCTCGAACAGGGCGGTGATCTCGAACAGCTGGGCCAGCAGCCGGCCCATGGAGACCTGCGCGGCCGTGCGGCCGAAGATCGGCTCGCCCACGGCGCGCAGGGCCTGGGCGAAGGCGGCCCGGTCCTGATGGGCCGGCACATAGCCGGCCTCGAAATGGACGGCGGCGATCCGGGCATAGTCACGATTGAGAAAGCCATAGAGGATCTCGGCCAGGAAGCTCCGCTCCTTGGCCCCGATCCGCCCGATGATACCGAAGTCAACCGCCGTCAGCCCGGCCGGGGCGGCGACAAACAGGTTTCCCTCATGCAGGTCGCCGTGGAACACGCCATGGTCCAGGGCCTGGGCCAGGAAGGCGCGGGTCAGGTTGTTGGCCAGGGTCGGCCGGTCAAAGGCGGGATCCGCCAGGGCGTCCGGGTCCGACAGGGCCCGGCCGCCAGCCCAGTCCTGGGTGAGGATGCGCCGCGACACCAGATCCCAGAGGACGGCCGGGGCGGCCATATAGCCGTCCTGGGCCATGATCCGGGCCAGCTCATCGCCCCCGGCCGCTTCGAACCGCAGGTCCAGTTCCAGGTCCAGGGCCCGGATGACCACCTCGACAAAGGCTGCGGGCTCCAGCCGGCGAGACAGGGGAACAAGGGCATGGACCAGCCTGGCCGCCAGCCGCATGGCGGCGGAATCGGCGGCGACCTGGCGTTCGACGCCGGGCCTCAGGATCTTGACCGCCACCTTTCGCCCGTCAAGCAGATGGGCCGGATGGACCTGGGCCAGGGACGCGGCGGCGACCGGATCGTCGAAATCCAGGAACACCGCGTCCAGGGGCCTCCCGAGGGCCCGCTCGATCTCCTGCCGGGCCTGGGCTGTCGGGAAGGGTGCGAGCCTGTCCTTCAACCGGGCCAGGTCGCTGGCGAAGGCGTCTCCCAGGATATCGGCGCGGGTCGAGAGAAACTGGCCCAGCTTGATGGCTGCGGGGCCCTGGCGTTCCAGCACCCGCGCCAGGCGCTCGCCCGGACGCCCCAGCCGGGCGGACGGTCCCGCTCCCAGACGGAGCAGACGGCCGGCCAGGCGGGCCGGGGCCGGCAGGTCCCGGTCCAGTTCCCGGGGCAGCAGGGCGTCGGACCGGATCAGGTCCCATGCCACGGCGATCAATCGGCCCATCGCCATGAAACTAGATTGCCCAACCCTGATGCAGGGCGGCCACGCCACCAGTGAAATTGGTCCAGGTCACCCGCGAGAAGCCGGCCTCCCGCATCATCCGGGCGAAGGTCTGCTGGTCGGGAAAGCGGCGGATGCTCTCGACCAGGTACTGATAGCTCTCGCGATCCTTGACCACCCACTCGCCGATGGCCGGAATGGCCTTGAAGCTCCAAAGGTCATAGGCGTTTCTCAGGCCTTCGCTGACCGGCCGCGAGAATTCCAGGCAGACAAACCGCCCGCCGGGCTTCAGCACGCGGCGCGCCTCGCGCAGGGCCGCGGGAATATCGGTCACGTTGCGGATGCCAAAGGCGATGCAATAGGCGTTGGCGCAGGCGTCCGGCAGGGGCAGGCGCTGGGCGTCCCCGACGCCCCAGCTGATTTCCGGCTCGCCGCCCCGGGCCCTGCCTGCGGCGATCATCTCGCCGTTATAGTCGATCACATGGATGGCGGCGTCCGCCCCCCCCCGCCGCAACTGTGCGGCCCTGGCCATCCTGGCGAAACGCCGGGCCATGTCGCCAGTGCCGCCGGCGCAGTCGATGATCACCTCGCCGGGCTGCGGGTTCAGCCTCGCGGCGACGGCGTCCTTCCAGAGCCGGTGGACCCCGGCGCTCATCAGGTCATTCATCAGGTCATAGCGACCGGCCACCCGGTCGAAGACACCCCGAACCAGACCCGGCTTCTCGGCCGGATCGACATCCCTGAACCCGAAGGTGGCGCTCTGTTCGCTCATGTCTCGTCCATAGACCGGGCCGAGGAAGTTCGCCAGCCGATCAGGACTGTTCCCGCCATGGTCAAAACAGGCTAGCCGGAGGCCATGCCCGAGCTTCCAGAAGTCGAGACGGTTCGGCGGGGCCTGATCCCCGCCCTGGAGGGCCGGCGACTGACCCGCGTCGAACAGCGCCGCCCGGACCTGCGGTTTCCCTTTCCGGACGACTTCGTCCAGAGGCTGACCGGAGCGGTGATCACCCGGCTTGAGCGGCGGGCCAAGTATCTGGTCGGGCGGCTGGACCGGGGGGGCCTGCTGATCATGCATCTGGGCATGACCGGCCGGTTCGAGATCGACGGCGCCGTTCCCGGCCAGTTCGAACAGGCCGTGGCCCCGGACCCGAAGCACGCCCATGTGGTGTTCGAGACCGAAGGCGGCGGCCGGGTCACCTATTATGACCCCCGCCGCTTCGGGTTCATGGGATTGATCGACGGCGAGGCCCTGGAGGTCCACCCCTGGTTTGCCGGTATGGGACCGGAGCCCCTGGGGACGGACTTCAGTCCGGCGGTTCTTGAGGCGGCCTTTGCCGGCCGCAAACAGGGACCCAAGAGCCTTTTGCTGGACCAGCGGGTCGTGGCGGGCCTGGGCAACATCTATGTCTGCGAGGCCCTGCACAGGTCCGGGATCTCGCCCCTGCGTCCGGCGGGCGGAATCTCCAGGCGGCGGCTGGGCCGGTTGACCGCCGATATCAAGGCCGTCCTGACCGAGGCGGTGGAGGTGGGAGGCTCGACCCTGCGCGATTTTGCCGCCGCAGACGGCGCCCTCGGCTATTTCCAGCACCGCTTCCGGGTCTACGGCCGGGAGGGCGAGCCCTGTCTGTTCCAGGGATGCCGGGGCGTTGTCGAACGAACGGTCCAGTCCGGCCGCTCGACCTTCCACTGCCCGGTCTGCCAGAAATAGCCGTTTACCGGGGCCGGGCCGTCAAGACTCTCAGTCCTGCCGCTACAGCCCGAACTGATACCCGAGATCATGTTTCAGATGGCCCCGCAGGATGTCCTGCAGAATAGCCGTTGTCCCGGGCGTCCAGACAGTCTTGCCCTCGCCATCCCGGCGCACGGCCTGGGCCGGGGCGTCAGGATTGCGATGGGCCAGCATGGTGTCCTTGTCGCCGGCCCTGACCCCGGCCGCCAGGGCCTCATCCGGCAGGATCACCCCCAGATGCCGGGCCAGCTGGTCCAGGCTGGCATGGGGGTCCGCGCGGAAGGCCTCGTATTTCAGGACCAGGGTCTCCGCCGGATAGCGGCGGGCCACGGCCCCCCAGCGGTTCATGAACCGGACATACCACCAGACATCGCAGATGTATTTCTGGTCCCAGGGATCGCCGGCCACGTAGGTCTCGAAAGGGACGCCATAGCGGTCCTTCCATTTCTCGTAGTTGGAAACCAGCACGTCGCGGATGTCGCGGACCACCACCCCGTAGACGGGCAGGGGCGCGACCCGCCGCACCCAGGCCCATTCCACCGGATAGGCCGGGATCGAGTGACTCGAGGCGATGCGGGGAACCCCGGGCAGGTTCAGCCTGTGCTTTGGATGGCCGATCACAGCGTTGGAATCGGCGTTGTTGTAGAACCGGGGCGGCTCGACGCCATAATGGTGGGCCATGGCCCAGGACAGCATCCACTTGATCCAGTGGGTCCCGGAATGCTGGCCTGTCACCAGATAGCCATCCCAGCCTCTGTGCTTGATCAGCGACAGGTTGGTGAGGTCGCGGTTGAGGCTGTGAAGCCAGAAGGCGGCGTTCAAGGCGCAGCTCCAGACCGATGGCGGAAGTGACCGGAGCCCTTGAGCGGGGCGCCGGAAAGCGGCAGAACCTCGCTATGACCTACCACACCCTGATCGTCGAGGCCCCCGAACCGGGGGTCTGCCTCATCCGCCTCAATCGGCCGGAAGCCCTCAACGCCCTGAACAGCCAGCTGCTGGAAGAGCTGGGACAGGCGCTGGACGCCGCCACGGCCGACGACGGGGTCCGTTGCCTGGTGCTGACCGGTTCGGCCAAGGCCTTTGCCGCCGGCGCCGACATCAAGGAGATGTCGGACAAGAGCTACGCCCAGATGATGAGCCTGGACTTCTTCACGGCGGCGGCCCGCAAGATCGAACAGTTCCGCAAGCCGATCATTGCGGCGGTCAGCGGCTACGCGCTTGGCGGGGGCTGCGAACTGGCCATGATGTGCGACTTCATCATCGCCTCGGACACGGCGAAGTTCGGACAGCCCGAGATCAATCTGGGCGTCGCGCCCGGTATTGGCGGCACACAGCGGCTGACCCGGTTTGTCGGCAAGTCCAAGGCCATGGACATGATCCTGACCGCCCGGATGATGGACGCCGCCGAGGCGGAGCGGTCCGGCCTGGTGTCGCGGGTCGTCCCCGCCGACGCCCTGCTGGAAGAGGCCATCGCCGCCGCCCGCAAGATCGCCGGCCATTCCCCCCTGGCGGTGGCCATGAACAAGGAACTGGTCGAGGCGGCCTATGAGACCACCCTGGCAACCGGGGTGGCCCTGGAGCGGCGGCTGTTCCACAGCCTGTTCGCCTTCGAGGACCAGAAGGAAGGCATGGCCGCCTTCGTCGAGAAGCGCAAACCGGACTTCAAGGGGCGCTGACGCCTTCCAGCGCCGGGTCGGCGGCCGGACTGGCCAGCCAGCGGGCGAACCGCACAGCCCGGCCCTGGGGCCCTGAAGGGCCTCGGGTGACCAGCAGGATCGCCGGTCCGCCCTTGATGTCCCTTGTCCAGCGATGCTCCAGGCGGGACAGGCCCAGTCGCTGCAGGCGGTTGGCCTGTTTGGGTTCCCGCGTGACGACCAGTCCGCCCCTCAAGGCCTCCATCTTCTGGCCCAGGACCCGTTCGGACGGGTCGCTGTCCAGCCCATGCCGGCCGCCCCGCAGCTCGGGCCAGGCCAGCAGCGCCCGATCGACGGGATCGGCCAGATCCGGGTCGCAGACAATGGACAGGACCGCCACCTCGCCGATATCGCAGGCCCACAGCCCGGTCGCCGACAGCGCCAAGCCTGACAGAAACAGTCGTCTTCCAACCATGGGGAGCCCTCTCCTATCGGCCTGCCGGGCCGCGACGGGTGAAACCGGCCGGACAATCCGCAGGCGCGGACCGGCAGGCACAGTCGAATGACCGGGGAATCCGCATTGACCGGACAGGCCCCTTCCCGTATATCGCCGCGCTTCCGATTGCTCGGCGCCCGGTCCGGACGTCCAGGCCGCCTCCCGTCTCAAGGTCAGAGAATACCATGGCTAACAACCCCGGCGCCAAGAAGGCGATCCGCAAGATCGCTCGCCGCACCGAAGTGAACAAGGCTCGCCGTTCGCGCGTTCGCACCTATCTGCGCAAGTTCGACGAAGCCCTGACTGCGGGCGACGCCGGCGCGGCGAAACTGGCCTTTGTCGAGGCCCAGTCCGAGCTGATGCGGGCGGTTTCCAAGGGCGTTGTTCACAAGAACACCGGCTCGCGGAAGGTTTCGCGCCTCCATGCCCAGCTCAAGAAGCTGTCCGCCGCCTGATTGCGGTTTTCAGGCCTCAAGGCGCTGAATCGAAAGACTATTTGCAAGCCGCCCGGGTCCCCGATCCGGGCGGTTTTGCTTTGTCCGGAAACCGGGGTTCGGTGAGCATCAATTCCGTGCCCGGAGCTATAATTAACAAATTCCCTTGCGGCGCGAGGGGGTCTCGCGAGTCAACAGAAATATCCGCAGGCGGCGCCAAATTTCCTGTTTGACCCCCCCAAACAGAGGGCTCTAAGGTTCGTCCCTCAGCGCTTTTCCACCCGCCGTTTTCGGGACTGCGGGCGACGGCGACGGATACCTCGTATCCGCCGTATAGGGAGGAATTGTCTCTGAGATGTCGGGCATCGCCTTGGGGGCGGGCGTCCGGTGCGCCTTGACGATGAATTACGAATGACGGTGAAAACGATGACTTCCAGCAGGCAGATGATGAGCTCTTCGGCGCCGGCGACGGTGGTGTGGGGCAAGGCCTGCCTGGCTCTTCGGCACGAGCTGGGTGAGGCTGACTTCGGTTCCTGGCTGGCCCAGGCGGCCCTGCGCGAGTCCAGCGAGGGCGCCCTTGTGCTGGTTACCCCGACAGGTGTGGCGCGCGACTGGATTCGCCGCAACGCCTGGCGCCGGATTTCGGAGCTCTGGGCCCAGAACGACCCCGAAGGCCGGCGCCTGGACCTCAAGTCCCGCATGGAATTCGAGGCCGGCGGCGTGGCCCAGGTGATCGAGGCTGTCGATCCCGTGTCCTCCGATGTTCCGGCCGTGGCCCCCTCCCCGGCCAGCCAGGCCGGCCGGCCGGCCCGCAACGCCGGCCTGCAGGAGCGTTTCAGCTTCGAGACCTTCGTCGCTGGTCCGGCCAATGAATTCGCCCATGCCGTCGCCCGCCGGGTGGCCAGCTGGGCGGACGGCCACTTCAATCCCGTGGTGATCCATGGACCCTACGGTTTCGGCAAGACCCACCTGCTGAACGCCATGGCCTGGGAGGCCATGCGCAACGCCCCGGATCGCAAGGTGGTCTATCTGACTGCCGAACGCTTCCTGTCGACCTTCGTGCGGGCGGTGATGGATCGCCAGACCGCGGCCTTCAAGGACGAGCTGCGGGCCGCAGATCTTCTGCTCATTGACGATGTGCATTTCGTGGGCGGCAAGCAGTCGACCCAGGAGGAGCTGTTCCATACCCTGACCGCTCTCATGGAGGATGGACGCCGGGTGGTCTTCTCGTCGGATCGGCCGCCGGCCGCCCTGACCGAAGTCGACGCCCGGCTGAGAAGCCATCTGTCGGCGGGCCTGGTCTGCGGCATAGAGCCGGCCGACAGGTGGCTGAGACTGGGCATCCTGGAGCGCAAGCTGGAGGCCCTGGGCCGCCAGCAGGGCTTTGCGGCCTCGGCCCGGAGCGAAGTCCTGGAATTCCTCGCCGACCGCTTCACCGACAGCATCCGCGAGCTGGAAGGCGCCCTCAACACCCTGGTGGCGCGGGCCGGCGAAAATGTCCGGGCCCTGAACCTGGACGAGGCCCAGTCCATTCTCCGCCCGCACCTGCGCGGCGCGGAAAAGCGGGTCACGGTTGACGATATCCAGAAGGCGGTGGCGGAGCATTACAGCCTGCGCCAGGCCGACCTTCTGTCGGAGCGGCGCAACCGGGCCATCGCCCGGCCGCGCCAGGCGGCCATGTGGCTGGCCAAGCAGCTGACCACCCGGTCCCTGCCCGATATCGGGCGGCGGTTTGGCGGTCGCGACCACACCACGGTGATCCACGCCGTGCGCCGGATCGAGGAACTGAAGGCCGCCGATCCCGTCCTGACACAGGACCTAGAGACCCTGACGCGCAAGCTGCGGGGTTAGGTCGGGGCGCCGGGGCCGCAACACCCGGCGGAAAACACGGATCAGGGGACGAGAGCCAGCGGCTTTCGTCCCCTTTTTCGTTGCGAGGATTCCTGTCCGGTCAGTAGCGTTTGGGCGCTACGTCCCAGCGGCTGAAGTGCAGGAGCATGCGACCCCAGCCATCGACGGCCGAGGCGGCGTCATAGGTCGGCCGGTAATCGGCATGGAAGCCGTGCTGGGCCTCCGGATAGACGATGATCTCACTGTTCTTCATCCGGTGCTTGACCAGGGCCGCCCGCATGGTCTCGACATCGGCCAGGGGAATGCCCTGGTCCTTGCCGGCATAGAGGCCCAGGACAGGGCTCTTCAGATCGGCCACCAGTTCCAGCGGCCATTGCCGCTCCGCCTCTCCGAGGAACTGTCCGTCCGCCGGCCGGCCCAGGCGGCCATACCAGGCCACCCCGCAGCGGAAGTCCTTCGACCTCTGGCAGGCCAGCCAGGTGACGGCGCCACCCCAGCAGAAACCGGTAATGGCCATCTTGCGGGGATTGGCGAAGGCCTGGCCGCGCAGCCAGGCGGTCGTGGCCGAAAGATCAGCCTTTGTTTCGGCGTCGGTGGTGTCAGCGACAATCTTGCGGATCGCTCCGAAGTCCGTCAGCGGAGCCGGATCGCCATGGCGCACGAAGAAGTCCGGTGCGATGGCGACATAGCCCAGCTTGGCCAGCCGCCGGCAGGTGTCGCGGATATATTCGTGGATGCCGAAGACCTCCGACACCACCACCACCACCGGGAAGCGGCCCTTGGCGTCGGGACGGGCGACATAGGCCGGGATCTCGCGATCGTAGGACGGGATCATCACGGCCCCGGTCGCCAGGCCGGTCTCGTCGGTGGCGATCGGCGCCGCATTGGCCGAAACGGCCGCGGCGGCATAGCCGGCGAAGAAGAGCCCGCCGAGCATGCGGCGGGACAGGTGGAGGTCCTGGGGCTCTGGGCCCTCGGGACGGTTCAAGGTCAGCATGGCGGTTCCTCCCAGCCCTGAGACAGTCTGGCGGCCACCCTAGCCCCCCGGAACCACAGAACCAAGATCAAGAGACAGTCGCCGCCCTGCGAAGGGTAAGGTTGAGCCGTCCTCCCCCCGGGATCAGCCTCGAGGACCCTGGCAGGATGCGGTCAACCCCGTGATGGGCCAGCCGCGCCTCTCCCGACAGAAGGCAGACATCGCCGGAACTCAGCCGCAGGCTGGCCGTCGGATCACTGCGCAGCACCCCGCCGATGCGGAAAATGGCCGTGTCGCCCAGGGACACGGACAGGACAGGCCAGGTCAGCTCGGCCTCGTCCCGATCCTGGTGCAGGCCCATGCGCGCCGCCCCGCGATAGAGATTGACCAGGCAGGCGTCCGGCGGGGTCCGGGGGTCGGCCAGGTCAGCCCACAGGTCCAGCAGGGACTGCGGAATGGGGGGCCAGGGCTTTCCGGTGGCCGGATGGGTCGCAGCATACCGATAGCCGCGTCCGTCCGAGACCCAGCCCAGGGCGCCGAGACTGGTCATGGCCACGCTCATCGCCCGTCCGCCAGGGGTCCGGTAGCAGGCCGGCGGCGCGGCTTCGATCAGCGCCAGCACTGCCTGGACCAGGGCCTGCTGGGCCGTAAGGTCCAGCCGCGCGGGAAGCAGTCGGAAGCCTGGCGGGGCGGACATGACTGGACTCCGGATCAAGGGCAGGGCAAAGCCCCACCGCAATTGGGGTTTTCCCCTTGCGAGCCGCCCGGCCATTCCCATATGGCGACTCGAAGGGCGGCTCTCCGCAAGTGGAAAGTCATCCCGCAACAGCCGGCCGAAAGGCCATCCATCTAGAGGGGACGGAACAGGATTTTCCAAGGGCGCTCATCTTCAGGAGGCCCCCCAAAAAAATTCCGTCCGCCAAACAGGAGCGAAAGACCGCAAGATGAGCAAGATCATCGGCATTGACCTGGGCACCACCAACAGTTGCGTCGCCATCATGGATGGCAAGACGCCGAAGGTGATCGAGAACGCCGAGGGCATCCGCACCACCCCGTCGGTGGTCGGCATCATGGACGACGGCGAGCGGCTGGTCGGCCAGCCGGCCAAACGCCAGGCGGTGACCAATCCCGCCAACACCCTGTTCGCCATCAAGCGTCTGATCGGTCGGCAGTTCTCCGACCCTGTCGTCGCCAAGGACAAGGACATGGTGCCCTATGACATCGTCAAGGGTCCGACCGGCGACGCCTGGGTGCGCGCCCATGGCAAGGACTATTCGCCCCAGGAAATCAGCGCCTTCATCCTGATCAAGATGAAGGAAGCCGCCGAGCAGCATCTGGGCGAGCCGGTGACCAAGGCGGTCATTACGGTTCCGGCCTATTTCAACGACGCCCAGCGGCAGGCCACCAAGGACGCCGGCAAGATCGCCGGACTCGAGGTCCTGCGGATCATCAACGAGCCGACCGCCGCGGCCCTGGCCTATGGCCTAGACAAGAACGACGGCAAGAAGATCGCCGTCTATGACCTGGGCGGCGGCACCTTCGACGTCTCGATCCTCGAGATCGGCGACGGCGTCTTCGAGGTGAAGTCGACCAACGGCGACACCTTCCTGGGCGGTGAGGATTTCGACCTGCGGGTCGTCGACTACCTGGCCGACGAGTTCAAGAAGGAAACCAGCGTCGACTTGCGCAAGGACAAGCTGGCCCTGCAGCGGCTGAAGGAAGAGGCCGAAAAGGCCAAGAAGGAACTCAGCAGCGTCACCCAGTACGAGGTGAACCTGCCCTTCATCAGCATGAACGCCTCCGGCCCCCTGCACCTGAACATCAAGGTCACCCGCGCCAAGCTGGAAGCCCTGGTCGACGACCTGGTCGCCCGCACCATCGGTCCCTGCGAACAGGCCCTGAAGGACGCCGGTCTGAAGAAGACCGACATCGACGAGGTGGTTCTGGTCGGCGGCATGACCCGCATGCCCAAGGTCGTCGAGGCGGTGAAGGCCTTCTTCGGCCGTGAACCCCACAAGGGCGTCAATCCGGACGAGGTGGTCGCCCTGGGCGCCGCCATCCAGGCCGGGGTCCTGCAGGGCGACGTCAAGGACGTCCTGCTGCTGGACGTCACGCCCCTGACCCTCGGCATCGAGACGCTGGGCGGCGTTTTCACCCCGCTGATCGAGCGCAACACCACCATCCCGACCAAGCGTGGCCAGACCTTCTCCACTGCCGACGACAACCAGTCAGCCGTGACCATCCGGGTCTTCCAGGGCGAGCGGCCCATGGCAGCCGACAACAAGACGCTGGGTCAGTTCGACCTGGCCGGCATTCCGCCGGCGCCCCGGGGGGTTCCGCAGATCGAGGTCACCTTCGACATCGACGCCAACGGCATCGTCCATGTGACCGCCAAGGACAAGGCGACCAACAAGGAACAGGCCATCCGCATCCAGGCCAATGGCGGCCTCAGCGACGCCGACATCGAAAAGATGGTCCGGGAAGCCGAGGCCAACAAGGCCGATGACGAGAAGCGCAAGGCCGGGGTCGAGGCCAAGAACCAGGCCGAGGCGGTGATCCACTCCACCGAAAAGTCCATGGCCGAGTATGGAGACAAGGTCTCGGGCGATGACAAGACGGCGATCGAGACCGCCCTGGCGGACCTGAAGGCCGTGGTCGATGGCGGCGACGCCGAGGACATCGCGGCCAAGACACAGACCCTGATCCAGGCGTCGATGAAGCTCGGCGAGGCCATGTACAAGGCCCAGCAGGCTGAACCCGGGGCCGAGGGCGCCGCCGCCGAGGCTGCGGACGACGGCGTGGTTGACGCCGAGTTCGAGGAAGTGGACGACAGCAAGAAGTCGGCCTGACGCGGTCCGCGTCTGCTCCGGCCGGTCCCCTTCCCGGGGACCCGGTCGGAGCGGATCGGCCATCTGCCTTTTCCCCGGAGCATTTTTCCCCAGGGCCGTTTTGCAAAGACCGCGAAGCGGCTTCCGGACCGAGGAATGCTCCAAACTTTTGATTTGGAGTCCTGTCCTGTCCGATCGAGACGATCAGATCAGACAGGGCGCTGGAACGTCCGGGCCCCGCAGACGCCATGCGTGACTATTACGAAATCCTGGGTGTGGACCGCGGCGTCGATGACGCAGCCCTGAAGTCCGCCTTCCGCAAGCTGGCCATGGTGCATCACCCTGACCGCAACGGCGGGAGCGAAGAGGCCTCAACCCGTTTCAAGGAACTGAACGAAGCCTACAGCATCCTGTCCGACCCCCAGAAGCGCGCAGCCTATGACCGGTTCGGCCATGCCGGGGTCAATGGCATGGGCGGCGGCGGACAGGGCGGCGGGTTTTCCGATGTCCATGACATATTCAACGAGGTGTTCGGCGACGCCTTCGGCGAGATGTTCGGCGGCGGTCGCGGCGGACGGCGCAATGGCCCGGCCCGGGGCGCCGACCTTCGCTACGACCTGGAGATCACCCTGGAGCAGGCCTATGCCAGCGCCGAGGTCGAGATCAAGGTGCCCTCCTCCATCACCTGCGAGGTCTGCGACGGTTCCGGCGCCAAGCCCGGGACCAGCCCGACCGTCTGTGGAACCTGCGGCGGTGCCGGACGGGTTCGCGCGACCCAGGGCTTCTTCTCCGTGGAGCGGGCCTGCCCCCGCTGCGGCGGCTCGGGCCAGATGATCCTCGACCCCTGCAAGGGCTGCAACGGCGCCGGCCAGGTGCGTCGCGACCGGGTCCTGTCGGTGCGAATCCCGGCCGGCGTCGATGACGGCGCCCGGATCCGCCTGGCCGGCGAGGGCGACGCCGGTCAAAGGGGCGGTCCCCGGGGCGATCTCTACATCTTCCTCTCGGTCAGTCCCCACGACCTGTTCGAGCGGGACGGACTGGACCTGCTCTGCACCGTGCCGGTTCCCATGACCACCGCCGTGCTTGGAGGCGAGATCGAGGCGCCCTGCCTGACCGGCGGCGAAAACTGCGACGGTCAGTGCCGGATGAAGGTCAAGGTCCCGGACGGCGTCCAGACCGGCAAGACCATCCGGCTCAAGGGGCGCGGCATGCCGTCCCTGCGGTCCCGGGAAAAGGGCGACCTGATCGTCGAGTTGTTTGTCGAAACCCCGACCCACCTGACCAGCCGGCAAAGGGAGCTTATGGCCGAGTTCGCAACCCTGTCCGGCGAACAGCAGCACCCCAAATCCGCCAATTTCCTGGGCAAGGCCAAGCGCTTCTGGTCGGAAGTCACCGGAGGCTGAGGCCTTCGTCCTGTTAATCCCGGGCCTTGACGTTCAGGCTCCGCCAACCGGGCTTGGGCCGCCGGGGCCCAGCCGTCGCCAGACGACAGCAGGACCCGGACAGGCCTTGAGCCCCTGATCTGGAGCCGAGATGTCCCGCATCCAATCCCTGATGTCGCGTAAGGCCCTGGCAGGGGTCGCCGGCCTGATGGTCCTGGCCGGCCTTGCCCTTCTGCTGGCCGGATTTCAGTCCACGGCCCAGGCCCAGACCAGCTGGCGGACCCATACGGATCGCGATCACGGCTATCGGGTGGAGTTTCCCGGCGTTCCCAGCCAGACCCAGGAAACCACGCCCCAGGGCAATGTCATGGATGTGGCCTCCCTCGAGGCCGGATCCACCGGCGCCTTTCTGGTCATCGCCACGGTCAGCGCCGAACCGCTGGACGGGGTCTCCGCCCTGGAAAACGCCACCACCGGGGCTGTCGATTCCATCGCCGGCCGGCTGGTCAGCAAGGCGGACCTGACCATAGACGGGGCCCGGGCCCGGGACCTGGTGATCGAGTCCGGCGAGGGGGACATCACCTTGCGGACCCGCATGGTCATCCAGGGATCCACCTTCTTCCAGATCATGGCGGTCGGGCCCCGTGAAGGACCGCCGGAAGGCAGCGAGCGGTTCATCAATTCGTTCCGGCTGACCCCGCCTCCGGCCGGCCCGGCACCCGCCGTTCAACCGGCCGCCAAGCCTGACAAAAGCCCCGTCGCCCCCTGAGGCCCAGGACAGGCATGCCAGTCAGGCCCTTGAGCCTTCCGCCCGGCGCCCTGTAGTTTCCGCCCGATGAACGCTCCTGCGCCGCCCGCCGCCCTGATCCCGGATGCCGCCGGCGCCACCCCCGTCATGGCGCAGTATTTCGAGGCCAAGGCCAGGCAACCCGACGCCCTGGTCTTTTTCCGCATGGGGGACTTCTACGAGCTGTTCTTCGAGGACGCCGTCCAGGCCGCCGCCGCTCTCGGAATCGCCCAGACCTTCCGTGGAAACCACAATGGCCAGCCCATCCCCATGGCCGGGGTGCCGGTTCATGCGGCCGAGGCCTATCTGGCCAAGCTGATCCGCTCCGGTTTCAAGGTCGCCGTCTGCGAACAGATGGAGGACCCGGCAGAGGCTCGTAAGCGCGGCTCCAAGGCCATCGTCCGGCGGGATGTGGTGCGGATCATCACCCCGGGCACCCTGACCGAGGACAGCCTGCTGGACAGCCGCGGCGCCAACCGGCTGGCGGCCATCGCCTTGCGGGGCGGCCAGGCGGCGGTGGCGACCGTAGAGCTGTCGACCGGGGCGGTGGAAAGCCTTCTTCTGGCCCCTGCCGGCCTGGCCGCTGCCCTGGCCGCACTCAGCCCTTCGGAAATCCTGGTTCCCGACCGCCTGTTCGCTGATCCCCAGGTCTCGGCGGCGGTGAAACAGGCCGGCGGCCTGGTCCAGCCCATGGCCCAGGCCCTGGCCGAACCCTCCGCCTCGGAAGCCCGGGTCAAGCGGCTCTATGGCGTGGAGACCCTGGACGGCTTCGGAGCGCTTTCCGGCGCCGAGATCTCGGCCCTGGGACTGATCGCCGCCCATCTGGAGGTGACCCAGGCCGGCCGTATGCCCGCCCTGTCGCCACCCCGCCGGGCGGGCGAGGCGGATGTCATGGCCATCGACCCCGCGACCCGGGCCAGCCTGGAGATCGACCGGACCACCGGCGGCCAGAGGGAAGGCTCCCTTCTGGGAGCTATAGACCGCACCATCACCGCCCCGGGATCGCGCCTGCTGGCCGAGCGCCTGGCCCGGCCGCTGCTGGATCCGGAGCGGATCACCGCCCGGCTGGACGCCGTCCAGTGGTTCCTGGAACGCCGTCGCCTGCGGGAAGCGTTGCGGGACCAGCTGCGCCAGACCGGGGACCTGGCCCGGGCCCTGTCCCGGCTGGCCCTGGGTCGGGGCGGTCCCCGGGATCTGGGGACCCTGCGGGCGGCCCTGAAGACCGGCCAGGCCCTGGCGGCGCTGCCGGTTGATCCGTCAGGTGCGGACAGGACGGGTCCCGGGAATTCGCCGGAGGCTCCCGAAGCGGTGCAGTCAGCCCTGGCGGCGACCAATCCGGACCTGTCCGTGGCCCTTTCCACCCTGCTGGCCACCCTTGAGCATGGTCTGGGCCCTGACCTGCCGGCCCAGGCCAGGGACGGCGGCTTTGTCGCCACGGGGGTACGGCCCGAACTGGACCAGGCACGGGCCCTGAGGGACGACAGCCGCCGGGTGATCGCCGGGCTCGAGGCGCGGCTGGCCGAGATGAGCGGCCTGCCCCTGAAGATCCGCCATAACGCCGTCCTGGGCTATTTCGTCGAGACCACGGCGGGCAAGGCCGATCCGCTGTTCCAGGCGCCGCTCAACGCCACCTTCATCCATCGCCAGACCCTCGCCAACCAGGTGCGGTTCACCACGGTCGAACTGGCCGACCTGGACGCCCGGATCGCCCAGGCCGCCCAACGGGCCCTGGCCATCGAGGTCCAGACCTTCGAGGCCTGGCGCGACGAGGCCGTGGCCCTGGCCCAGCCCCTGAGGGCCGCTGCAGAGGGCCTGGCCATGCTGGATGTGGCCAGCGCCCTGGCGGAATGGGCCGAGGACGCCGGCGCCTGCCGTCCGGTTGTGGATGGCTCCCTGAGGTTCGAGGCCATGGCGGCGCGCCATCCGGTGGTCGAGGCGGCGGTGCGCCGGGCCGGCGATCCCTTCACCCCCAATGACTGCCGCCTGGACGGCAGCGGCGAGACGGCGGCGCGGCTGTCCATCGTCACCGGTCCCAACATGGCCGGTAAATCGACCTTCCTGCGCCAGAACGCCCTTCTGGCCGTCCTGGCCCAGGCCGGGTCCTATGTGCCGGCAAAGGCCCTGACCCTGGGGGTTGTGGACCGGCTGTTCAGTCGGGTGGGGGCGGGCGACGACCTGGCCCGGGGCCGATCCACCTTCATGGCCGAGATGGTCGAGACCGCCGCCATCCTGACCCAGGCCACGCCCCGCAGCCTGGTGATCCTGGACGAGATCGGCAGGGGCACGGCCACCTGGGACGGCCTGGCCATCGCCTGGGCCTGCGCCGAGGCCCTGCATGACGCCAACCGCTGCCGCGCCCTGTTCGCCACCCACTATCATGAGCTTGCGACACTGGAGACCCGACTGGCCCATGTCTCCAACCTTTCGCTCAAGGCCCGGGAATGGAACGGCGACCTGGTCTTCCTGCACGAATGCGGCCCCGGCCCCGCCGATCGCAGCTATGGCGTCCAGGTGGCCAAGCTGGCCGGGGTGCCGCCCGCCGTGGTGGTCCGGGCCCGGGAGGTGCTGGAGCGGCTGGAGGCGGAAAGCCATTCCCCGGCCCGGCTGGAGGGCCTGCCCCTGTTCGAGCTGGCCGCTCCGGCGCCGCCCCGTTGGGAGCCCGGCCCCGCCGAGGCGGCCCTCAAGGCCCTGGACCCGGACGGCATGAGCCCCCGGGAGGCGCTGGAGGCCCTGTATCGGCTCAAGGCGCTGGTCTGAACCTTGGCCTGACGCCGCCGGGTCAGAGCGGCCGGGACGGAGTCAGCTGCTCCAGATAGACAATGATGTCGAACATCCGTCCACAGGGATAGTCGACGTCAAAGACCAGAGCCGTGCTCGGGACAGCCGCATAGCCCGGCCAGGCCAGTCTGTAGGTCAGGCCTCGCCAGTCCTGGCCAACCTTGTCATCGGGCAGGTCTTTGACAGGGACCCAGTGGGATCCCGCCCTGGCCTTCGACAGCAGGCCCGCCAGACGCCCGCCCTTGCCGGACCAGCGGATCACCTTGTTCGGGTCCGCAGCGCTGGGGGAGGGGGCGAGGGGCAAGGTCGGCACCGCGTTGAAACGGGCCTCGCCATACTCGAAGACGACGCACCGGTATCCATCACCGAGCGCCTGGCGCAGGGCGCCGCCGGATCCAGGGCTTCAAGCGCCTCGAGGGCGCTGGCGGCATCCTGGGCCGTGGCCTGGCAGTCGATGCCGAAAATGCGCACGGGCAGGGCGGTGGTTCGGTTCCAGTCCCGCAACCAGCCCAGGAGATCCGCCACGGGCCGGCTCTTGATCACCCGGAAGACCTTGGCGCTGCGAAGCCGCTCAGCCGGATCGCCTGGCTCGCCGGCAATGAAGGCGTCCAGCTGACGTCCGCCCGGAGCGTTGGATTCCAGATAGAGGGCCGTGACCTGTCCGGAGGCCACCAGACCTTTCACGAGAGCGGCCTTGGCGGTGATGTCCTCGTGGCTGCCATGGGTGGCTTCGCCAAGGCCGATGATCCGGGCGCCCGCCAGCTGGGCCGCCATGGCCGGGCTCCAGAGGCTGTCGAGGCGCGCGGGATCGAAGGCTTGGCTATTGGCCTTGAACCAGGGCAGCACGGCTCCCTCCACGGCGTTTCGTCGCACCGACTCGACGGCCGCCCATCCGCCGCCGATCGCAGCGCCGGCGCCCGCGACGGCGAGCAGGGCGCGCCTGGAAAGTTTCGGCCTGAAAGCCATGCCATTGTCCCCCCGGACCTTGCCAATTCCCGGATCAGAACCCGGACATGTGACTTCTGCAAGACAGCTCATCGTCCCGGAGGGCCGCCAGATCCGAGGTTGAACATCGCCCTTTTCAAGCCTGCCTTGCAGGGCGCATAAGCTTTGGCAACCCTTGGAGCCGGTCCGGTCATGAGCAGATTGCGAAATCGTTTGGTCTGGGCCGGGCCCGGGGTCGCGGCCCTGGTCTGCCTGATGGGCATGGCGCCGGACACAACCGTGACCATTCCTCCGCCCCTGGCGCCCGCCGCGCCCTCTCCCGAGACGGGCCACACCCTGGTTCTGCGCGACTGCGCCCGGTGTCACTCGGTCGAGGCGGCCGGCGCCAGCGGCTTTCGCCCGGCCCCGCCCTTCCGCACCCTGCACAGCAACTACCCCCTGGATTCCCTCGAAGAAGCCCTGGCCGAGGGCATCATCTCGGGCCACCCGGCCATGCCGGAATTCGAGTACAGCGCCAGCGACGTGGCGGACATCATCGCCTGGATGAAAAGTCTGGACCGCCCCTAGAGCCTGTTTCGATCCGATAACCGCTTCACACTTATCGGAACATGCTCCAGCCGGGCTGGGCGGCCGGAAAAGGACGCAGATTCCGGGCGCGCCCTGCTCTTCTGAAGCGCGTTGGACCGGTCGCAACAGCGCGTCGCCATCCCCGCATTGCGTCCTTCGCCGTCCCAGCGCACATATGCATCATGCCCGCTCGCCTTCGCCCGACCCGCCTGGAACATGTCGTTGACGGCGAGGCCCTGCGCGCCCGGCTGTCGGCGGCGGCCCTGGACGCCATTGGCGATGAGCGGGAGCAGCGGCGCCGGGCGCTGGAAATCCTGAAACAGGCGCTGTTTCGCGGCCGGATGATCGCCAAGGAGCGGCTGGAGAACGGGGCCGGCGGCCTCGAGACCTCCCGCCTTCTGTGCGGAGTCACCGACCAGGTGGTCACGGCCCTGTTCGACTTCACCACGGTCCATGTGTTCCGGGCCCGCAACCCGACCGAGGGCGAGCGGCTCTGCCTGCTGGCCGTGGGGGGTTATGGCCGGGCGGTGCTCAGCCCCTATTCGGATCTGGACCTGCTGTTCCTGCGACCATGGAAACAGACCGCCCATACCGAGAGCGTGATCGAATACATGCTCTATGCCCTGTGGGATCTTGGTTTCAAGGTCGGCCATGCCAGCCGCACGGTCGAGGAATGCATCAAGCTGTCCCGCGGCGACTTCACCATCCGCACCTCCCTGCTGGAGGCCCGGCGGCTGACCGGAGACGAGACCCTTGCGGCGGAGCTTCGCAAGCGATTCTACAATGAGGTGGTGAAGGGGACGGCCAGCGAGTTCGTGGCGGCCAAGCTGAAGGAGCGGGACGAACGCCACGCCCGGGCCGGCATGAGCCGTTACATGGTCGAGCCCAACGTCAAGGAGGGCAAGGGCGGACTTCGCGACCTCCACACCCTGATGTGGATCGCCGAGTATCTCTATCCTGTGGAACGGCCGGCCGACATCTTCCGACTGCCACATTTCGACGCCCGGGAGGTTCGGTCCTTCACCCGCGCCTTCGACTTCCTGCATGCGGTGCGGGCCCAGATGCATTTCACCACGGGCCGGCCAGAAGAGCGACTGACCTTCGACATCCAGCCGGCGATCGCCCGGCGGATGGGCTATGGCGACCGGGCCGACAATCCGGCCGTCGAGCGCTTCATGCGCCATTATTTCCTGATCGCCCGGGAGGTGGGAGCCCTGACCCGCACCTTCTCGGCCAAGCTGGAGGCCGAACAGCTCAAGCAAGAGCCCAGGGGTCTGTCACGGTTCTTTCCGGGCCGGGGCCGGGTCAAGCGCACGGCCCTGGAGGTTCCCGGCTTCCTGGTCGAGGGCGGCCGGTTGACCGTGGACGGGCCCCAGGTCTTCGAGCGCGATCCTGTCGATCTGATCCGTCTGTTTCGCCTGGCCGACCAGCGGGACCTGGACCTGCATCCGGACGCCTTTACCGCCGTAACCCGGTCGCTGAACCTGATCGGGTCCAAGATGCGCCGCGATCCCCAGGCCGCCCAGGCCTTTCTGGACATCCTGGTGCGGGGCAAGAGCCCCTATGGCACCCTGACCCTGATGAACGAGGCCGGGGTCCTGGGTCGGTTCCTGCCGGAGTTCGGCCGGGTCGTGGCCCAGATGCAGTTCAACATGTACCATAGCTATACGGTCGACGAGCATACCCTGCGGGCCGTGTCGGTCATCAATGACATCGCCGCCGGGCGGATGGCCGAGGATCACCCCCTGGCCACCGCCATCCTGCCCCTGATCGAGGACCGCGAGGCCCTGTTCCTGGCCATGCTGCTGCATGACACTGGCAAGGGCGGGGCTGGCGGACAGGAAAAGGCCGGCGCCCGGGCCGCCCGCCAGGCCTGTGAACGCCTGGGTGTCGACCGGGCCAAGATCGAGCTGGTGGCCTGGCTGGTCGAGCATCACCTGGTGATGAGCGATTTCGCCCAGAAACGCGATATCGCCGATCCCGCCACGGTGGCCGCCTTCGCCCGGATCGTCGAAAGCCCTGAACGGATGCGGCTGCTTCTGGTCCTGACCGTGGCCGATATCCGCGCCGTGGGGCCGGGCGTCTGGAATGGCTGGAAGGGGCAGCTGCTGCGAGAGCTCTACGCCGCCACCGAGGCCACCTTCCGGGGTGGCCGGAGCAGTGACCCGGAAGCGGCCGCCCAGCGCTACCAGCAGACATCCGCCCTCGCCGCCCGGGCCGCCCTGCAGACTGCCCATCCCGAGGCCGTCGATTGGGCGGACGCCATGGAAGACGCCTATTTCAGCGCCTTTTCTCCGGCCGAAATCGCCGAACATGCCGTCCTGGCCGGACGGGCCCGCACCCAGGGCGGGGCCGCAGCCGGGGCCCGTATCCGCAAGGATCGCAACACAGCCGAGGTGGTGGTGGCCGCCCAGGACCGTCGCGGCCTGTTCGCCGATCTGGCCCTGGCCCTTTCAGGACTCGGCGCCAATGTCCTGGGGGCGCGGATCTTCACGTCACGTCAGGGCCAGGCCCTGGACGTGTTCCAGGTGCAGGACGCCTCGGGCGCGCCCTTTGGCGGGGACAATCCCCGGGCCCTTCGGCGGCTGGCCGACGCCCTGGAAGCGGCCGGAAAGGGCGAAATCCAGACTGGCGAGACCCGTCGCAGCGATCAGGGCCGAACCGCCGCCTTCGCCATCGCCCCGACCGTAGTGCTGGACAACGAGGCCTCATCCGAGGCCACGGTGGTCGAGGCCTCTGGCCGCGACCGGCCCGGCCTGCTGGAGGCCCTGGCCCGGGCCATGGCCGATGCGGGCCTGTCGATCATCTCGGCCCATATCGACGGTCATGGCGAGCGGGCGGTCGACGCCTTCTATGTCCAGACCGGCAGCGGCGGAAAACTCGACAATCCACGCGCCCAGGCCGCCCTGAAGGCGGCCCTGATGAAGGTTCTGGATGCGGAAGACCTTGGACAGAATGGCCGTCTAAGGCTGGAACGGGCCCGGGCCAGCATCGGGCGGTAGGGGCCGCTCCGGCCTAACGCTCCAGTTCGGCCCGCACGGCGGCGGCGAAGCGCGCCCCGGCCTCGGGAGCGTCGTTCAGGAACAGGTCCGGCTCGATGGCTTCCAGCTCCATCAGTTTCAACCCGCCATCCGGGCCGCGGATCAGGTCGATCCGGGCATAGGTCAGGGGCGGAACCGCCGCCAGCACCTGTTCTGCCACCTCCAGGGCGCCGGGCCAGGGATCCACGCGCCGGCTCTTTCCGCCAAACTGGATCTGAACCCGGAAATCCCCGGGCGCCGCCACCTTGGCGACGCTGTGGCTGAAGACCCCGCCGAAATACAGCATCGACAGTTCGCCTTCGCCGCTGACCGCCGGCAGGAAGGGCTGGACCAGGGCCGGGCCGGTCGGACCGCCTGCGAGGCTGTCGCCCGGCGCCAGCTTCAGGGTCTGGTGCGAGCCGCCGCTGATCCGCGGCTTGGCGATGACGATCTCGCTGGCGAAACGCGCCCGGGCTTTCTCGATATCGTCCGGGGTCAGACTGTCCACCGACAGGGTCGGCACAACCGGCGCGCCCCAGGCCTCAAGTTCGGCGAGATAGGCCTTGTCGGTGTTCCAGCGCAGTACTGCGGCCGGGTTGATCATTCTCTGGCCCTCGGCCTCCAGGGCCTCCAGCCGCGCCAGCCAGCGCCTGGCGCTGGCATGGTAGCCCCAGGCGATCATCGGCAGCACAGCCTCGAACCTCTGGGGCAGGGGTTCGGTCCAGCTGTGGGGACTGGCCTTCAGCCCGACCCCGGCCAGGGCCTGCTCCAGCTTTTGGTACCAGTCGGACCAGATGCGGATAAAGAGGTCCTGGTCGGCGGCGGGGGTGAGGATCGCGACGTTCATGGAGCGGCTTTATCGTGGTTCTGGCCCCCTCGCGAGCCCTGCCGCCGCCTCCGGGGCTGCGCTGCGTTGCCCGGACGGCGGACCTCCTGTAACAGCCACTTCCCTGACCTGCGGAGCCCGCCGATGACCGCCCTGTACGACGTCGCCGCTATCGGCAACGCCATTGTCGATGTGATCGCGCCGGCCGAAGAAGGGTTCCTGCAGGCCGAGGGGCTGATCAAGGGCTCCATGCAGCTGATCGACCAGGCCCAGGGGGTCGACCTCTACAGCCGCATGGCCCCGGGCCTGGAAACCAGCGGCGGGTCCGCCGGCAACACCATCGCCGGGGTGGCGGGGTTCGGCGGCCGGGCCGCCTATATCGGCAAGGTCGCCGATGACCAGCTGGGCGAGGTCTTCGCCCATGACATGCGGGCCATCGGGGTGGGTTTCGACACCCCGCCCCTGACCGGCGGCGCGGCCACAGCCCGCTGCCTGATCAATGTGACCCCGGATGGCCAGAGGACCATGTGCACCTATCTTGGCGCCTCGACCGAGCTGACCGCCGAGGACGTGCCGGCCACGCTGATCGAACAGGCGGCGATCGTCTATCTGGAAGGCTATCTGTTCGACCCCAGCGAAGCCCGAAGGGCCTTCGCCAAGGCCGCCGCCATCGCCCATGCCTCCAGCCGGATGATCGCCATCACCCTGTCGGACGCCTTTGTCGTGGAGCGCCATCGGGGCGAGCTTCTGGGCTTCATCGAGGGCCAGGCCGACCTGGTCTTCGCCAATGAGGCCGAGGTCAAGGCCCTGTTTGAGACCGACGATTTCGAGCTGGCCGCTGCCCGCCTTGGCGCCATGACCCAGGTCTGCGCCATCACCCGGGGCGAACAGGGCTCGCTCGTCCTCGCCGGCGACCAGAGCCATCGCATCGCGGCAGACCGGGTGACCGAGGTTGTGGACACCACGGGGGCCGGCGACCAGTATGCCGCCGGCTTCATGTTCGGCCTGGCCCGGGGTCTGCCACTGGACATCTGCGGCCGGCTGGGGTCCATGGCCGCCGCCGAGGTGATCGGCCATTATGGACCAAGGCCCCAGGCCAATCTGAAGGACCTGGCCGCAGCCAGGGGACTGCTGACATGAACCGGACTGCCGAGATGAGCCGTAAGGCGGAAATCACCCGCAACACCAAGGAGACACGGATCCGGGTGTGGATCGACCTGGACGGGACCGGCGAGGCGAAGGTCTCCACTGGCATCGGCTTCTATGACCACATGCTGGAAAGCTTCGCCCGGCACGGCGGCTTCGACCTGCAGGTGGAGACAGTCGGCGACCTGCATATCGACATGCACCATACGGTCGAGGACACCGGCATCGTCCTGGGCCAGGCGGTGAAACAGGCCCTGGACGGCTTCAAGGGCGTGCGGCGGTTTGGCCATGCCTATGTGCCCATGGACGAGACCCTGACCCGTTGCGCCCTGGATCTTTCGAACCGGCCCTATCTGATCTGGAAGGTGGATTTTTCCCGGCCCAAGGTCGGGGATATGGACACGGAGCTGTTCAAGGAATTCCACCACGCCTTCGCCATGAACGCCGGCGCCTGCGTGCATCTCGAGACCCTCTACGGGGACAACACCCACCATATCGCCGAAAGCGGCTTCAAGGCCCTGGCCCGGGCCCTCAGGATGGCGGTTGAAATCGATCCCAAATCGGGCGGCCAGGCCGTCTCGACCAAGGGCGTGCTGTAGGTGGAGCTGCGGCGCCGCGCCCATGCCCCTGCGGGCCCGGGTGCGGAGCCCTCGAAGACATGACGACAGTCGCCCTCATAGACTACGGCTCGGGCAATCTGCGCTCGGCGGAAAAGGCCCTGATCAAGGCCGCTGAAGCCCTGCCCGACGGACCCCGGGTCATCGTTACGGGCGATCCCGATCAGGTGGCCCGTGCCGACCGTATCGTGCTTCCCGGGGTCGGGGCCTTCGCCGCCTGCATGACCGCCTTGACCAGCCGCGACGGCCTTGTCGAAGCCCTGACCGAGGCGGTCCAGGGACGCGGGGCGCCGTTTCTGGGGGTCTGTGTCGGGATGCAGCTGCTGGCCGACCGGGGCCTGGAGTTCGGGGTCACGCCCGGCCTGGGCTGGATTCCCGGCGAGGTGCGTCGCCTGACCCCCGGCGATGCGGGCGCCAAGGTGCCCCATATGGGCTGGAACGGCGTCGAGGGCGATCACCCCCTGTTCAGGGACCTGCGCCCCGAACCGCACATGTATTTCACCCACAGCTTTGCCTTCCACCCGGACGATCCGGCGGACATAGTGGCCTGGACCGATCATGGCGGCCGATTTGCCGCCGCCGTGGCACGGGGGCCTGTCATAGGCGTGCAGTTTCATCCGGAAAAGTCGCAAGGCCTCGGCCAGAAGCTCCTTTCCAACTTCCTGGAGTTTCGCCCGTGATCCTCTATCCGGCCATCGACCTGAAGGACGGGCGCTGCGTGCGGCTGCTGCATGGCGACCTGAACCAGGAGACCGTGTTCAACACCTCGCCGGCCGACCAGGCTGAACGGTTCCAGAAACAGGGCTTCACCTGGCTGCATGTCGTCGACCTGAACGGCGCCGTCGAGGGCCGGTCCGTCAATATCGAAGCGGTTGAAGCCATCCTGTCGGCGGTGTCGATTCCGGTCCAGCTGGGCGGCGGCATCCGCACCCTGGCCCAGATCGAGGCCTGGATCGAGGCCGGGGTCAGCCGGGTGATCCTGGGAACGGTCGCCGTTCAGGACCCGGATCTGGTCAGGACCGCCGCCGCCCGCTGGCCCGAGCAGATTGCGGTCGGCATCGACGCCCGGGACGGCATGGTCGCCACCGGCGGCTGGCTCGAAACCTCCAGTGTCGGGGTGGTGGACCTGGCCCGGCGGTTCGAGGACGCCGGGGTCGCCGCCCTGATCGTCACCGATATCGGCCGCGACGGCGCCATGACGGGGGTCAATGTCGATCAGGTCGGGGAGACCGCCGATGCCGTGTCCATTCCGGTGATCGCCTCCGGCGGCGTCGCCAGTCTCGGCGATATCGAGCGGCTGATGGCCCGGCCAGGCGTCCCCATCGCCGGCTGTGTCCTGGGCCGGTCCCTCTATGAAGGGGCCATAGACCCGGCCCTGGCCCTGACCCTCGCCGCATGCTGAAAGTCCGGGTCATACCCTGCCTGGACGTCAAGGACGGCCGGGTGGTCAAGGGGGTCAATTTCGTCGCCCTGCGCGACGCCGGTGACCCGGTGGAACAGGCCCGCGCCTATGACGCCGCCGGGGCCGACGAGCTGATGTTCCTGGACATCACCGCCAGTTCCGAGGGCCGGGGCGCCATTCTGGACGTCATCGCCCGTACGGCCGATGTCTGTTTCATGCCGGTTTCCGTGGGCGGCGGGGTGCGCACGGTCGAGGACGCCCGCCGGCTGCTGCGGGCCGGGGCCGACAAGGTCAGCGTCAATACCGCCGCCGTCGAGGACCCGGACCTGATCTCCCGCCTGGCCGACGCCTTTGGCAGCCAGTGCGTGGTCTGCGCCGTGGACGCCAAGGCCAGGCCCGACGCCCCGCACCGGGCCTGGGGCGTCTATACCTATGGCGGCCGCAACGACACCGGCCTGGACGCGGTCGACTATGCCGCCCTGGCGGTGGAGCGGGGAGCGGGCGAGATCCTGCTGACCTCCATGGACCGGGACGGCGCCAAGACCGGCTATGACCTGGCCCTGCTGCGGGCGGTCACGGGGGCCGTCAGCGTGCCGGTCATCGCCAGCGGCGGGGCCGGCGAGACCCGCCACCTGGTCGAGGCCGTGCGGGACGGCGGGGCCGACGCGGTGCTGGCCGCTTCCATCTTCCATTTCGGCGAGGTGAGCATCGCCGGCGCCAAACAGGCCATGGCCAGGGCCGGCCTGCCGGTCCGGCTGGATGCGGGAGCAGCGGCATGAGCGAAGGCGGCGGGACGGGGGATCTGGGCGCAGTTCTGGAGCGCCTCTGGGCCACCATAGAGACCCGGCGCGGTGGCGAACCGTCGGCTTCCTGGACGGCGAAACTGCTGGCCGATCCCAGACTGGCCGCCAAGAAGCTGGGCGAGGAGGCGGTCGAGGCGGCCATAGCCGGGGCGACCGGCGATGCGGCGGCCCTGACCGCCGAGGCGGCCGACGTCCTCTATCACCTGCTGGCCCTGCTGGCGGCGGCAGGGGTTGAACCGGCTGAGGTGGCGAAGGTCCTGGCGGCCCGGGAGGGGACCTCGGGCATTACCGAAAAGGCCTCGCGGTAGGCCCCTTTTACCCGACCAGGGCCTCGAACTCGTCCACCAGCCGGACCAGGCCTGCGCAGCCGGCCGCCCAGAAGGCTTTCTGGCGCGGATCCAGGCCGAAGGGCTCCAGGGCCTCGACATAGGTGCGGGTTCCCCCGGCGGCCAGCAAGCGCTCATAGACCGGGGCAAAGCCCGCCGGATCCTCCCGGCGCTTTTCCATCAGGGCCCGCACCAGCAGGTCGCCGAAGGCATAGGCATAGACATAGAAGGGGGCGTGGGCGAAGTGGCTGACATAGGCCCAGTAGTGCTCATAGCCGGGATTCAGCTTCACCGACGGGCCCAGGCTGTCGCCCATCACCTGCAGCCAGAGTGCGCCGATCTGGTCGGGGGACAGTTCGCCCTGTTTGCGGGCCTCGTGGAAGCGGGTCTCGAACTGGTGGAAGGCGATCTGCCGGACCACGGTGTTGAGGCCATCCTCGATCCGGCCGGCCAGCAGGCCGAGCCTGTCCTCGGGTGTCGCCTCCGCCAGCAGCCGCTCGAACACCAGGCCCTCGCCAAAGATCGAGGCGGTCTCGGCCAGGGTCAGGGGGGTGTCGGACAGCAGGGTGCCCAGCGGCGCGGCCAGCGTCTGGTGAACTGCATGGCCCAGTTCATGGGCCAGGGTCAGGACATCCCGCCGCTCGCCCATGAAATTCATGAAGACGTAAGGATGGCGCCGCGACGAGACCGGATGGCTGTAGGCGCCGGACTGCTTGCCAGCCCGGGGCTGGGCGTCGATCCAGGGGCTGTCGAAAAAGGTCCGGGCCGTGTCGGCAAACCGCGGCGCCAGGGCCGAAAAACTGTCCAGCACCAGGCCCCGCGCCTCGTCCCAGCTGTACTGCCGGGGTTTAAGGGCGGTGAGGGGCGCGTTGCGGTCCCAGTGGTCGAGGGACTTCTTGCCCAGGACTTTTGCCTTCAGCCGGTAATAGCGATGGCTGGCCGCCGCGAAACTGTCGGTGACCGCCTCGACCATGGCCTCGACCGCCGCGCCGTCCACCTCATTGGCCAGATGGCGGGACTGGGCCGGATAGCCATAACGCCGCCAGCGATCCTCGACCTGCTTTTCGAAGGCGATGGTGTTCAGGCAGAGGGCAAGGGTCGGGGTGCGGTCGGCCAGGGCGCCGGCCAGGGCGTTGGCGGCGGTCTTGCGGGCCCTGTCGTCCGGGTCCGACAGGCGGTTGAGGGTTTCCGGCAGGGTCAGGCTGCCGCGGCCCACCTTGGCGCGAAGTCCGGCAAGAGTCTCGTCGAACAGCCGCGACCAGTTGGCCGTGGCCGGGGAGCGGTCCAGCAGCAGGGATTCCAGGTCATGGCTCAGTTCATGGGGCCGCGATAGCCGCACCCGGCGCAGCCAGGGCCGCCAGCGGGCGGCGGGGGCATGAGCAGCCAGGGCGGCCTCGATCTCTGCGTCTTCGAGCTGGTTCAGTTCCAGAGTGAAGAACAGGCTGGCGGCGGCGATCTCGGCGCTGCGGGTCCGGAAATCGGCCTCGAACTTGGACCACTGGGCGTCGCCCCGGGCGGTGGAGGAGGCCAGGGAGGCATAGGCGCCGACAATCCACAGGCCGTCCGTCGCCTGTTCATAGAGGCTGATCCCCCGGTCGATCAGGCCGCCAAGGGTTTGCGGCGCTGCCCGGGCCGCCAGAAACTGCCCCTCCAGGGCCGCCAGGTCCTGGTTGGCCTGGCGGGCGGCGGCGATGTCGATCTCGATCTGCGGGTCTTCCCGGCCGGCATAGAGATCGGTCAGGGACCATTGCGGCAGGGCGGTGATGTTCACGGGGGCGTTCATGCCCTCAGATTTAAGCCGCGCCGCCGCCGGGCGGTAGGCTGTTGCGGGTGACTATTTTCTGCCGTCGGGAAATGGATGGCGTTTGGCGAGTCTGACCCAGAAAAGGCTCCAGCCCGAAATCCTGACCCCGCAGGCAAGGGAGGGCCCGGGTCACAGGCGCCGTTCATCTTTGTTAACTGCGCCCGTTAACCCCTGACTCAGGTCTCCGAAACCCGGCCTTTACCCCGCCCCTGTATCAATCCGGGTCACGGCGTCCTTCTCCAAGCGAGGTCGCCGACGGTATTCACGGGTGGCAAGAAATGTCCAAGACAGTCCTGGTCGTCGATGACGATCCCACACAGCGGCGACTGATCCAGGCCGTGCTGGAGCGGGACGGATTCACCGCCATCCAGGTCGACAGCGGTGATTCGGCGCTTGGCCACCTGACCGGCGGCAAGGCGGCCGATGTGGTCCTGCTGGACCTGCAGATGCCGGGACTGTCCGGTCATGACACCCTGAAGGAAATGCGGGCCCGGGGCTTTGGCCAACCGGTGGTCGTGCTGACCGCGTCCGGCGGGGTCGATATCGTGGTCAAGGCCATGCAGGCCGGAGCCTGCGACTTCTTCGTCAAGCCGGCCTCCCCCGAACGGATCATCGTCTCGATCCGCAATGCGCTCTCCATGGGCGACCTGCGCACCGAGGTCGACCGGCTGAAGAAACATACCGGCGGGCGGGCGACCTTCGCAGACCTGATCGGAGACTCCGGTCCCATGCGGATGGTCAAGCGGATGGGCGAGCGGGCGGCCAGGTCCTCTATCCCTGTCCTGATCACGGGCGAAAGCGGGGTGGGCAAGGAAGTCATCGCCAGGGCTGTGCATGGCAGCTCGGACCGGGCCGGCAAGCCCTTTGTCGCCGTCAACTGCGGCGCCATCCCCGAGAACTTGGTCGAGAGCATCCTGTTCGGTCACGAAAAGGGCAGCTTCACCGGGGCCTCCGACAAACATCTGGGCAAGTTCCAGGAGGCCAATGGCGGCACCCTGTTCCTCGACGAGGTCGGCGAACTGCCGCTGGATATCCAGGTCAAGCTGCTGCGCGCTCTGCAGGAGAGCGAGATCGATCCCATCGGCGCCAAGCGCTCGGTGCGGGTCGACGCCCGCATCGTCTCGGCCACCAACCGGGACCTGGCCGTGGCGGTTGCGGAAGGGCGGTTCCGCGAGGACCTGTTCTATCGCCTCAATGTCTTCCCCATCGAGGCCCCTGCCCTGCGCGAGCGTCGCGAGGATATTCCGGCCCTGATGGAAGCCTTCATCCGGCGGTTCAATGTCGAGGAGGGCAAGCGGGTGGTCGGCGCCTCGGCTGAAGCCGTTGCTTTCCTCACAGCCTTCGACTGGCCCGGCAATGTCCGGCAGCTGGAAAACGCCGTCTACCGGGCCATTGTCTTGGCGGACGCTCCCTATCTGCAGCCCCATGATTTTCCGGCCATTTCCGGGATCAAGGCCCCGCCGCCGGAATTGACTGTGCCGGCCCTGGCCAGTCAGGTCCCGGCCGCCATCCCGACAGCCCAGCAGCTGCTGGCTGAAATGCCGGTGGAGGCGCCAGTCCGCATCCTCGACGCCAAGGGCCATCTGCGGACCCTGGAAGAAATCGAGCGCGACCTGATCCAGCACGCCATCGACATCTATGCCGGCCATATGAGCGAAGTGGCCCGGCGCCTGGGCATCGGCCGCTCGACCCTCTATCGCAAGGTTCGCGAGCAGGGGATCGACGTGGACTTCAAGGAAGTCGGGTAGCCGAGTCGTCCGGATCCTGCCCCCTTGAGGCAGGGGGACCATCGCGCAGCGATGGTGGATGGGGTTCCCACCGGTGAGTCAGCTGCCGTCCATCGGCGGCAACCGTCCGTTGACGACCCCTCAGTCAGCCGCTTGGCGCCTGACAGCTTCCCCGAACCGGGCCTGCGGCCCTGGGGGAGCCTCCTATTTCTTTCGCCAGGAAGGACCCTTGTCCTCGCCCCTGGCCTTGGCGGCGATTTCCTTGAGCTTGCGGGTCTGCATGGCCGACAGGGCCTGGCCGGGGGCGCCCAGCTCGGGATCGCCGAAGGCCCGGCCATAGGTCTTTACGCGGTCTTCCACCGAGCCCAGGAACTCGCCCTCCCAGTCCGAGAGGGCGACGCCGGCCTTGTCGGCAGTGCGGCGGGCCTTGCGCAGGGCGTTGAGGGCCGAGCGCTGGGCCGCCTTCCGGGCCTGTTCCCGGGGGTCTTTTGGCGGTTTTGCCTTCACAGACCGCCGATGGCCGACAGGTAAAGGTCGACCAGCGCCTCTTCCTCGTCGCGCTTGGCCTTGTCCTGCTTGCGCAGCCGGACGACCTTGCGGAGGATCTTGACGTCGAAACCATTGCCCTTGGCCTCGGCATAGACCTCCTTCAGGTCCGCCATGACCCCGGCCTTGTCCTCTTCGAGTCGCTCGATGCGCTCGATAATGGTCTTGAGCTGCGTCTGGGCAGTTGCGTTCAGAACGTCGCTGGAGGCGTCGTCAGCCATGGTCAAAAGGTCTCACGGGAAGGGGAAGGAGGAAAGGGCGTTGATCTAGCCCCGCCAGCGCCCCGCCACAACAGCCCTCTGGCGGATCGACCAGGCCCCGATCAGCCGCTGATCAGCCTTCGATCAGGCCATGGCCCTGCAGCACCCCGGCCAGGGCGTCCGGATCGGTGAAATGCAGGACATGGAAGCCCAGTTCGCGGGCTGCGGCGATATTGGCGGCATTGTCATCGACAAACAGGATCTGGTCGGGGGCTTGGCCGGCGCGGGCCGCCGCAAGACGATAGATGGCCGGGTCCGGCTTGATCAGCCGTTCCTCTGCCGAGACCACCACGTCCTGGAACAGGCCAAAGACCGGGCTCATGGCCTGGACGGCGGGCCAGGCCGCGATCGACATGTTGGTCAGGCCGAACTGCGGCACGCCCCGGGCGGCCAGGGCCTGCATGGCGGCCTCGGTCTGGGGAATGGCGCCGTCGAACATCTCGTCCCAGCGATCCCACCAGGCGCGGATCTCGGTTTCATATCGCGGGTGAAGCGCCACCAGACGGGCGGTGTTCTCGGCCGGGCTCAGGCCCCGGTCCGTCTCGCCATGCCAGTCCATGGTGCAGACAGACGAAAGGAACCGGATGCGGGCATCCGGTTCCGGGAAGATCTTTGCATAGAGCCGATGGGGGTCCCAGCGGACGATGACGTTGCCGACATCCCAGAGGACGCAGGCGGGGGCCGTCATCAGCCCTGCTTGGCCTTGAAGCGCGGATCGGTCTTGTTGATCACGTAGAGAACGCCCTTGCGGCGGACCAGCTTGCAGTCGCGGTGGCGCGACTTCAGCGACTTGAGGGAGCTTCTGACCTTCATGACCGTCTACTTGTAGCGGGTGTGCAGGACCCGGCGAAAAGACGCCGGCCGCAGGCCCGGTTGAACCAGAGCGGGCGGCTATAGGGGGGCGGGGCGGCGGAGTCAATCTAGGCGCGGTGAATTGCCGGGTGGAACGTCCACCGAGGTAACCCCTATCCCCCTGCAGCCGGCTGGTCTGGGGTCAAGGCCGCCTCCGAGGTCACCTTCTTCTTCAGAGCTGAAACAACCGCTTCGAGCGCCTCGACCCAGGACCTGGGCTGCGCCTGTCGAAAGAGCCGGACGGTGGGATACCAGGGAGAGTCATCGCGTCCCAGCATCCAGCGCCAATCCGGTGCGTAGGGAACAAGCCCCCAGGCCTCCCGGCCCATTGCGCCGGTCAGGTGCAACACACCTGTATCCACAGTGATCACGAGATCGAGGTTCGCGATCGCCCCCGCAGTGTCTTCAAAGTCGTGGAGAGCCTGGTCAATTCGCTCAATTCCAGCATTCCCGGCCTCCTCGCTTCGAGGACCTTTCTGAAGACTGAGAAGGTGTATGCCAGAGACGGTCGACAATGCGGTGAACAGAGCCGGGAGCGGAATGGAACGGTTGTGGTCATCCGGATGGGTGGGGTTTCCAGCCCAAACCAGTCCGACACGAAGCTTGCCGGGCTGCCTGGCCAATCGGGTCGACCAGGTCGCCTGTTTTTCGGAGGATGCGGACAGATAAGCGCCGGGCCAGAGCAAGTCGGTTGACCCGACCTCGAGGACGGCGGGCAGGTCTTCAAGGGGATGCCAGAAGTCGATCTCAGATAGAGGTGTCTTGACCGGCTCGAACATGTCCACGCCCGCCAGACGACGCAACAGAGGCTGAAGCGGCGGCTGCGCCCACATGACAACCCGGGCGCCGAGTTTGGTCAGCCGATCGGCAAAGCGAGCGAACATGATCGTATCGCCGAAGCCTTGGTGGCTGATCAGGAGAATGCTGCGGCCCGCCAGCGGTTCTCCGCGCCATCGGGGCAGAGGCGGCGGCGGCGCAACCGGCTCTCGCTCATGGTGCGCAGCGAATCCGGAAAAAGCCGCCCGAAGATCACCGGACAAGCCCTCAAGCGCGGCCAGATTCCATCGCGCCAGACCATCCTCGGTATTGGCCTTCAGCAAGGTCTGGTAGTGCGGCCTGGCCTCTGTGAGCCTGCCCATGGAGCGTAGCAGGTTCGCTAGATTGATCCGGGCCATTCTCGAACCGGGGTCGAGGACCAGGGCCCGTCCGAGTGCTTGAACAGCCTGGGCTTCCTGTCCAAGCTCGCGCAGTACGCCCGCAAGGTTGATGTTCGAGGGCAGATCTTCGGGATGGGCGGCCAGGGCTCGCCGGAACAGCTGCGCGGCTTCTGTATATCGTCGCCGCGACGCATAGAGAGTTCCCAGATTGTTGAGGGCAATCAAATGCCTTGGGGCCAAGTCCAGGGCCGAGCGATACTCCCGCTCCGCCCTTTGCATCAGACCTTCGCGCTCAAAGCGGAGGGCGTTCTCGACACGAACCTCGGCCTTTCCAGGCTTCATAACCATCCCCGTCAGGTTCGGCTCGCTCTGCTGTTCGCGGTGTTTCGCGACACATCCCTGGACACCGATATAGCTATCAGACCCATTCTGCGATCGAAAGTCGGCGTCGCCGGTCTGTCGTTTACAGCGCCCGAACGATTGAACGGGAACGAATCCGGCTTTACCACTTCCGGATGGCGGCATTTCCGGGTGAGAAAGTCGGCGAGGGGGCCTTTGCAGAGGTCCATGCCTGGGCGCCCGGGCAGGTGGTCAAGCTGTTCCGGGAGGGGGTATCGGGACGGCTGATCCGGCATGAGGCCCGGATCACCCGGGCGGTCTTTGCAGCGGGCGCGCCTGCGCCGGAAGTGCTGGGCGAGGTGGTTCTGGAGGGGCGGACCGGCCTTGTCCTGTCACGGCTGGAGGGTCCGACCCTGATGCAGCTGTCACGGTCCGGCGCCATGACGCCGGCCGAGACCGGCGCGCTGCTGGCGACCCTGGCCATGGAGGTTCACAGGACGCCGGCGCCGTCCGCCCTGCCCTCCCTGCGGGACTGGCTGGAGGCCAGTTTTCGCTCTGGCGACCGCATACCGGGGCCCACCGCCTCAAGCCTGCTGGCGCTGGTCGAAGGGCTGCCGACCGGAGAGGCTCTGTGCCACGGCGACCTGCACCCCGGAAATGTGATCATGACGGCCCGGGGTCCCCGGCTGATCGACTGGATGGGTGCGGTCCGCGCCCCCGCCGCCTTTGACCTGGGAATCTGCGAGATCCTACTGACCGAAATCGTTGCGGAGCGGGTGGCCGATCCCGAGCGGCCGCGGGCGGTCTTTGCAGCCCTCAAGTCTGACTATGCCCGGCTGGCCGGCCTTTCCCCCGAAGCGCTGTCGGCGGCGGCGGCGCCCTTTCTGCCCATGGGCTGCGCCCTGGCTCTGCTGACAGGGGTGTCCGGGGCCGAGCAGGCGCGGCTCATCCGGCGGATCGACGCCGCCCTGGAGGCCATGGACGGACGGGCGGCAGATTGACTGGGGCCCCCTCCGGCCTCAGGGCGTCCACTGGAACACCTCGTCGATCCCCACACCGAAGACATGGGCAATCCGGAAGGCCGCCTCAAGTGACGGCGCATAGCGGTTCTGCTCTATGGCGGCGACGGTCTGGCGGGTGACGCCAATCCGTTTCGCCAGTTCCGCCTGGGTCATCTCGCCATGGTCGAATCTCAGGCGACGAACCTGGTTCTGCAGGGTTCCGGCGGCCATGGATCAGGCCAGCCGGCGAAAGCCCAGCACCTGGCTGGCCGACCGCACCACCTCGGCCAGGGTGATGGCGAGGAAAACGCCGCTGGCGGCCAGCATGAGGCCCCTGGGTCCCGGCCCCAGCAGCAGGTCCGGCCAGAACAGAAGGGCGAGGGGCAGGCACAGCACCAGGGTCAGGGTCAGGCTGCTGAGCACCCAGTAGGCGCGGCGGCCGGCCTGATCATCGATCCGCCGCTCCCGCTCATCAGGGGCGGCCTCGGCCTCCGAGGGCGACTGCAGGGCGATCAGGATCGCCAGAACCACCTGAACCACGACCACGAGGATGACGCAGCCGACAAACAGTCCGGCGAAACTCATCAGGCCCGACTGGCCTGTCAGCAAGCCGCGGAACAGGGCGACGAAAAAGCCGCCCCAGATGACCAGGGTGGTGACCAGCGAAATCCAGGCGCTTTTTTCCCGATAGGACATCTCATTGCGCTCCGTTTTGCGGGGGTCATGTGCGATATTTCAGACATCATGTCAAAGATTTTTAACATGTCCGATCTCCGCGCCCCCCTTCCTGAGGGTTCAGGGCCTTCGGGCCATCGCTAGGGTCACCGCCTGTCCATCAATGGAGCGACTCCCCATGCGCCCGGGAATCCTGATCACCGCCATCCTGGCTTTCATAGCCCCTGCCGCAGCCATGGCGGCGCCAGCCTCGACGGTCGCCCTGCCGACCCAGGCAACAGCAAGCTCGAAACCTGCCGCAGCCCCGGCGGCCAGATGCGGCGATCCTGGCCGGGCGACCTATGTCGCCGGCAAGACCTTTCGCGGCAATACGGTCTGGGAGGACGGTGACACCTACGACATGACCATCGTCTTCAAGGCCGACTGCACCCTGACCTATGGCTACAATGGTACGACCTATGAGGACGCCCGCTGGCTGCAGGACGAGGACCGGATCATGTATGCCGTCAACGGCGGCTACGCCCTCTATCTCGCCCATTTCGTCAGCAAGACCAGCCTGGCCGGACGGATGATCAACAAGCCGGGGGATACGGGTCAGTTTGTCTTCCGCCTGCAGAACTAGGCGGGCTGACGCCGGGGTTCTCCGGCGGTTGTTGTCAGGGTTGTGATTGAGTCCGGGGCCGCCTTGCGGCTAGTTTGACCCCATGGACCTTCGTCTTCTCTTCCTGCTCACCCTGGCCGGCTGCGCCGATCCCAATCTGGAGCCCTCCCTGGGCCTTTCGCCGCCGCCTGCCCCGCCCCTGGCCGTGACGCCCGTCTCGGCTGTCGTGGTGACGCCGGCAGCGGCGCCGCCGCCGGTGGTGTCAGGCGATGTCAGTTTCGACGCCTGGCTCTTTGCCTTCCGGGGCCGGGCCCTGGCCGCAGGCCTTTCGCCCCAGCTGCTGGACCGGGAACTGGCGGGCCTGACCCCCGACCCCCGGGCGGCCGCCCTGGACGGCAAGCAGCCGGAGTTTTCCAAGCCGGTCGGCGACTATGTGAAGGGCACGGTTTCAGATGTCCGTGTCACCCAGGGCCGGCAGTTTCGCCAGAGCCTGGACTATCTGCCCGGGCTTGAGACCCGCTATGGCGTGCCGCGTGACATCATCCTGGCGGTCTGGGCCATGGAATCGGCCTTCGGCAAGCTGCAGGGCGACATGGATGTGGTCCGGTCCCTGGCCAGCCTCGCGGCGGACGGGCGTCGACGCGCCTGGGCGGAGTCCGAGCTGATCTCGGCCCTGACCATCATTGGCAGCGGCCAGCAGACCCGGGCCGCACTGAAGGGCAGCTGGGCCGGGGCCATGGGCCAGACCCAGTTCCTGCCGGGAGTCTTTCTGTCCACCGCCGTGGACGGCGACGGCGACGGCCGGCGCGACATCTGGGGCTCGACCCCGGACGCCCTGGCCTCCACAGCCAACTACCTGGCCAAGGCCGGCTGGAAGCGGGGCGAAAGCTGGTCCCGGGAAGTTCGGCTCCCGGCCGGTCTGGACCTGGGCCTGACCGAACAGGCGCGCGAGCCCCTGTCGGTCTGGATCCAGCGCGGGGTGGTGCGGGCCGACGGCCTGCCCTGGTCCGCCGCGGACCAGGCCTCCAGCGCCAGCCTGATCCTGCCCTCCGGCGGCAATGGCCCGGCCTTCCTGATCTTCCCCAACCACGGGGTGATCATGCGCTACAACAACTCCACGGCCTATGCCCTTGGCGTCGGCCTGCTGGCCCTGAGGTTCTCGGGCGACGGGCCCCTGGTCACCCCCTGGCCGGTGGAAGTTCCCCTGGCCCTGTCAGACCGGATCCTGGCGCAGCAGTCCCTGACGAAACTGGGCTTTGACACCGGCGGCGTGGACGGCGCGATTGGACCGAAGAGCCGCGTCGCCGTCCGGGCCTGGCAAAAGGCCAATGGCCTGCCCGCGGACGGCTACCTGACCCCGACCCTGATCCAGCGGATTGCGGCCCAGGCGGCGGCCCTGGGATAGGCAGGTGCGGTTGGACGACCGGTCATGGCTATCCCCATGCTGAACCCCTTCCGGACGCACCCGTGAAATCGGTCCTGTTCGTCTGCAGCCAGAACCGGTTGCGCAGCCCGACGGCGGAACAGGTCTTTGCCGACTGGCCCGGCGTGGAAACCACTTCGGCAGGAACCAACCATGACGCGGAGGTCCCGCTGACCGCCGAGCTGGTCGCTTCTGCGGATCTGATCTTCGTCATGGAACGCGCGCATCGCACCAGGCTGCAGAAGCGCTTCCGCAGTTCGCTGAAAAGCGCGCGGGTCATCTGCCTGAACATTCCCGACGACTATGACTTCATGGACGACGCCCTGGTTCGACTGCTCAGGGCCAGAGTGACGCCCCACCTGCCCAACAGGGGCTAGTGAGCCTCGTCCCAGTTGGCGGCGGCGCGGGCTTCGACGACCAGGGGGACACTCATCTCGATCACCGGCAGGGCGGCGCCTTCCATGACCGACCGGGCCAGGGCGCAGGTGGCCTCGGCCTCTTCGGCGGGGGCCTCGAAGACCAGCTCGTCATGGACCTGCAGCAGCATGCGGCCCTTCAGGCCGGCCGCCTTCAAGGCAGCCGGCATGCGGGCCATGGCCCGGCGGATGATGTCGGCGGCCGCGCCCTGGAGCGGGGCATTGATGGCGGCGCGTTCGGCAAACTGCTTCTGGCCCACGCTCTTGGCCCGGATGTCGGGGATATTGATCCGTCGGCCAAAGAGGGTGGTGACAAAGCCGTGCTCGCGCACCTGGGCCCGCATCCGGTCCATATAGGCGCCGATGCCGGGGAACCGTTCGAAATAGGTCTTAATATAGGCCCCGGCCTCGGCCTGGGGGATCGACAGCTGGTTGGCCAGGCCAAAGGCGCTGATGCCATAGACAATGCCGAAATTGATGGCCTTGGCCCGGCGGCGGATGTCGGACGGCATGCCCTCGATGGGGGTGTTGAACATCTCCGAGGCGGTCATGGCGTGGATGTCCAGACCCTGGCGGAAGGCGGCCTGGAGCTGGGGGATCTCTCCCACATGGGCCAGCAGGCGCAGTTCGATCTGGCTGTAGTCGGCGCTGATCAGCACATGGCCGGGCTCGGCGATGAAGGCCTTGCGGATCTTTCGACCTTCCTCGGTGCGGATCGGGATATTCTGCAGGTTCGGATCGGATGATGAAAGCCGACCTGTGGTGGTCGAGGCCATGGCATAGGCCGTATGGACCCGTCCCGTGGCCGGGGCGATGGCGGCGATCAGGTTGTCGGTGTAGGTGCCCTTGAGCTTTGACAGCTGTCGCCAGTCCAGCAGGAGCCGGGGCAGCTCATGGCCCTGGGCGGCCAGGCCCTCCAGGACATCGACATCCGTGGCCCATTGGCCGGTGGCGGTCTTCTTGCCGCCCTCCAGGGCCATCTCGCCAAACAGCACCTCGCCGATCTGTTTGGGGCTGCCCAGGTTGAAGGGGCGGCCCAGCAGGGCGTGGGCCTTGGCCTCGAACTCGGCCATCCGCATGGAAAAGTCGTGGCTGAGATGGCGCAGCACCTCGGTATCGACCTTGATCCCGGCATTCTCCATGGCCGCCAGGACCGGCGGAAGGGGGCGCTCCAGGGTCTCATAGACGGTCAGAAGGCCTTCCCGGGCCAGCCGGGGCTTGAGCAGGCCGTGCAGCCGCAGGGTGACGTCCGCATCCTCGGCGGCATAGGCCGTGGCCTCGCTAAGCCCGACATGGCGGAAGCTGATCTCGGACTTGCCGCTTCCGGCCACCTGTTTGAAGGGGATGGGCTTGTGGCCCAGCCAGAGCTGGGACAGTTCGTCCATGCCATGGCCATGCAGTCCCGCCTCCAGGACGTAGGAGATCAGCATGGTGTCATCGATGGGCGAGACGGCGACGCCATGGCGCGACAGCACGCCCAGGTCATATTTGGCGTTCTGGGCGATCTTCAGGACCGTGGGATCCTCGAGCAGCGGCTTCAGCCGGGCGATCACCGCCTCCAGCGGAATCTGTTCGAGATCGGCCGCCGCCTCCAGGGCCAGGCCGTCCTTTTCCCGGTGGCCGACCGGGATGTAGCAGGCCTCGCCCGGCGCAACGGCCAGGGAGATGCCGCAGAGACCGGCCGTGGCCGAACCCAGGGCGTCGGTCTCGGTGTCGAACGCCACCTGGCCGACATCCCGGGCCCGGGCGATCCACCGGTCGAGGGTCTCCAGGTCCCGGACACAGACATAGAGGCCGGTATCGACGGGGGTTTCCAGGGCGGGGACCGGCGCCGAGGTCTCGCTGCGGCCATAGGCCGGGCGATACTGCGGGGCGGTCGGCATGGCTTCGGGGGCCAGCGGGGTCAGGGCGGCGGCGGGGGCCTCGCCATTGGCCGCCCCGATGCGCCGGGCCAGGGTCCCGAAGCCCATATCCTCCAGAAAGGCCGAAAGCACGGCCGGGTCCGGGTCCCGCACCTTAAGCTCATCAATGGGTTCCGGCAGAGGGGTGTCGCAGTCCAGCTGGACCAGCTGCCGGGACAGGCGGATCTGGTCGGCATAATCGATCAGGGTCTGGCGGCGCTTGTCCTGCTTGATCTCGCCGGCCCGGGCCAGCAGGGTTTCCAGGTCGCCATATTCGTTGATCAGCAGGGCGGCGGTCTTGATCCCGATTCCCGGGGCGCCCGGCACATTATCGACACTGTCGCCGCACAGGGCCTGGACCTCGACGACCTTTTCCGGCGGCACCCCGAACTTCTCGAAGACCTGGTCTGGGCCAATCCGGACGTTCTTCATGGTGTCCAGCATGGAGACGCCATTGCCGACCAGCTGCATCAGGTCCTTGTCGGACGAGATGATGATCACCTCCCCGCCCATCTCCCGCACCCTGCAGGCATAGGCGGCGATGACGTCATCGGCCTCATAGCCGGGCAGTTCCAGGCTGGGAACGCCAAAGGCCCGGGTGGCCTCGCGGACCAGGGGAAACTGCGGTCGAAGATCCTCGGGCGCCGGCGGACGGTGGGCCTTGTACTGGTCGTAGAGCTTGTTCCGGAACGTCTTTTCCGAATGGTCGAAGACCACGGCCAGATGGGTGGGGGCGTCCTCCTTGCTGTCGCGAAGCAGCTTGAACAGCATGTTGCAGAAGCCGGAGACGGCGCCGACCGGCAGGCCGTCCCGCTTGCGGGTCAGCGGCGGCAGGGCGTGATAGGCCCGGAAGATATAGCCCGACCCGTCCACCAGATAGAGCCGCACCGGCGGACCGTCCTGGGTCAGGTGGCAGGGCTGGGGGGCATCGGGAACAGCGGCGTCAGTCATACGGCCAGACTATCGCCAACCGGCGCCGCGGTCAGCAGGCAAGTGCGGGCGCAGGTGGCCGGTCTGGTCCGTAGCCCCGACCTTTGAAGCTCTGGAAACCGCCTGGCCAGCCAGTGCCGGACCTGCATCCCCGACAACGATAGCGCTGCGCTGCACCCTGTTGGCGACCGGACGGCTTGCGGACTGTGTTGTTGCGGCGGATTCATCCGGAGGTGTCTTGCGTGGAAAGGCCAGATCCCTGGCGGAGGAAACTTTTCAGAGGCGGATGACGCCAGAAGAATCGTCAAGATACGCCCGATCCGATGTGCTCCTTGCCCAGACCTTCGTGGATCCGGCCAGCCCCAAGGGCCAGAAACGCTCGGTCCGGGCCCCGCAATCGATCACAGGCCTAAAGCCGGAGAAGATCCTGTCGGTCTATCGGGTTCAGGTCGCCGAGGCCGGGGTCAGGGCCGGGCGAGGAACCGCCGATTGCCTGGTGGCGCCGGACGGAAAGCTGATCGACTGCAGGGTCGGCCGGGAGAGTCCCGCTGGTCCGGGGTTTGGCGCCTGGGCCGTGGCCATTGCCGGCCTGATGCAGATGAATCCCTGGACCACCGGGGGCCGCCCGGTCGCCGGAAGACGGGGCAGCGGCCAACGGCCCCTGAGGCGGACGTCAGTGGCCCGCCGGGCCCTCATAGACGCCGGGCGCCTGGGACCCGGGCGGATGGTCGCCATGACCTGCCGCGACGAAACGACGGTCGCAATAGGGGCAGTCGACATGACCAGCCTCTCCCAGTTCCAGCCAGACCCGCGGATGGCCCAGGGCGCCGCCGACCCCGTCGCAGGCGATACGATGGCTGGTGACGACGATGGTCTCCACGGCGTCGGCGGAGGCTGGTGTCGGGGCCGGGGAAGCGGCGTCAGGGGCATGGGCCATGAAAGGTCTCGAGAGATACGGGTCTGGCGTCTTGGCTTACAGGCGCGGGGGGCATACCTAGGGCGGAACATGCGCGGCGCTCTTGGTCGCGCAGCCTCCATAAAGCGGGGGAGGGGCCGGGCGTCAATCGCCCAGGCCGCGACTTCGCGCCCCGCCGATCGGATGTCCATGGACCTGCCTGACTACGCCATCGAGGCCAAAGGGGTCTTCAAGACCTACGCCGCCACCAAGACCACCCCGGAAAAGCGCGCCCTGAACGGCATCGACCTGAAGGTGCCGCGAGGTTCGATCTTCGGGCTTCTGGGGCCCAACGGCGCCGGAAAGTCGACCTTCATCAACATTCTGGCCGGATTGACCCACAAGACGTCCGGCAAGGTCGAGATCTGGGGCCGCGATATCGACGAGCGGCCGAGGGACGCCCGGGCCGCCATCGGGGTGGTGCCCCAGGAACTGGCGGCGGATGTGTTTTTCACGCCCGAAGAATCCCTGGAGACCCAGGCCGGCATGTATGGCGTGCCCAAGGCCCAGCGCCGGACCGCCGAGCTGCTGGCGGCGCTTGGCCTGTCGGACAAGGCCAAGGCCTATGTGCGCCAGCTGTCCGGCGGCATGAAGCGGCGTCTGATGGTGGCCAAGGCCATGGTCCATAACCCGCCGGTCCTGATCCTGGATGAGCCCACAGCCGGGGTGGATGTCGAGTTGCGCCGTCAGCTCTGGGCCTATGTGCTGGAACTTAACCGGCTGGGAGTCACCATCGTCCTGACCACCCATTATCTGGAAGAGGCCCAGGAGCTCTGCGACCGGATCGCCATCATCAACCGGGGCGAGGTCGTGGTCAGCGAACCCACCGCGACCCTCCTGAAAAGGCTGGACGTCCGCAATGTGGTGGTCACTCCAGACAACCCGGTGGACAATGCCCCCAGCTTGGTGGGCTTCGACACAAAAATGCGAGCCGGCGGGGCCTTTTCGGTCAGCTACCGGACGGGGGAGTCCAGCGTCGAGCAGGTGCTGGCCGCCGTCCGGGCCCAGGGCATGACCATCCGCGACATCGCCACCGAGGATCCGGACCTGGAGGATGTCTTCCTGTCCCTGACCTATGCCGCCCCGGATGCCCGGGACCCGCTGAAAGACTGAGTCCCATGGGAAGCATCGACCCGACCCGCCCGCAGTTCGACGCTTTCAAGGCCCTGCCGCGCGATACGACCATCCAGATGCTCAACCTGATCCGGCTGCGGCCCCTGGCGGCCTATCCGGAGGATCATCCAAACCACGGCAAGGGCCTGACCGGACTTGAGGCCTACCGCGCCTATGGCCGGGAGAGCGCGGCGATCTTCGCCCGGGTCGGCGGCCGGCAGATCTGGGCCGGAAAGCCGGAAGGGGTCCTGACCGGACCGACCGACGAGCGCTGGGATATCGCCTTCATCGCCCAGTATCCCGGCGGCGGCGCCTTCCTGGCCATGGTCACCGACCCCGTTTATCGCGAGGTGGTCAAGCACCGCACAGCCGGTGTCGAGGACAGCCGCCTGATCCGTTTTGCCCCGGTAGAGCCCGGCGTAGGCTTCGGGGAGTAGCGCGGATCCTCCCCAAGGCGCGACAGCGCCGGCTCGGGCGAGGTGGCGGCCGGCGACAGCCGGCTGAGGGAGGGTTACCGGTCGGCTCGTCATCAGCGAACCGAATGGCGGCCACTGTCGGTCGATGACCCCGTCAATCAGCCGCTTTGCGTCTGTCAGCTCCCCATACCGGACCGTTGGCCCTGGGGAAGCATCCTGATCAGGTGTTCATGGACTGGAAGAAGTCGCCGTTGGTCTTGGACTGGCGCATCTTGTCGAGCAGGAACTCGATGGCGTCCTGGCTGCCCATGGGGTTGAGGATGCGCCGCAGGATGTAGGTCTTGGTCAGCTGGTCTTTCGGCGTGATCAGCTCTTCCTTGCGGGTGCCGGATTTCAGGACGTCGATGGCCGGGAAGATGCGCTTGTCGGCCACCTTGCGGTCCAGGATGATTTCGCTGTTGCCGGTGCCCTTGAACTCTTCGAAGATCACCTCGTCCATCCGGCTGCCGGTGTCGATCAGGGCCGTGGCGATGATGGTCAGGCTGCCGCCTTCCTCGATGTTCCGGGCGGCGCCGAAGAAGCGCTTGGGCCGCTGCAGGGCGTTGGCGTCGACACCGCCGGTCAGGACCTTGCCGGACGAGGGCACCGTGGTGTTGTAGGCCCGGCCGAGGCGCGTGACCGAGTCCAGCAGGATGACCACGTCGCGCTTGTGCTCGACCAGGCGCTTGGCCTTTTCGATGACCATCTCGGCGACCTGGACGTGGCGGGTGGCCGGTTCGTCGAAGGTGGAGGCGATGACCTCGCCCTTCACCGTCCGCTGCATGTCGGTGACTTCTTCCGGCCGCTCGTCGATCAGCAGGACGATCAGGTAGCATTCTGGATGGTTGGTCTCGATGGACTTGGCGATGTTCTGCAGCATCACCGTCTTGCCGACCCGAGGCGGGGCGACGATCAGGCAGCGCTGGCCCTTGCCCAAGGGGGCCACGATGTCGATGACCCGGCCGGAGCGATCCTTCACCGTCGGATCAGGCAGCTCCATGTTCAGGCGGGATTCCGGATAGAGCGGCGTCAGGTTGTCG
>JARWZW010000068.1 GCA_029866155.1 Caulobacter sp. | reverse complement strand
ACCCCATCTCAAAAATATAGATGGGGTCTGACCCTTGCTCACGATCACCAATCCCTATCGACGCGGGATGGAGCAGCCCGGTAGCTCGTCAGGCTCATAACCTGAAGGTCGCAGGTTCAAATCCTGCTCCCGCACCCAGATTTCGCGCCGATCGCCCGCCTGGCCCTTGCCTGGCGGGTTTTTTGCGTTCGGGCCGAGGCCTACACGTCGCCAGAGCAGAGCTGTCGAGCGAACCGGATAGCACTGAATTTCATGGTTCTTCAGGACTTTACCCCCAACCAGGGCTCGCCGGGCGCTTGAATGGCCGTGCGAAGCGCCCAAGTATCGTATCAACGTACCCGTCCGTATCCGGCGGGACAGCGCGGCGCCGATTTCGGGTCGCGCCATGGAGACCCAATATGTCTGACCTTCGTACCCTTCCGGTGTTGCCGCTTCGGGACATCGTTGTTTTTCCCCATATGGTCGTCCCGCTGTTCGTTGGCCGGGAAAAGTCGGTGCGCGCCCTCGAGGAGGTTATGCGTGGCGACAAGCAGATCATTCTGGCCACCCAGAAGAACAGCGCTGATGATGATCCGTCCCCGGGGGCCATCTATGATGTCGGGGTTGTCGCGACAGTGCTGCAACTGCTGAAACTGCCCGATGGCACCGTCAAGGTGCTGGTCGAGGGCAAGCAGCGCGCCGCTGTAACCCGGTTTGTCGGCGGTGATGATTTCTTTGAGGCCGAGGTGGCCCTGCTCGATGAGGAGGGCGGCCAGGCCCATGAGGCGGAGGCCCTGTCCCGGGCCGTGGCCGAGCAGTTTGAAGCCTACGTGAAGCTCAACAAGAAGATTCCACCGGAAGCCCTGGCCTCGATTCCCCACATTGCCGAGCCGGGTAAGCTAGCTGACAGCATTGCAGCCCATCTCTCGGTAAAGATCGGAGATAAGCAGGCTCTGCTGGAGCTGTTCAATGTGGTCAAGCGTCTGGAGAAGGTCTTCGCCCTGATGGAAGGGGAGATCAGCGTGCTGCAGGTCGAGAAGAAGATCCGCAGCCGGGTCAAGCGCCAGATGGAGAAGACCCAGCGCGAGTACTACCTGAATGAACAGATGAAGGCGATCCAGCGGGAGCTTGGCGATCAGGACGATGGTCGGGACGAGCTGAACGAGCTGGAAAAGCGCATCAAGAAGACCAAGTTCTCGAAGGAGGCGCGCACCAAGGCCGAGGCGGAACTGAAGAAGCTTCGCAACATGAGCCCCATGTCGGCCGAGAGCACGGTTGTCCGCAACTACCTGGACTGGATGCTGTCCCTGCCCTGGGGCAAGGCGCGGCCCAAGAAGATCGACCTGGCCCGGGCTGAAGCGATCCTCGAGGAGGACCATTACGGCCTCGAGAAGGTCAAGGAACGCATTCTCGAGTATCTGGCCGTTCAGGCCAGGACCAATTCCCTCAAGGGGCCGATCCTCTGCCTCGTGGGCCCGCCCGGGGTTGGCAAGACCTCCCTTGGGCGTTCGATCGCCAAGGCGACCAGCCGTGAGTTTGTTCGGCTGTCGCTGGGCGGCGTGCGGGACGAGGCCGAGATCCGCGGCCACCGCCGCACCTATATCGGCTCCATGCCTGGCAAGGTCATCCAGTCGATGAAGAAGGCCAAGGCGGTTGATCCGTTCTTCCTGTTCGACGAGATCGACAAGATGGGCTCCGACTGGCGCGGGGACCCGTCCTCGGCCCTGTTGGAAGTGCTGGACCCTGCCCAGAACTCGACCTTTGCCGACCATTATCTGGAGGTCGACTACGACCTCAGCCAGGTCATGTTCGTCACCACTGCCAACAGCCTCAACATGCCACAGCCGCTTCTGGACCGGATGGAGATCATCCGGATCCCGGGCTACACGGAGGATGAAAAGGTCGAGATTGCCAAGCGGCACGTCCTGCCCCGGCTGATCAAGGACCATGGCCTCACGACGGCGGAGTTCGTGGTGCCCGACCAGGCCATCCGGGACCTGATCCGCTACTATACTCGCGAGGCTGGTGTCCGGTCGCTGGAGCGGGAACTGGGCAATCTGGCCCGGAAGACGGTTCGGGACCTGTCGCGGGAAAGCCTTACCAGCCTGACGATCGACGATGACCGTCTTGCCAAGTATGCCGGGGTCAAGAAGTACCGGTATGGCGAAACCGATGAGGAGGATCAGGTTGGAATCGTCACAGGACTGGCCTGGACCGAGTTCGGTGGCGAGATCCTGACGATCGAAGCGGTGAAGATGCCCGGCAAGGGACGGATGTCGATCACGGGCAATCTGAAGGACGTAATGAAGGAGTCCATCGCCGCGGCCAATTCCTACGTCCGGTCACGGGCGACCAAGTTCGGCGTCAAGCCGCCGATGTTCGAGCGGACCGACGTCCATGTCCATGTTCCGGAAGGCGCAACACCCAAGGATGGCCCGTCGGCCGGCGTCGCCATGGCGATCGCCATCATCTCGGTCCTGACCGGCATTCCCATTCGCAAGGATGTGGCCATGACCGGGGAGGTGACCCTTCGGGGCCGCGTGCTGGCGATTGGTGGCCTGAAGGAAAAGCTGCTGGCGGCCCTGCGCAGCGGCATCAAGACCGTGCTCATCCCCCAAGAGAACGAGAAGGACCTGGCCGAGGTGCCGCAGAGCGTCAAGGATGGCCTCGAGATTGTTCCGATCTCGACCGTGGACGAGGCGATCGCCCGGGCGCTTGTCTCGGCTCCGGTCGCCATCGAATGGGTGGAGCCCGAGGAAGGTGTTGCTGCACCTGCGAAGGTTGAAGAGCCCGACTCGGACGCCGTCGTCACCCATTAGCGATCTCCGACGCCTTGTGATCGTCGATAAGTTACGCGCTGCGGCCTTGTTGCAGCGCGTTTCTTTTGACGACCGGAAGTCAGGCTCCATAATCGACCGAGGGGTTTGGGGGATCGCCCGTCGGGAGATTGCCGCGCCGCACAATCGATGTCCGGGAGAGAGATATGACCAAGGCCGAGCTGGTGGCTGCTGTTGCCGACAAAGCTGGATTGAGCAAGGCCCAGTCACAGGCGGCGCTGCATGCCTTTGTGGACTGCGTCACCGCAACCTTGAAGGACGGCGAAGACGTCAGGCTCGTCGGCTTCGGGACCTTTCGTTCCATCAGCCGGGCTGCGGGTCCGGCGCGCAATCCGCGGACAGGCGAAACTGTCCAGCGTCCGGCGACCAAAACAGCCCGGTTCCAGATCGGAGAGGCCCTGAAAGGCGCCCTCAATAGCTGACCCCGGCGCTCACCGTTCTGCCTGGGCCGTTTTGCACCCTTTGCACCGGCGGCGCGGACGGCTAGAGAGCCTGTCTTCGGGCGGCTAGCTCAGCTGGTCAGAGCACCTCGTTTACACCGAGGGGGTCGGGGGTTCGAACCCCTCGCCGCCCACCAGACCGGGCGCCGTTTCGGATACACCGGATGCGGCGTATCCCTGGGGCTTGCCCGGGAACGCCTGGACCGGTCGTCGGTTCGCGTACCCATGTTTCAGATCCAAATCCCTCAGGCCTGCGTATCCTGCCCATGCTTTTCCTGATCCTCTTCGTCACCCTCGGTCTTTGTCTGTGGATGGCGTTCGTCTGGGCTTTCCAGCGGGCCGTCGGCAACGGTGGCTGGACCGATGTCTTCTGGAGCTTCGGCATGGGGGGCGCGGGCCTGGCCTGCGCCCTCTGGCCCCTGGAGGCCGGCCCCCCGACCGAGCGGCAATGGATTGTCGGAGCGGTGATGGCGGTATGGTCCCTGAGGCTGGGCCTGCATCTTGGCTCCCGGGTGGCCAAGGCCCCTGAAGATGCCCGCTACGCCCAGTTCCGGCGGGAATGGGGCGAGCGTTTCCAGTCACGGATGTTCGGCTTCTTGCAGGCCCAGGCGCTCTCTGGAGCCCTGCTTTCGGTCGCTATCCTCGTGGCGGCCCGTAATCCGGCCAGCGGTCTGGTCTGGAGCGACATGGCCGCCGGCTTGATCCTGTTCATCGCCATTGTCGGGGAAAGCCTTGCAGATCGCCAATTGGCGCGTTTCCGGTCCGACCCCTTGAACCACGGAAAGGTCTGCAGGGTTGGTCTGTGGAGCTGGTCGCGGCACCCCAACTATTTCTTCGAATGGCTGCTTTGGCTGGCCCTTCCCATCATGGCCATCGGCCCCGCGGGAAGCTGGCCCTGGGGCTGGATGGCGTTGGTCGGGCCAGGGTTCATGGCCTGGCTGCTGATCCGGGTGTCGGGGATACCTCCGCTGGAGCAGGCCATGCGCCGCTCCCGCGGTCAGGCCTATCGCGACTATCAGTCCCAGGTATCCGCCTTTCTGCCATGGCCGCCCCGGACCAACCGGCCCGGCTGAAGCCCTTCGATGACGCAGGGCTGAACCCATTGTGGACGGCCTGCCCGACAAGGTGCTTGCCAGAGACTCTTAAAGTGATATCACTGCGATATCAATTTTGGAGGGCGAGATGACGGACCACAAGGCAATAAGCCAGACTTCCGAACGGGTCGGGGCAGGCGGCAACGGCGGGCTGCTGCTGCTGCTGCTCCTGGCCACTTCGGCCGTGGGCGCCATGATGCTGGCGCGGATCGAGTACAGTCCCCTGGTGGGCGTGCCGGGGGTGGTCCTGATCGCCCTGTCCGTCTTCGGGCTGGCTGGATTCTATTCCCTTCAGCCCAATGAGGGCTGCGCCATCACCCTGTTCGGCGCCTACAAGGGGACGGACCGGAACACGGGACTTCGCTGGGTCCTGCCCTGGTACGGTCGCAAGAAGATCTCCATGCGGGTGCGCAATGTCACCAGCGAGATGCTCAAGGTCAATGACAAGGGGGGCAACCCCATCGAGATCGCCGCCAACGTCGTCTGGAGGGTGGCCGACAGCGCCCAGGCCCTGTTCGATGTGGACGACTACCAGGCCTTCATCAATATCCAGATCGAGACGGCCCTTCGCGAGGTCACCCGGCACTATGCCTATGACCATGCCGAGGACGGCGAGCCCACCCTGAGGGCCGATGCTGAAATCGTCGGCCAGAGGCTGAAGGAAGATCTTCAGGACCGGGTCAAGGTGGCTGGTATCGCCATCGATGAAACCCACCTTATGCATCTGGCCTATGCCCCGGAAATCGCCGGAGCGATGCTGAAGCGCCAACAGGCCCAGGCGGTCCTGGCGGCTCGGGCCATGATTGTCGCCGGCGCCGTTTCCATGGTCGAAAGCGCCCTTGCCCAGCTCAGCGAGCGCGGCGTCGTGGAACTGGACGAAGAGCGCAAGGCCAGCATGGTCTCCAATCTTCTGGTCGTGCTCTGTGCAGATCGGGAGGCCCAGCCCGTGATCAATACCGGCACGCTGTACGGCTGACCCATGGCCAGCCCTGGAAAGCGCGCATTTCTGATCCGGGTGAAGCCCGAGGTGCTCGACGCAGTCGAGCGCCTCGCGGCCGACGAAATGCGCAGCGTCAACGCCCAGGTCGAGATGCTGATTCGCGAAGGGCTTCTGAGGCGAGGCCGGTTAGGCGCGGCCGGATCCGTCCGGACATCAGACAAAGATGAATGAAGATGGCCACCCTGGCCCAGATCGGGGCGGGTCTTTATGCGGGGCGTTCCAGAGGGGGAGTGCGCCACTCCCTCAAGGGGAAGTGGCGCGAGTGACGGGACTCGAACCCGCGACCTCCGGCGTGACAGGCCGGCGCTCTAACCAACTGAGCTACACCCGCATCACCGCTTCGCAGCAGCGCGAGGCGTGCGGAATAGGGGGCTCCCCTCCCTCTGTCAAGCGCATGTCGTCAGGATGTTGCAACGCTGACCGCAACAGGGGCCGGCGGGCTGTAGTGGAAGGGCGCTCCCGGGCCTGTCGGCCATTCCATCACCGACCAGAGGCCAGTCATGACCAGGGCGACGAGGCCGAAGCCAAGACTGTAGGGAATCACCGAGCTCATCAGCCCCCCCACGCCAAGGTCGGACTTCCATCTCTGGCAGAAGGCCAGGACCAGCGGAAAATAGGGCATCAGGGGGCTGGCCATGTTGACGGTCGAATCTCCCATCCGATAGGCCGCCGTCGTCATCTCGGGAGAGACGCCCAGCAGCATCAGCATCGGGACCAGCACCGGCGCCAGGGCCGCCCATTTGGCTGAGGCAGAACCAATGAACAGATCGAGCACTGCGGTCATCAGCACCACCCCGATCAGCAGGACCGGCAGCGGCAGCCCCCCGCCCTTGAGCGACTCGGCTCCGTTGATGGCCAGGATGGCGCCGAGGTTTGACCAGTTGAACATGGCGATGAAGTGGGCGGCCACAAAGGCCAGGACGATGTAGGGCGCCATGGAAGCCATGGATTCGCCCGCGTAGCGGACGATGTCCCGGTGCGAGGTAATGGTTCCCGCCGCCAGGCCAAAGGCCACGCCCGCCGCCAGAAACAGCACGAAGAAACCTGCGACCAGAGACCGGAAGAAGGGTGTCCACTGGGTCATGTCGCTGGCGGCCGCATCCCTTAGCGGAGCGTTGGCGCCGAGAGTCAGCCAGACCCACAGGAGGACGACCCCCAGGACGGCGATGCCGGCCCAGACCAGTCCCCGTCGCTCTCCCACCTCAAGGGGGGCGTCCGACAGTCGGTGCCCCTCGGGCGCCTTCCAGGGCCCCAGGCGCGGCTCGACGATCGCCTCGGTCACCCACCAGCCGACCGGAACGAACAGGGCGGCGGAGGCGGCCGTGAACCACCAGTTACCCACCAGGTTCACCCTCCAGGTCGGGTCCAGCAGATGGACGGCCGGTTCGGTAAAGCCCAGTATCAGGGCGTCAAACTGGCTCGGGGTCGGATTGCCGGCGAAGGCGCCGACGCAACTGGCGAAAGCGCAGACGATACCGGCGACGGGATGTCGCCCGGCTGCCGCGAAGGCCGCCCCGGCCAAAGGAATCAGAACGACAAAGCCGCTGTCCGCCGCCTGGTTCGACAACAGGCCGATAAGAATGATCACGGGCGCCAGCAGGCGATCGGGCGTGATCCTGACCAGGCCGCGGATGGCTGCAGAGAGTAGCCCGACCCGCTCGGCGACCCCCGCTCCAAGCATGACCAGAAGCACATAGCCCAGAGGCGCAAATCCGGTCAGGGTCTTGGGCATCTCGACCAGCAGGGTGCGCACAGTCTCCGGGGCGAGCAGGCTCTTGGCGACCAGGACCTCCTGGTTACCCGGATTCACCGCTGACAAGCCGGCCGCTGCGCAGGCAGCGCTGGCCACGACCAGGACTCCGATCAACCACACGAAAATGAAGACCGGATCGGGCAGGCGATCGCCGATCCGTTCGATCTGATCCAGGAACTTCTGGGCGGGCGACCGCTTGGTCATGAATTCGGTGTCCGTTGGCGGAAAACTGTAGGGCGCATTGAAGACTCATCGGTGACTGGTGGCCCGCCGCCGCGGCGGAACCGTGGAGCATCCCGATCCTGTCATCAAGCGCTGCGGCCCGGATTCCTGGCGTGCTGCTTGACTTCCTCGCCAGCCTGTCGCACCGGCGACAGATGCCCAGAACGCTTGTCGCCCTCCTGTCCGCCCTCCTGATTGTCCCCACGGTTGCGCCAGGGGTCGCCTCAGCCCAGACGCCTCGCCAATCGACGTTTCATGTCGCCGAGGGCCTGCGGGACCGCGCCTTGAAGGATGGCACGGCCTGGACGGTCCTGGAATCCCTGACCACCGAGATCGGGCCTCGTCTGGTTGGAACACCGGCCATGACCCGCGCCAAGGACTGGGGCCTTGCGAAATTCGAGTCGCTGGGGTTCAGCAACATCAAGGTCGAGCCCTTCTCCAAATCCAGCTGGGTGCGGGGCGCGGAATCGGCTTCGATCACCGGACCCTACGACTTCCCTCTATCGATCCTGGGTCTGGGCGGAACCGTGCCGACCCCGCCCAAGGGTATCGAGGCGGAGGTCGTGGTCTTTCCGGCCTATGCCGACCTGCTGGCAGCCCCGAAGGGTTCGCTTACCGGCAAGATCGCGGTCGTGACCCAGCCCATGACCCGAACCCAGGACGGCTCCGGCTATGGCGCCGCGGGCGTCGCCAGGCGGTCGGGCCCCTCGGAGGCGGCGCGTCGCGGCGCGATCGCCTTCCTGACCCGGTCCATCTCGACCTCCGATCTGCGGAGCCCCCATACGGGCCAGACCCGATATGCCGATGACGCGCCCAGGATTCCGGCTGCAGCCCTGGGGGTTCCGGACGCTGAACTCATCGAGCGGCTGTCCCGTCGTGGGCCGGTTCGACTTCGCCTCAACCTTGCGTCAACGACCAGCGACAAGACCCTCGCCTGGAACATTTCGGCCGATATCCAGGGCTCGACCCGGGCGGACGAGGTGATCGTCATTGGTGGGCATCTGGACAGCTGGGATGTCGGCACCGGCGCAATCGATGATGCGTCCGGCATCGCCATCACCACAGCGGCCGCCAAGTTGATCGGCGATCTTCCTCGCCGCCCCGCCCGGACCATCCGGGTCGTGATGTGGGGATCCGAGGAAAGCGGCGGCTCCAGCGAGGCCTATGCAAAGGAGCACAAGGACCGAATGGGCTCCTTTGTCATTGCGGGAGAAAGCGATCTGGGCGCTGACCGGATCTACGCGCTTCAACTGCCTGCGGGCGCGCTGGCGGCGCCGGCCCTGGCGGATGTTCCGGCCCTCATGGCGCCCCTGAAGATCATCGTCTCCCGCGAGCCGGCGCCGTTCGCGGGATCGGACACAGAAGGGCTTCAGCAGGCCGGCGTGCCTGTCCTTTCGCTTCGACAGGACGCGAGTCGCTATTTTGATCTGCATCACTCGCCAGACGACACCCTCGACAAGGTGGATCCAGAACAGCTGTCGCAGAACGTCGCGGCCTGGGCGGCCCTGCTTTATGTGATCGCCGACAGCGATGTTGATTTCCGGGCCCTGGCCCAGGCCTCCAAATAGGAAGAATCCGGCATGTCCCCGCTGACCCAGGGCCCGCTTGCGGGCCACCATGTGGCTGTCCTGCTGGGAGGGCTGTCGTCCGAGCGCGATGTCAGCCTGGTGTCCGGCGCAGCCTGCGCCGAGGCTCTTGAGAGTCTGGGGGCCAGGGTCAGTCGCGTCGACGCCGGGCGGGACCTCGCCCAGGTCCTGGCCGGTCTGGCGCCCGATATCTGTTTCAACGCCCTGCATGGCGAATGGGGCGAAGATGGTTGCGTCCAGGGGGTGCTGGAAACTCTCGGCCTTCCCTATACCCATTGCGGCGTGCTCGCCTCTGCCCTCGCCATGGACAAAGCCAAGGCCAAGGCCGTGCTGGCGGCGGCCGGGGTCACAGTGCCCGGCGGTGGCCTGTTTGATCGCTTCGAGGCTGCACGGGGCCACGTCATGCCGCCCCCCTATGTTGTCAAGCCGAATGCTGAAGGCTCGTCGGTGGGGGTGTTCCTCGTTTTTGAAGGCGCCAACAGCCCGCCCCAGGAACTGTTGCAGCCCGACTGGACCTGGGGGGAGCAGGTCATGATCGAACCCTTCATCGACGGTCTTGAACTGGCGGTTGCGGTCAAGGATGGCAAAGCCCTGACCGTGACCGAGATCGTCCCGCGCACCGGCTTCTACGACTATGACGCAAAATACGGCGATGGCGGTTCCGAGCACATCCTGCCGGCCCGCATGCCGGCGGAGGACCTGGAGCGCGCTTTGCGTATGGCCGAAATGGCGCATGCCGCACTTGGTTGCCAAGGTGTGACGAGAAGTGACCTGCGTTATGATCCCGTTAAGCGACTTTTGGTTCTCTTGGAGGTCAATACCCAGCCCGGAATGACGCCGACCTCCCTCGTACCGGAGCAGGCGGCTCACCTCGGGCTGTCGTTTGAGTCGCTTGTTCTGTGGATCGTGGAGGACGCTTATGCCCGCAGCGGTGCGGGGGGGAGGGCGCAAAAGCGCCAACCCTCGGGCTAAAGGCCCCGTTAGTCCAAAGTCGCGGGCGTCTGCTTCCGGTCAGGGGCAGGCGGCAGGGAAACTGCGTGCGGCCCGGGGTGTGGGCCTGTCGCCAAAGGTCGCGGTCGTAGCCGCTTCTGGAATTGTTCTGCTTGGAGCCGTTGTCGGCCTCGGCACCGGTCACCGGGGCGAGCAGCTGTTGTCCGGCGTTGTCCAGTCCCTGGCGGACCGGACCGTGTCCTGGGGCTATACGGTCGAGGAAATCCACATCACCGGAGCGACACCCGATGGCGAACGGGCCATTCGGGCGGTCCTCGCTCCGGCCAGGGGCCAGGCGATCCTGGGGCTGGATCTTGCGACCGTGCGTCAGGGAGTCGAAAACGTCGGCTGGGTGAAGCAGGCTCGGGTCGCCCGTTTGTTGCCCAATACCCTGTCCGTCTCCGTGCAACAGCGAGACGCTCTGGCTGTCTGGCAAAAGGGCGGCGAGCTCGTGGTCATCGACGGCTCGGGGCGCGTGATTCCCGAGGCCGTGGCGGCGGCCTTTCCGCAACTGCCCCTGGTCGTGGGGCCGGGGGCCGAGGCCGTCGCTTCAGACATCCTGCGCGCCGTCGCCAGCCGACCACGCCTGAAATCGCGTCTTGAAGCCCTGGTTCGCGTCGATGAGCGTCGATGGGATATTCGCCTCAAGGACGGATCGATCATCCTGCTGCCAGCCGTGGACGAGGAATCCGCCCTCATCGAGCTGGATCTTCTGGATCGCAGGGACCGGATTCTTGAAGCCGGCCTGGACCGCATCGATCTTCGCGAGCCCGGCGCCGCATCGTTTCGTCGACGTCAGGCAGACCTGACCAGCCCGCCAGCCGCCAAGGGTGTGTGATGATTTTCGTTCAAGGATATTGATCCGGTGCTGAAAACCCCTTCGCGAGACGGCAGACCGCGCCAGGCCCGGGAGACGCTGAAATCGGCGCTGTCGAGGCAGCCGCTCATCGCGGCCGTGGACCTGGGCGCATCCAAGGTCGCGTGTTTTGTGATGAAGCCGGAGGGTGTCCGGAAATCGGACCGGACCCTGACGGCGGCCGGGGTGGGCTATGTGCAGTCGCGCGGCGTGAAGGGCGCCGCGATCGCCAGCATGGACGACGCCGCCGAAGTCATCGCTCTGGCCGTTGAGCGGGCCGAGAGCGTCGCTCAGGTCAGCGTGCAGGGCGTGACCCTGGCGACGGCCGGCGGCCAACTGGCCAGTTGCCGGGTCTCGTCCCGGGTGTCGATCGGCGCCCGACCGATCTCTGACAATGATTGCTCGCGGGCGCTGGCCGCCGCCCTGGCAGAAATCCGACTGCCGGGCCGTAAGCCCATCCATCTGCTGCCGATCGCCTGGTCTGTCGACGGCCAGAAGGGCGTCCGCGATCCCAGGGCCATGTTCGGCAAGTCTCTTGGCCTGGAATTGCTGGTGGTCTCGATCACCGAAAGCGTCTTCCAGACCCTCTGCCATTGTGTGGAGCGCGCTCATCTGGAGTTTGAAGGCGTGGTCGCGGCCCCCTTCGTTTCAGCGCTGGCGGCCCTGGAAGAAGATGAGATGGAGCTTGGCGCCGTCTGTATCGACATGGGCGGTGGAACGACCTCCGCAGCCGTATTCTGCGGCGGCAGCCTCGTGCACGTCGACAGTCTGCCGGTCGGCGGCGAGCACGTTACCCAGGATATTGCCAGGGGGCTGTCGACCTCCCGAGCCGGGGCCGAACGTATCAAGACCCTGCATGGCTCAGCCATCGCTTCGGCCAACGAGGACCGAGAGATGATCGAGGCGCCCCCAAGGGGCGACGATCCGGGCGCGGGTCCGGTCACCGCGCCGCGCAGCATGTTGAAGGGGATCATCGCGCCGCGGGTCGAGGAAACACTCGAGCTGCTGCGCGACCGACTCAAGGCCGCCGGGGTTATGATCGAGCCAGGCGCCGGCGTTGTCCTGACGGGCGGAGCCAGCCAGTTGGCCGGTGTGCGCGAGGTGGCTGTGCGGGTGTTCGATCGTCCGGTCAGGCTTGGCCGGCCTCGCCGGGTGCCCCATCTGGCAGACGCCGTTACAGGACCGGCTTTTTGCGCCGCCGCCGGCATTTTGCACCGCGCCGCCTTTGGTCCGAGGGAAGCGGTTTCCCCCAAGCTGCTGGCCAGTCTGAGAAAGCCCCGGGCCCCCGTGGATACAAACGCGAGTGGACTGGTGAAAGCTGTTTCCTGGCTGCGCGACAACCTTTAGCCGGTTGTTGTCCGCAAGGACGGCGAATCGAAAAAATCGATTGGCTGGAATGCGCAACCCGATTCGCGCAAGCCTTTCTGTTCAATCAATTTTCTTCCGTCTGCGGCTCGATCTCCCGCCGACTCAGCCTATTGCGATTAACTGCTGATTAACGGTGTTGGCCTTCTATTAACACGTCGTAAGGGATCAGGCGGGTGGATCGCCGGTCACCTTGGAAGCGACGGAAGGACGCGGGGTCCCTAAGATGAAACTGTTCGCTCCTCAGACGACTGAATTGAAGCCCCGGATCGTCGTGTTCGGGGTCGGCGGCGCTGGCGGAAATGCCGTCAACAACATGATCGAGGCCGGCCTCGAAGGTGTCGAGTTTGTGGTCGCCAATACGGACGCCCAGCAGCTGGCCTTCTCGAAGACGCCGCTCCGGATCCAGCTTGGCGTTCAGGTGACGCAAGGGCTCGGAGCCGGCGCCCATCCCGAGGTCGGAATGAGCGCGGCCGAAGAGTCGACCGTCGAGATCGGTGAGCATCTCGACGGCGCCCATATGGTCTTCATCACGGCGGGAATGGGGGGCGGCACCGGCACCGGAGCGGCGCCGATTATCGCCAAGAGCGCCCGGGAGCGCGGCATTCTCACAGTCGGCGTGGTCACCAAGCCCTTCCATTTCGAGGGGCGCCACCGGATGCGCCTCGCCGACGCCGGGATCGCCGAACTGCAGCGTTACGTCGATACGCTGATCGTGATCCCCAACCAGAACCTGTTCCGCATCGCCAATGAGAAGACGACCTTTGCCGAGGCCTTCGGCATGGCTGACCAGGTCCTTCATTCCGGTGTACGCTCGATCACCGATCTGATGGTCCTGCCGGGCTTGATTAATCTCGACTTTGCCGACGTCCGCACGGTCATGACCGAGATGGGCAAGGCGATGATGGGAACCGGCGAGGCGAGCGGTGAAGACCGCGCGCTCATGGCCGCCCAGAACGCTATTCAGAACCCGCTGCTGGACGAAGTTTCCCTGAAGGGGGCTAAAGCGGTTCTGGTCAATGTCACCGGCGGCCTGGACATGACCCTGCTTGAAGTCGACGAGGCGGCCAACGCCATAACCGAGCAGGTCGACCAGGAAGCCAATGTTATCTTCGGGGCGGCATTCGATCCTTCCCTCGATGGCGTTATCCGGGTCTCCGTCGTGGCCACAGGCATGGACGGCGCTTCCATGGCGGCCATCGAGCCGAACCGCGGGCGGGTCAATACATCGGCGAAGCCGCTGATCGCCGGCGGCATGCAGGCCAGCCCGGCGCCTGAGGCGCGGCCGGTTCCTGCGACGGCAAGCATCGATCCCGCCGTGGAGCAGTCCTGGGCCATTGCGGGTGAGCCTCGCATCGTGGAGGCGCCCCGCCCCGAGCCTGTGACCATTGCGGGTCCGAATCCGCCGGTCGCCGAACCGAGGATCCAGAGCAGTCCCGGCCTGTTTGAACAGACGGCGACTGATGCGCGGCAGATTGACTATCGCCAATCCGAGTTCCGACAGGCTGAAGTGCGTCAGCCTGAGGCGCGCACGGTCATTGTTGACCCTATGGTTGATGATGAAGTCTATGACGACGGTCTGTCCGTCGGTCAGCCGCCCGAAGCTCACCGGGAAGAGCGTCGCTCCGGCTGGCTCAGCCTGTTCAGCGGCCGCAGACCGGCGATGGATGGCGCTCCGCCTCCGGCGCGGGCCAGCGTTGGCGGCCGGCCTGTTCCCCAGGCTTCCGAAGAGACTGCGCCTGAAGAGCAGGGTGACGATCTGGAAATCCCGTCCTTTCTCCGCCGCCTTGCCAACTAGACTGGACCAGCTCTGTCTGGTCCCGACTACAGGGCCTGCGGCAAGCTCGCGGGCCCTGACCGCGTCAGCCACCCCCTGAGCCTGCTGGCGGACTGCTGAGCGTCGAGCCAGGACGTCGGCCGTTCAGGGTAACAATCCGAAACAGGACGTGGTTTGCTGCGTTGCGGCGCAGCCCCTAGAAACCGACCCGTGGCGTGGTGCGACCAGCTTGGTTGCGCGAACAGTTCGAGGGTTGGTCTTGTCCATTTCGGCCTATCACCAGCATACCGTCGCCGGGCCCGCCATCTTTGCGGGCATTGGCCTGCATACGGGTGAGCATGTCCGGGTCTGCATCCGGCCGGCGGCTGTGGATTGCGGCATTCTGTTCGTGCGGACTGATGTCAAGGACCGGGACAACCATGTGCGCGTTTCGCCCGACGCCGTGGTCCGGACCCAGCTGGGGACGGTCATTGGCAATACCGACGGCGTGACCGTGGCGACCATCGAGCATCTGATGGCGGCGCTGGCCGCCCTGTCGATCGATAATGCCATCGTCGAGCTGGACGGCCCGGAAGCGCCGATTCTGGACGGGTCGTCCCAGCCGTTTGTCGAGATTCTCGACCGGGTTGGTCGCCGTCGCCAGGAAGCGCCCCGTCAATACATCGAGATTCTGGATCCTGTGGACGTGGTCGAGGGCGACAAGCGCGCCAGCCTGCTGCCTGGCGAAGGCTTCGAGGTTGCATTCGAGATTCTGTTCGATAGCGCCGCTATCGGTCGTCAGTCCGTGGACCTGGTCGTTGATGAGACGGCCTTTCGTGACGAACTTGCCGATTGCCGGACCTTTGGGTTCCTGCGCGATGTCGAGGCCCTCCGTGCCATCGGCCTGGCCCGTGGCGGATCCATGGATAACGCGGTCGTTCTTGATGGCGACCGGATTCTCAATCCCGAGGGGTTGCGCAGGCCCGATGAGTTCGTTCGCCACAAGGCGCTGGACGCCGTCGGCGACCTCTATGTCCTGGGCATGCCGCTGATCGGTCGTTTCGAGGGGGTCTGCGCCGGACATGGCCTGAACAACCAGGTCGTCCGGGCGCTGATGAACAATCCCCAGGCCTGGCGTGTGCGGACCCTGGCCGGTCAGTTCGCCCAGGCCGTTTAGGCCGGGAGCTACCGGACGAGTCCGGTTTTCGTCGGACACCGGCATCTTTGCCTCATTTGCGCCCGACCTTACGTGGTGTAGATACCGTCACGACGAAGAGAAACGTCGGGTCGATGGTTTGAGGTGAGGGTTCGTGCTTTCTGCTTCCTGGAGCCGCAAGGCCACAATTTTGGTCGCGATTGCAGCGGCGCTTGTTGTCACCGGCTGCGCCCGGGAAAAGCCCAAGCCGCGCCTCGCCTACATCGAACGGCCTGTTGAGCTTCTCTACACCACCGGGGCCGCCCGGCTGGACCAGAAGCGCTGGACCGAGGCCATCGCCTATTTCGAGGAGGTGGAGCGTCAGCATCCCTATTCGGAATGGTCTCGACGGGCCATGCTAATGACGGCCTATGCCAACTACCAAGCCAACCAGTATTCCGCCGCCATCGAGAACGCGGACCGGTTCATCAACCTCTACCCCGGCAACCCATCGACGCCATACGCCTTCTACCTGAAATCCATCTGCTACTTCGAGCAGATCGTCGATGTAGGTCGCGACCAGGCAGCGACCGAACAGGCCATGTCCTCGCTTCGTGAAGTCCAGCAGCGCTATCCTGGCAGCGAGTACGCCGTGGACGCTCGGGTGAAGCTCGAGATGGTGCAGGACCAGCTGGCCGGCAAGGAAATGGCCGTGGGCCGCTGGTACCTCCGGGAAGGCCAGACCCTGGCCGCCATGGGCCGGTTCCGGACCGTGGTCGATCGTTTCCAGACCACCTCCCACACCCCCGAGGCGCTCTACCGGCTTGTCGAGGCCAATCTGACCATCGGCCTGATGGGCGAGGCCCAGCGCACCGGAGCGATCCTCGGCTACAACTATCCTGATGACATCTGGTACGGCGACGCCTACCGAATGCTTTCCGACAAGGGACTTCAGCCTGCTGTCGCCCCGCTGACTCCGGGCGCCAAGCGCAGCTTCCTGCAGCGGGTCATGGGCGAGAAATCTTCTTCCCTGCCGCCACCGGCCGAGACGGCGCCGCCGCCTGTCCAGCAGCAACCATAAGGTCATTTGACAGCCGTCGATTCGCGCTCAATGTGGCAGCCATGCTCATCGGTCTGACAATTCGCGATGTCGTGCTGATCGAGCAGCTCGACCTGACCTTCGGAAAGGGTCTCACAGCCCTGACCGGGGAAACCGGCGCAGGCAAGTCCATCATTCTGGACGCCCTCGGTCTTGCCACCGGGACTCGTGCCGATGCCGGCCTGGTCCGGCGTGGGGCGAGCCAGGCCATCGCCACCGCCATGTTCGCCCTGCCAGGTGACCACGCCGCCTGGGGACTGCTGGATGAAAAGGGCCTTTCCTATTCGGCGGACGAGGATCTGGTGCTGCGACGCCAGCTATCCTCCGATGGCCGCTCGCGAGCCTTCGTCAATGACCAGGCGACCAGTGTCACGACCCTGAAGGAAATCGGCAGCCTGCTGCTGGAAGTCCACGGACAGCATGAGACCGTCGGACTGCTGGATGTCCGCACCCATCTTCGACAGCTGGACGGCTACGGCCAGGTCGCATCGGAGGCGGTAACCCAGGCCTGGAGCGGGTGGCGGGCCGCCCGGACGGCCCTGGCCAGCCTGAGGGACCAGGCGGCGCGGAGCGCGGCCCATATCGAGGAGGTCGGCCAGCGATTGTCCGAACTCGACCAACTGGATCCCCGGCTCGGCGAAGAGACCGCGCTCGCCGAGGAACGGGCGCTGCTCGGGGCCGCCGAAAAGGCTCTGGCCGATATCGCGGTCGCCCGCGAGGCCCTCGAAGCCGGGCAGATCGGCGCCAGGCTGGCCCAGGCCTTCCGGGCGCTGGACCGGGCCCGGGAACGCGCCGTCCAGGCCGGCGCCGCCGAGGGCGGGGCCGCCCTGACGCGGCTTGGCGCCGCCCAGGCCGCGATCGACCGTGCGCTCAACGAAACCGAAGACGCGATGGCGGCGGTTGATGGCGCGGCGGCGGCGTTTGACCTGGATCCCGAGCGTCTGGAACGGGCGGAGGAGCGGCTGTTTGCGTTGCGGGCCATGGCGCGCAAGCTCTCGGTGGCCGTGGACCTGCTCCCGGAAGTCAGAACCCGGCTGGCGGCTGAACTCGCCGCCTTCGAGACCATGGGCGATGAGCTGGCCTCGGCGGAGAGCGCCGAAAGCTGGGCGCGTGAGGCCTATTTCGCGGCGGCTGAGCGGCTCAGCGCCGAACGGCGGGCTGCTGGGGACAGATTGGCCGAGGCCGTTGAAAGCGAGCTTGGCCCCCTGAAGCTGGACAAGGCGCGGTTCCGGGTGGCCATGGAGCGTCTGGACGCAGACCGGTCGGGCCCCAGCGGTCTCGACCGGGTCGCATTCGAGGTCTCGACAAATCCCGGAAATCCTTTCGGGGCGTTGGAAGTCATCGCCTCCGGTGGCGAACTCGCCCGTTTCGCCCTGGCCCTGAAGGCCTCACTGGCGGCCCGGGATGGGGTTCAGCCCCTGATGATCTTCGATGAGGTGGATCAGGGGGTTGGCGGCGCCGTGGCCGATGCAGTGGGGCTGAGACTGAAAAAGCTGGCCCGAGGCGCCCAGGTTCTCGTGGTGACCCACAGTCCCCAGGTCGCAGCCCGGGGCGACGCCCACTGGCGGATTTCAAAGAGCGGCGCCGGCGAGAAGCTGAGGACGGTCGTTGAACCCCTGCCGGCAGACGCCAGACAGGAGGAGATTGCCCGGATGCTGTCAGGCGCCGAGATCACCGAGGCGGCCAGGGCGGCGGCCAGGGCCTTGATTGGCGCCTGACTTTGAAGATCCGGCTGTGGGCAGGATCAAAGCCTCCCGGCCGCAGGCTGGATAGAGTAGATTTTGCTCATGAAGCCCGTCGAATCCCTGACTGAATCCGAGGCCATCTCCGAACTAGCGAGGCTGGCCGACGAGATCGCAAGCCATGACCTGCGCTATCACCAGAGCGACGCCCCGATCATTTCAGATGGCGACTATGACCAGCTGAAGCGGCTGAACAGCGCTATCGAGGCGCGCTTTCCTCATCTGATCCGGGACAATTCGCCATCCTTGCGGGTCGGCGCCGCGCTGTCGGAACAGTTTGCACCGGTCGAGCATGGTGTTCCGATGCTGAGTCTGGACAACGCCTTTTCCGACGAGGAGGCCGGAGAGTTTGACGCCAGGATCCGGCGGTTCCTCAAGCTTGATGATGTGAGCCTCGCCTATACGGCCGAGCCGAAGATTGATGGGCTGTCGGCTTCGTTGAGATACGAGAAGGGCCTGCTCGTGCGGGGCGCCACCCGCGGCGATGGCCGGGTTGGCGAGGACGTCACCGCCAACCTGATGACCCTTTCGGAGATTCCCCGGCGCCTGTCTGGGAGCGGCTGGCCTGATGTCATCGAGGTCAGGGGAGAGGTCTATCTGGGACATGCGGGGTTCGCTGCCCTGAACGCCGCAGCCGCCGAGGCCGGCGAGAAACTCTACGCCAACCCCCGCAATGCAGCAGCGGGATCCCTGCGCCAGATCGACAGCGCCATCACCGCCCGTCGACCCTTGCGGTTTTTCGCCTATGCCTGGGGCGAAGTAAGCGCTCCCTTCGCCACCAGCCAGTGGGAGGCCTTGGAGGCCCTGAAAACCTGGGGGTTCCAGACCACGCCCGAAGCGTGCAGGGTCGAGGGGGTGGAGGGCCTGTTGCAGGCCTATGCAAGGCTTGAGCGGCAACGCCCTGACCTCGGCTATGACATCGACGGCTTGGTCTACAAGGTGGACCGCCTGGACTGGCAACAGCGTCTGGGGTTTGTTTCACGGGCGCCTCGCTGGGGCATTGCCCGGAAGTTTCCGGCGGAACAGGCCCGGACAGTGTTGGAGGCCATCGATTTTCAGGTTGGACGCACGGGGGCGGTAACTCCGGTCGGGCGGCTGAGGGCCGTGACGGTCGGGGGCGTTTCTGTCACCAACGCCACGCTTCACAATGCTGACGAGATCGCCCGCAAGGACCTGAGGATCGGTGATGCAGTCATCGTGCAGCGGGCCGGCGACGTGATTCCGCAGATCGTGGGTGTGGTCCTCGAGGCCCGGACGCCGGACCTGGTTCCATTCGAGTTTCCCAACCTCTGCCCCTGTCCGCTGGCCACGCCCCTGACGCGGGAGACCACTGGCAGCGGTGCTGAAACCGTGGTGCGCCGATGCACCGGAGAGCTGGCCTGTCCTTTTCAGAAGGTCGAACATCTCAAGCATTTCGTGTCCCGTCGCGCTTTCGACATCGAAGGCCTGGGCGAGAAGCAGTTGCAGGGATTCTTTGACGACGGCCTGATCCGAGAGCCGGCCGACATCTTCACCCTGGCGGCCCGGGATCAGGTTTCGTTGAAGAAACTGAAGGACCGCGACCGGTCCGGGGAAACCAGCGTCGCCAACCTGTTGGCGGCCATCGAATCCCGCCGCAGGATCGCCCTGGACCGCTTCATCTATGGACTCGGCATCCGTCATATTGGCGAACAGACCGCCCTGGTCCTGGCCCGTGGCTATGGCAGCGTCTCGGCCTTTCTGGCGGCGATGGACCGGGTAGCTGGGCAGGATCCTGAGGCGGTGTCGGAGCTCGACGCCCTCGACCAGATCGGGGAGGCGGTGATCTCGGCTGCCGCCGGTTTTTTTGCCGAGGATCACAATCGGGGCATGGTCCAGCGGTTGGTCGAACAGCTGACTGTGGAGGATGTGGCCGCTCCCAAGTCGGATACCGCGGTCGCTGGAAAGACCGTGGTGTTCACCGGGGCGCTCGCGCGGATGACCCGGGACGAGGCCAAGGCGCAGGCCGAAGCTCTGGGCGCCAAGGTCGCCTCTTCTGTGTCGCGCAAGACCGATCTGGTGGTGGCGGGCCCTGGAGCCGGATCAAAACTTAAAGTCGCGACCGATCTCGGGCTCGAGGTCATCAGCGAGGACGACTGGCTCGCCCTGGTCGGGCAGGGATGACGGCCCCGCGGGTCGATCCTTCATATCGATGAGGGCGGCCAGGCCGGAGACGACCAGATAGAGCACCAACGCCGTCCGTCCGAGAGCGAAGGTCGAGCCGGCTGGTTCGGTCAGGCTGGCCACGATCTGAAGGGTCGCCAGAAGCAGAAGGAACAGAAGGGCGGGCCAGGCCGGGCGCTGCGACCGTCCTCGTTCCCAGAGCCAGGCTGCGCCTGTCAGGGCGATGAGGCCCATCTCCAGCATCGCCTCCTGGACCGGAAAATTCCATACGCCCAGGCCAACCTTGGCGCCGCCGAACCAGAGTTCCAGGTCTGGACGATGGACCAGGAAGTCCAGCAGCCAGTGGGAAAACACGACCGCCCCAACGATGCCGCAGACTCGCCAGGAAGACGATATCGCCAGCCGGCAAAGCAGCATGGCGGCGATCCCCCAGGCCAGTGCCCCTGGCAAGCTGTGGGTGAAGGGCATGTAGTATAGGTCCAGGGAACTGCCCGGAAGGGAGGGATCGATACGGATCTTCTCAACGCCCGCCATGACCAGTCCGGCCCAGCCTATGTCGACAAGCTGGGCGCCGGCCACAAGCACCCAGAAGGGCGCGCGCGGCTCGACGGCCTTGGCGACCAGTGCTGCCGCATAATGTCCGACCAACATGCTCAGCGCCTTTCTTCAGGGTAAAGCTGGGCGCCTCCGGATCCTGGCCGGCGGCTACTGCTGCTGTTGTTGTTCCTGTTGTTCCCGTAACCCGTCAATGCCTCTCCGCCGGCCACCCCGGAAGGCGGGCCTGGGCAGATTGAAAAACTCTGGTTCGCTCACGGCTGACCGGGTCTTGGTGACGGAGACATCCACGGCCAGGTGGCTTTCCGTGTCGCCCTTGTAGACGCCGCGGGAAGGGGGGACATCGGTATAGTCCCGGCCGACCGCCACCGCGACATGCCGTTCACCTGCGAGGGTGTTGTTGGTCGGGTCAAACCCGATCCATCGCTGGCTGGGAAGGAAGACCTCGACCCAGGCGTGGGTGGCGTCCGGGTCGGACCGATCCCCATTCTGCCGGTCCGTGAAGAGATAGCCCGAGACGTAGCGGGCGGGCAGTCCCCAGTCGCGGCAGATGGCGATCATGATATGGGCGAAATCCTGGCAGACCCCGCCGCCGCTGGCGAGAGCCAGATCGATCGGGCTGTCGGCATGGGTCACGCCGGGCTGGTAGCCAAAACTGTCGTAAATCGTCTGGCTCAATTCTCTGAGGCAGGTGAGGGGATCGCGCAGCCGCGGGGTGTCGAGACCCTTTGTGGCCATGAAATCCGCCAGGGCCGGGGTCTTGACCGCATAACCGTGGGGCTGGAGGAACTCGTAGCATTCGGACTGTGTGAGCGCGCTCTTCAGCCGATCCCACTCACCCAGGTCGACCGACAGGGGGACTTCGGGCGGCGCCTGGGTCTCGACGCAGGCGCGCGCAACGATGGTCAGTTCGTCATGCGGTTGAGGCACGTCGAAATGGTGAACCGCATTGCCGAAGGGGTCGATATAGGAGAACAGCTGCGCCCGGGGCTCCAGTTCCATCTCGAAACTGATCAGCCGCTGCCGAATGCTCTTCTGGGGCTGCATGCGCAACTCCATGACGCTTTCCCGGACGCTGCTTTCATAGTGGTAGCGGGTGACGTGGCGGATTTCGAGCAGCATCAGGCGGGCAGCCTCATCTCGAGGGGGTAAGCGACAAAGGTCTGGTAGATGGCCTCATGGATGCGGCTGCAGTCGCCCATCACGGAGGTCAGCAGGGCGCCGGCCCCGGTGGACTCGAGTTCCTCCAGGTCGGTAAATTCCAGCCTCGCCTTCAGGCGTCCTGCCAGGCGCTCGGGACGTGCGCGACCGGCAAAGGCTACATGGCTGGCGATCTCCGCCATGTGCTCCTCGATCCGGGCTGTCGAAAATCGGATCGAGCGCGGGAACTCCTCGCCAAACAGCAGGAAGTCAAGGATGTGGCGGGGCTCTATTTCGGCGGTGTAGGTCCTCAGATAGGGCTCCAGGGCGCAGCCCATGCGCAACACATTCATCAGGGTGACATGGTCGTTGCCGCCGAGGTCGCCTTCACCAAAGGCGGCCTTCAGCAGGCGGGCGACCAGCTGGGCGCGCTCGATATGCATACCAAGGACCAGAAACCGCCAGCCTTCGCCGTGGCTCATGGTCGAGTCGGCCGCGCCCTTGAACAGATGGAGGTCAGCGATGACCTCATGCAGGAAGGCCGAGGAGCCGCGATCAAAGGCTCGGCCGGCCGCATCGCCTGTCACCCTGAGATATAGGAGATTGAGGCGCTCCCACATCTCCGTGGTGATCTGGTCGCGGACCTGCCTGGCGTTTTCCCGGGCGCTGGCGACGGTCATCCGAACAGAATTGGCGTCGTCCAGATCCAGGGTCAGGACACGGGCGGCGTCATACAGGCTCTGCTCGCTGGCGGTGACAGTGTCGCCCAGGGCGCCAAGGGCGATGCGGGCTGTCTGGTTGGCGGCGTTGGACCGGTCCAGGGTCGCGTTGAGCATGACATCTGCCAGGCGCGACACATGTTCGGCCCGCTCAACATAACGGCCGACCCAATAGAGGCTGTCGGCGACTCGAGCGAGCATCATGCGGAAGCGCCTTCCGGTTCAGGCTGATTTTCAGTATTGGCCGCGAGGATCCAGGTGTCCTTGGACCCGCCGCCCTGACTGGAATTGACCACCAGCGAGCCTCTTCTCAGGGCGACACGGGTCAGGGCGCCCGGTGTCACAACGATCTTTTCACCGGACAGGATGAAGGGGCGAAGGTCGACGTGCCGGGTCTCGACCTTGCCGTCGATGAGGCAGGGCGCCGTTGACAACTGGATAGTCGGCTGGGCGATGTAGTTGGCCGGGTCCGCCCTCAGCGCCGCTGCGAAGTCCTCGCGCTCCTTGCGAGAGGCATGGGGACCAACCAGCATCCCGTAGCCGCCCGAGGCCCCGACCGCCTTGACCACAAGCTTGTCCAGATTGTCCAGGACGTGGCTGAGCTGGGCCGGTTCGCGGCAGAGGAAGGTCTCTATATTGGGCAGGATAGCGTCTTCGCCCAGATAGTATCGAATGATTTCAGGTACGTAGGCATAGACTGCCTTGTCGTCCGCGACCCCGGTGCCCGGCGCATTGCAGATCATCACATTGCCTGCACGGTAGGCATTGAACAGGCCGCCGACACCCAGGCTCGAATCTCTTCGGAAAGTCAGGGGATCGATGTAGTCGTCGTCGACCCGACGATAGATGACATCGACGCGCTGCAGGCCGGTGGTCATCCGCATGTAGACCATGTTCTCGTGGATCACGAGGTCGCGCCCCTCGACGAGCGGCACCCCCATGAGTCGCGCCAGATAGGCGTGCTCGTAATAGGCGCTGTTGTAGACCCCCGGGGTAAGCACCACGACCTGGGGATCGGGACGCCATTCCTCAGCCATGCTTTTGAGCGTCGCAAGCAGCAGGTCGGGATACCGTTCGACTGGCCGAACGCTGGCGGCCCGGAAGGATCCCGGGAATGTCCGACGGGAAGCGTCCCGGTTGGCCAGCATATAGGATACGCCGGACGGCACCCGCAAATTGTCCTCAAGGACGGCGAACTGGCCATCTTCCTGGCGGATAAGGTCGGACCCGCAGACATTGGCATAGGCCTTGTGCGGCACATGGAGGTGCTGCATCTCGCGGCGATAGGAGGGCGCGCCCAGCACCAGCTCCCTCGGCAGAAGGCCGTCGATCAGGATCTTTTGCTCGCCATAGATGTCGGCGAGGAACATGTTCAGGGCCCTGAGCCGCTGGGTCAGTCCTGCTTCCACCTTATCCCATTCCTGGGACGGAATGATCCGTGGAATCAGGTCGGTTGGAATGATCCGTTCCGTGGTGGCCTCGGCCCCATAGACGGTGAAGGTGATGCCCTGCAGCAGAAACGACCTCTCCAGGGTCGACTGTCGGGCCGCCAGGTCCTCCGCCGACAGGGTCGTCAGGCGATCATGCATGACGCCGTAGTGGTTTCGGACGCCGCCATCCCTGGCGTACATCTCGTCAAACGCCACGCCCGGCCGGTAAAAGGCTTCTGCGGCGGGCGGTGTCTGTGTCTCTAGAGTCGAGCGCGGTTCCGCCACTGTTGTGTCCTCATGGGGCCTTCGGCCTCCGTTGTGGTCATCTACTAGCCCGAGCTTGTCGCCGGATGCGCGGTCCTGCAGAGGTCAATCCCGGACAAAGTCAGACTGCCTCCCATTTGTGCAGTTTTAATCGCGCCTGCAAACGCCAATCTGACCCGGGTCATCGGAGGCCGCTCTGAGGTCAGCTGCCGTTGGCAGACGGAGGGTCCTCGCTCTCTTCAATGGCTGCCAGCAGGGCCTCTTCCTCTGCAGCCCTGGCAAGGTCGTCTGCGGCGTCGTTGTGGCCGCGGGCGCGGTTGGCGGACCTGGGCGACCTGTCGCGTTGACGGACCTTCAGGCCAAGGGTTTCCAGGGCGGCGTCGCCCTCCTCGCCAAACAGGGTGCGAATGCGAAGGTCTTGCTGAGGCAGCGGCATTTCGAAACCGCCACCGCGCAGGGCGTCTTCGATGGCCCAGGTATAGGCGGCATGGGCCGCATTGGGCCGCTTGACGGCCTCCAGCGCCGGCCAGACCACCAGTTCGAAGTCCAGGGCGGACTGGCCGAAGCCCACAAGCCAGACCTGGGTCTTGCGGCGATCCGTGTCGGGCAGAGTGAAGGGCACATCGTGGGCCGCCTTCAGCACGGCGTCGCGGATGGCGTCCTTGTCAGCGCCATAGGCGACCCTGAAGGGCACATGCATCCGCCGGGCGCTGTTCTGGTGCGTCCAGTTGATCACCGGCGCCTCGATCAGCCGGCTGTTGGGCACCAGCACATCCAGATCGTCATTGTTGCGCAGCCGCGTCGCCCGGGGCCCGATCTCTGCGACAACCCCGCGCTCGCCGGTCTGAAGCTCGAGGTAGTCACCGATCCGTATCAGCCGATCAAACAGCAGAACCAGTCCGGAAATGAACTCCTTGACCACTCCCTGCATGCCAAAACCGAGCCCGACGCCCAGGGCGCCGGCGAAGAAGGTCAGGGAGGACAGATCAAGTCCGACCGAGGAGAAGCCGAGCACCACGCCCAGGACGAGGAGCCCATAGGTCAGAAGCTTTTCCACGACGTAAATCGAGGGAGCGGCTTCCGCCGCACGCTCCCGGAAGCGACGGAAGAGATTGCCGACCAGCCGGGACGCGATGATGGCGACCAGGATGATCACAATACCGGCAACCAGCCCGCCCAGCGTCACCGTCGACTTGCCCAGGGTCAGCAGCTTTACCCCATCCAGGTCGTGGAGTTCCGGCGGGATGAAGGGCGCGACCATGGCCTGACTGTGACAGGCGCACCATGAGGCCGGCAAGGGCCTGGCGCCGTTCAGTCCGCCAGCTGGCGTGACTTATTCGTTCAGGCTCGCTAAGGCTTGTTTTCGGGGCGCTTTGCAGGGATGGACGGTTTGGCGACCCAGCGCCTGACGCTGTTGGCTTTGATGATGATGGTTCTGGCGGGAATCCCGCTGGCGGCCCATGCTGACGAGCCAAAGGCCCGGATCCAGGGCGTCGAGGACAAGGATCTGTCCGAACAGCTGCGTCTTGCGATCGGACGGGCGGAACAGCCGGCTGAGTCCCGTTTCGAAGCCCGCCGTCGCGGTCAGGACGCCCTTGTCACAGTCACGGCCGTCCTTCGTTCGGAAGGCTATTATGGCAGTGACGTCACCGCCGAACTGGCCGATCAGGATGACGATTCAAGCGAGGCGGCGCCGCGGGCCATCATCAAGGTGTCCCCTGGCCCCAGATTTCGCATAATTCGACCGCAGATCGACTGGGCGGAACCTCCACCAGCGGCGGCGGTCCAGGCGGCCGGCAGTCTGGCCATGGCCCTTCGTCGAGGCGCAGCGGGCAGGGCCCAGGAGGTGCTGGCGGCCGAGGGGCGGATCCTTTCGGCCATCCAGCAACGTGGCCATGCCGATGCGATCATCCTGCCGCGTGTCGTGACGGTCGATCACGCCGCCAGTTCGCTGCAGCCCACTTTTCACCTCGAGGCGGGGCCCCTGGTCACCCTGGATGGGATCGAGCTTTCCTATGAGGGCCGAACCAGGACCGCCTGGATTCAGTCCCTGAAGCCCTGGAAGTCCGGCGAGGTCTATTCGCCGGATGCCCTTGCCGAACTTGAACGCCGGCTTCGTGAAACGGGAGCTTTCGAGAACGTCGCCGTCGCGCTGGCGCCCGCCGAAGAGAACAACCCGGATGGCGACCGGCCTGTTCAGTTGAGCCTGAAGGACCGCTCCGCCCGTTCGCTGGAGGTCAGCGCCGGATACTCCACCAGTGAAGGCGTCGGTCTGGATGTCACGGCGACCCGCTACAACGGATGGCGCCGGGCGGATACCAGGACCATCGCCCTGCGCCTGGCGGAAATCCAGCAGCGCCTCGACTACCGGGCGGCGCTACCGCACTGGGGCCTTCCCCGCCAGACCCTCAGCCTCACTGCCAGTGTGTATAACGAGCTGACCGACGCCTATGACCAGACGGGGGCCGGTCTCACGGCGGACGTCACCCAGCGGACCGGTATCAACGCCTATCTGACCTATGGCGCCTCGATAGACAGTGGCCGAGTGGCTGAAATTCTCAAGGTGAACAGCGTGGTCCAGAGGGGTGTTGACCGTAACCTGACCAACTTCTCCCTGCTGGGGTCCTGGGCCCTCGACAATTCCGACGACCCCCTCAACCCCAAGACCGGATGGCGCGCCAGCGTAAGGGCCGAGCCGACCCTGACCTTTGGCGACGCGCAACTGACCTATCTGAAGGCCCAGGCCCAGGGTAGTCTCTATCTGCCCCTCGACGCCGACCAGCGTCTGGTGCTGGCCACGCGCTTGAAACTGGGGATGATCAGCGGAGCTTCCGCCACGGATGTGCCGGCCGCCCGGCGGTTCTATGCCGGTGGTGGCGGTTCGGTCAGGGGCTATGCCTATCAGGCGATCGGGCCCCGGCTGAGCACCACCCCGATCGGCGGCATTTCCGTTGCCGAGGGTTCCGCTGAACTTCGCTATGACCTTTCGAAGACCTGGGGACTGGCGGCCTTCGTGGATCTGGGGGGAGTCGGCTCCGACAGGTTCCCTGGCGGCGACGACTTCAGCGCCGGCGTCGGTTTCGGCGTTCGCTACAATCTTGGCTTTGGGCCGATCCGGGCTGACATCGCCGTGCCGCTGGATCCTCGCGATGATGATCCGCCCGTTCAGATCTATATCAGCATCGGGCAGGCGTTTTGAGCGAGGACATCCCGCCGGCGCCCCCCGATGGGCCAACGACGACCGGGGTGCAGAGGCCTGGACCCCGGTCCTGGCGTCTGGCCGGCCCGAGGATGTGGTTACTGGCCGCTCTTGCCGCTCTTATGGTCCTGGGAGTGGCGTCTCTGGGCCTGCGCTATGGTCCCAACACCCTATCCGGCAGGAGCGTGATCGAGCGCCAGCTCAACGGCCTGAAGATTGCCCGTTTTGGCCGGCTGCAGGTCGAGGGTCTTGGCGGCGACCTGTGGCGGGAGGCCTCTGTGCGCCGGCTGGCCCTGGCGGACTCGCAGGGGGTCTGGATCGAGGGACGGGATCTGACCCTGAGATGGCGCCCGCAGGCCCTGATGGCCAGGCGTTTTCATGCGGAAGCCATTACTGCCGGAAGTCTGCAGGTTCTGCGGCAGCCGGTTCTGACAGCACCGATGAAGCACCAGCCCATGCTGATCAGCGTGCAGCTGGACAGCGTTCTGGCGCGGGTTGAGACGCTGCCGGCCATCAGCACAAGACGCGGTTTGTTCGATTTCGGGGGCAGGCTCACCGTTGAAAGGCAGGGGGGGCTCAAGGGAAGGTTGGTGGCGAGAAGCCAGCTACATCAAGGCGACTTCGCCGATATCATTTTTGATCTGGGTGGAGACAAGGCCGTCACCATCGACGCCCGCGCCGCCGAGGTCGAGGGGGGCGCCCTGGCTGGACTTCTGGGGCTTCCGGCCGATGAGGCCTTTCATCTCAGCCTGCAGGCCAGGGGCAAGCCCCAGGACGGACAGTTCGATCTGTCCGTCTATTCCGGCACATCGACCCCGGCCGAGGCGCACGGCCTGTGGACCCGCAACGGCGGCAGCGCAAAAGGCTTCGCACGGTTGGATGCTTCACGATTGACGCGCGGCCTGAAAGCGACCCTTGGACCGGAAGTGCGCTTCGATGTCACCGGCGAAAAAGGAAAGGGTGACTATGTCAATCTGGACGCCCGCCTGGATACCGAAGTCCTGTCAGTGACGGCGACGGGCGCGATTGACCCCGGCAAGGGTTTTACAGGGCCGGACGGCCTGGTGGTTTCCGCAAGGACCACTGCCCTGGCGAGGCTCACCCAGAGGGCGGTCGGCGGCGTCGCGAACTTCAAGGGCCTGCTTAAAGGCGACAGCAGCAAGGCGAGTCTGGCAGGGGACGTGTCGGGCAGCAATCTCACGGCCGCGGGTCTTGGCCTTGGCCGGCTGGCCGGCCCCGTCAAGATGACCCTGGACAGGGGAGAGGTCGGTCTCATGGCGACCCTGACCGGTGCAGGCGGGTCGGGTTCCGGCCTTCCGGCCGCACTTCTGGGGCCTCGGCCTTTCGCGCGGTTCGAGGCTGCGCGACTTTCGGATGGACGGCTGCTGCTGCGCAAAATCCAGGCTCGGGGCCAAGGCCTCGTGGTCGAGGCGAGCGGCGGGCGAGGGCTGCTCGGCGGACTGAGTTTCCAGGGAACTGCGGAGTTTTCGAACCTCCAGGCCGCCAGGCTGGGTGGTCGGGGCATTATCAAGGGCAAATGGTCGGCCGACCAGGTCGGGGTCGACAGGCCGTGGAATGCGACCCTCGACGCAACGGGCAGCGGCCTGGCCCTGGGCTGGAGCGAGCTAGACCGACTGTTGGGGCCGGCCCCCCGCCTTCGCGCCAAGGTCAGCCTTCAGGGCGGCGCCCTGCGCGTTTCCGAAGCGCGACTGGACGGGCTGCGCAGTTCCGCCCGGGCCTCCGGGGTTGTTGACGGAGTCCAGGGGCTGGGTCTCAAGCTCGACTGGGCGGCCGAAGGCCCCTTCCGGGCGGGGCCGATTGAAATCAGCGGTAAGGCCGCAGGCGATGGATCGATCAGCGGCAGTCTGGCGGCGCCCCGGGCAGACCTGACGGCAGTCTTCGACGCCATTGATCTGCCAAGGCTACCCCTGGCCAACGCCCGCGCCACTTTGAGCTTCCTGCGCCGGCCAGCCGGCGGGGATGGGACCTTCTCGCTGGCCGCGGAAAGCCAGCACGGTCCGGCGCGCTTGCGTGCCGACTTCGCCTTTGCTCCCGGAGGGCTGGATCTGTCCGGGCTGGATGCCGATGCAGGCGGGATCGCAGCACAGGGAAAGGTCTCGCTGCGGCGCGGGCGACCCTCTTCTGCCGACCTCAATATCGCCGCCGGGCCAGGAGTTCTGCTCAGTTCCGGGTCGGTCCGCGGGGATGTGCGGATCGTCGAAGGGCCTGACGGGCCCTTGGCCACCATGAGTCTGAAGGCCATCAATGCGGCGCCCAGGGATGTTCCGGGTCTGCTGCTGGCGGATGCGACGATCACAGCCAATGGTCCTCTTGAACGCCTGCCCCTGCGGATCCAGGCCAAGGGTGAAGGAGGAAGAGGCGACTGGTCGATCGACGCCCGGGGAATCCTGACCGAGGGCCCCAAGAACTCTGGCTGGGGTCTGGGCCTCGACGGTTCGGGCCGTCTGGGCCGGGCCAGCATCAGGACCGTCGATACGGCGAGGCTGACCTTCGGCGGCGAGTCCTCGGAGGCCCATCTCAAGTTGACGGCTGCGCGGGGTGTCGGGGCCCAGGCCGCGGCCGGCACTGTAATCTTGGACGCCAGCATGACGGCGAGCGGGGCCAATGTAACGGCCGACATCGCCGGGCTGCCGATTGCGATCTTCAATGACGACCTGGCTGGCCGGCTGGACGGCAAGCTTGCCCTCAGTGGTCAGGGCAAGGTGCTGAGCGGCGAGATGGACGCCAATCTCAGCAATGTGCGGGCCCGGGGCTCCGGCAAGACCCTGACCCTGGATGGCAGGGTCAAGGCCGTCTTGGTGGACCAGTATCTGACGGTCCTGGCCAATCTGACCAGCGCCCAGGGTCTGAAGGCCAACGCCAGCCTGGTTCTGGCCGCCGAGACCTCCGCAGCGCCCCTGCGTCTGGCGATCGATCGCAGCCGCCCGGTGAAGGGCATGTTCGACGCAGACGGTGAAATCAAGCCGCTCTGGGACCTGCTGATGGGAGGCGAACGGTCTGTCAGCGGCCGGGTCCAGGCCAGCGGCAGTCTGGGCGGCACCCTGGCCGATCCTCGTCTGCTGGGTCAGATGCAGCTTCAGGGCGGGGCCTTCCAGGATGGACCGACCGGGCTGAAGCTCCAGGACGTCGCGGTCGCAGCAACCTTCGCCGACCAGGCTATTGATGTGACCCGGGCTGTCGCCAATGACGCCGGGGGCGGCAGCCTTTCGGGGGCGGGCCGGATCAGCCTGCAGCGGGAGACAGCCAGCAGCTTTCGTCTGGACCTGACCCGTTTCCAGGTTATCGACAATGACATCGCCACAGCCACAGCCTCGGGCCAGACCACCATCACCCGTTCAGCGGATGGCAATGTGAAGCTTTCCGGGGCCCTGAGGATTGACCGCGCCCAGATCGCTGCTGATCCGCTGGGCTATACCGGCGTGACGCCCATGGACGTGGTCGAGATCAACAAGCCGCCGGTTGTGGGGCGTCGCGCCGCACAGGATGCGGCCCGCAAGCAAGGCCCAGTGGCCAATCTGGATGTCACACTGAAGGCTGCGCGGGGCATTTTCGTCGAAGGGCGCGGCCTGAATGTCGAACTGTCCATGGATGCGGTGGTGGGCGGGACCACGGCCAACCCAATGCTTTCCGGCACAGCCCGGGTCGTGCGGGGAGAGTACGACTTTGCCGGCAAGCGGTTCGAGTTCGACGAGACCGGCGACATCCAGCTGTCCACCGACCCTCGAAAGGTCCGGCTTAATCTGACCGCAACCCGCTCAGACCCCAGCCTGACGGCCAAGGTCGAGGTTCGCGGAACTGCAGCGCGACCGGAAATCACCCTCAGCTCGACGCCTGTCCTGCCTCAGGACGAAGTTCTGTCCCGGATTCTGTTTGGGGCCTCTGCTGCCCAGCTTTCGCCGCTTGAAGCTGCCCAGCTGGCCTCGGCCCTGGCGGCCCTGGCCGGGGGCGGGGGCTTTGACGTCATCGGCGGCCTGCGGAACCTGGCTGGCCTGGATCGCCTGACCTTTGGCGGCGGCGGTGATGCCGGAATGACGGTCGCCGGTGGGAAGTACCTGACGGACGATGTCTATCTGGAACTGATCGGCGGCGGTCGTGAAGGTACTGCGGCCCAGGTCGAATGGCGGGTTCGACGCAACCTGTCGATCGTCTCCCGCATCGCAGGTCAGGGCGACGCCAAGCTGTCGGTGCGCTGGCGGCGGGATTACTGAGACGGAGAAGCGCTTGGAGTATGTTCCGATAAGTGTGAAGCGGCTATCGGATCGAAACATGCTCCAACATTTTGAATCAGAGCCTGTTTTTCCAATATGATCGGTTCGATCACAACGGAACAGACTCTAGAGTTCGTCGAAGGGCGGCGGCAGTTGGCCGCTCTTGAACAACAGCACGGGGGTGTCGTCGTAGTCGCCCATCTCGACATCCGCTGATACCGAATAGGCCACGACTCCCAGCCGAAGGGGCCCGAGGCGCTCGGCCTTGCGCCGTGCCTCCTCGGCGGTCTTGCAGCCGACAGCGGGCTCCGCCCTGAGGGGCGTGCGGCCCTTGCCGGCCACATAGGCCTGGACCAGATGCACGGTTTCCTTGGCCATGACAGCGCCGATCAGTGGGTCGGTTTTTTCTTTTGCATGGCGGGCGGGGTCAGGAACGACGGGGCAAGCGCGGTCGGCGCAGCCTTGGCCTGTTTCGGCTTGCGGATTTCCTTGCTGCTTTTCTTCTGGCCCTTGGCCATGGCGGTGCTCCCTGCTCGACTGGCGGCGGATCCGCTGCAGGGAAGCTAACACGCTACGGGGGCCGCAGCCCCATTCAATCGGTGTAGACGGCAGCCCGTTTCTGCATATTCGACATGACCGCCTCGACCTGGTTGGCCGTGCCGATCAGGGCCGACTGTTCAACGCTTTCCGCCAGCAGGATGGCATGCTGGTCGGCATCGGCCGCCAGGTTCAGAAGGCGCTTGCCGGCTCGGATGGCGTCCGGGTTCTTGCCGGCGATTTCCGCGGCGACACCGAGCGCCTCGGCGCGAGGGTCAGCGCAGACCCTGGTCGCCATTCCCATGGCGAAGGCCTCATTGCCGGTAAAAATCCGGCCGGTGAAGGTCAGTTCGCGGGCCAGATCGTCCCGGATCAGGGAGCGAAGCAGGGCCACCCCGGACATGTCCGGCACCAGGCCCCATTTGATTTCCAGGATGGCCATCCTTGCGTCTGGCGTGACAAACCGCATGTCCGCCCCCAGCGCCAACTGGAAGCCGCCGCCTAGGGCGACCCCGTGAATGGCGGCGATCACCGGCACGGGCAGGTCCCGCCAGACCATGGCTGCGTTCTGGGCCCGGTTGGCGCCGCTGGTGGTCCGCGGCGTGTCCACCAGACCAGATCCACCTTTGCGCTCGCCAGAAGCCATCTTGCCGAAGTTGCCCATGTCGAGGCCGGCGCAGAACCCGCGCCCTTCTCCCGACAGAACCACGGCCCGTAGCCCCTTCGTTGCGCTGAGCTGGCGACCGGCGTCGATCAGGGCCTCGAACATGGCGTCGTCCAGGGCGTTCATCTTGTCGATGCGGACCATCCGCACGTCGGCGACGCCATCATTCAGCGTGATGGATACCCGGTCGTTCATCGTCTCGCTCCGCTGCAGGATCTGATTTTGCAACAGACTGGACCGGTTTCCGCAGGGGGTGGCAAGGGGGCGTGGAGGTAGGGAACCGTTGAAACATCCTCATTGGGCGAACGGGTTCCGCGCGCTATGTCATCGGGCAACGATAACCGGGGGAAACCAGACATGATACGCGTCACCGCGGCGCTCGCCGCCCTGTTGCTCACCGCCTGCGCGACTGCGCCGGAGGCCGGCGAAATTTCGTATGTGGCCGATCAGGCCACCAGCCGGACCATCTCCAGCGGCCAGCTGGTGGGCTATGTTGCATCCGGAGAGGGAGCCCTGGGCGCCAAGGCGCCCGATGCCAAGGCGCACGTCTGGCGCTCTGTCCCCTTCGCCAAGCCTCCGGTGGGCGATCTTCGCTGGCGGGCTCCCCGCGCGCCCGAGCCCTGGACTGGCGTTCGCTCATCCCTGACCCCGGCGCCCTGGTGTCCCCAGGTTCTCAGCGCCCTGGACGGGGTGGACAAGTCGAAGATTGGCCAGATCGTCGGTCAGGAAGATTGCCTCTATCTCGATGTCTACGCCCCTCCGATGACGGCGCAGGAAGCGGCCGACGCCAAGCTGCCCGTGATGATGTGGATTCACGGTGGCTCCAATACCTGGGGTCGGGCCGAACAGTATGATGGGGCCGCGCTCGCGGCACGACACAAGGTGGTGGTCGTTGTGGTCCAGTATCGCCTGGGCCCGCTCGGCTGGCTGGCGCAGGAGCAGCTGCGGGCAGGCGCCGAGACTACGGATGACGCTTCCGCGAACTTCGGCAATCTGGATCATATCCGGGCGCTGGAATGGATCCGGCAGGACATTGCCGCCTTCGGCGGCGACCCCGGCCGGGTGACCGTCTTCGGGGAAAGCGCCGGCGGGCACAATGTTGCCGCGCTTCTGGCCAGCCCCCGCGCCGCTGGTCTGTTCCATCGCGCCATCGTCCAGTCCGGCTCTTTCCGCTCGACACCTCTGGCCGAGGCTGAGGGATTGACGGGCTCCAGCAAGGATTCCGGCAACGCCGCCGCGGCCAGGATCGTCGGCGCTGGCCAGGCCGTCACGGGCGCAGCGCTCCGTGCGGCCTCGATGAAGGCCGTCTTCGCGGCCTATGACACGTCCCGCGCCGGCTATAATCCGCCCCGGGTGATCGCCGATGGCGTCGTCCTCCCCGCCGCGGGCCTCTCGTCGGGGCTGGACAGTCCGGCAGCCTTCAACGCCGTGCCGGTGATCACCGGATCCAACCGCGACGAGATGAAGCTGTTCAACGCTCTGGATCCCAAGCTTGCGACCTTCATCCTGGGCGTCTTCCCCCAGGCCAAGGACAAGCCGCTCTATGAAGCCATGAGCGCCTATCCCAGCCGCCTCTGGCGCGCCGACGCCGTCGACGGTCCGGCCGGCCGCATGACCGCAGGCGGCCACGCCCCGGTCTGGACCTACCGTTTTGACTGGGACGAAGAGGGCAGCCTGCTGATCACTGATCTGGGCCAGCTCCTGGGCGCAGCCCACAGCATGGAGATTCCTTTTGTCTTTGGTCATTTCAAGCTGCTGGGCCGGTTCGACCCCCTGGCATTCACCAAGGGCAATGCGCCTGGCCGGCTGGCCCTGTCCGACACCATGATGAGCTACTGGGCCAACTTCGCGGCCACTGGTGCGCCGGGTCGGGGAACCGATGGAACACTGGCGGAATGGAAGGCCTGGACCAACGTCCCGGCGGCTCCTGCCCTTATGGTGTTTGACAGCCCCGCCGGTGGCGGGGCCCGGATGATTCCCGGCGGCGAAACGCCGGAAAAGGTCATTACGGATCTGATGGCGGACCCATCGCTCAAGACCGATGCCCGACGCTGTGAAGTCCTGATGCGCTCGACCCGGGAGCGACTTGAGCTGCGCAAGCTGGCAGGCGGGCGCTGCGGCAAGCCTGACTGACGGGACCATCACGCTGAATCGTCCCCTTTCCGGCTCCGGGGAGGGGACGTGACAGCAGCCTTTTCCTGTTCTGCATTCGATCAAGGGGCGGTCTGGTGGTGACAGGCTGCCAGCGCTGATCCTGACCTGCGACTCGCGCCCTCTTTTCCCGGCCGCCCGGCTCGGCTAAGAACAGGGCTTACTCTGCGACTCCCGTCTTGCGCCATTCCGGGGGCCGTTAAAGGTTGCCACGCGTCGACGCTCGATCCTCGAGGAGTCCGCGGCAATGGCGTCTGTTGTCGAGCTTGAGCCGAGGGGGCGTGGCCCATGATTCTCAACGCCCAGGAGCGGGTGGTTCTGGAGTCCATCGCCGAACGCGGCGAGGATATGGTCGCGCGGGCTGTCAGCTGGTGCGGCGTCAATAGCGGCAGCCGCAATCTGGCCGGGCTCAAGACTACCCACGACCTTCTGGCCCAGGTCTGGAGCCGGGCCCTGCCGGAGGCCTTGCTGGAATCGGTCGCCCTGGCCGATTCGTTCGAGATCGGAGCCGACGGCCGGGAGTCCGCCAACCGCCACACGCCGTCATTGCTGATCAGCCTGCGACCCGAGGCGCCTGTCCAGGTGGTTCTGACGGGACACTATGACACGGTCTTCCCGGCGGCCAGTCCGTTCCAGGCCGTGACGATCCGTGAGGACGGGGCGCTGAATGGCCCGGGGATCGCTGACATGAAGGGCGGCATTTCGGTCATGCTGGCGACCCTGGAAGCCTTCGAGCGCTATGAGGCCTGCCGTTCGGTGGGCTGGCGCGTCCTGTTGTCGCCGGACGAGGAGATCGGCTCCCTGGCCTCAGCCCCGATTCTGGCCCGGATCGGCCGGTTGGGTCATGTCGGCATGACCTATGAGCCGGCCCTGGCGGACGGCACCCTGGCCGGGGCGCGCAAGGGCAGCGGCAATTTCCATGTCCGGGTGGCCGGCCGCTCAGCCCATGCCGGACGCGCCTTTCATGAGGGTCGAAACGCCATCACGGCCGCCGCCAGAATTGCGGGGGCGCTGGACGCCCTGAACGGCGCCCGTGACGGGGTTACCGTCAACGTGGCGCGGATCGATGGCGGCTCTGCCTTGAACGTCGTGCCGGACATCGCCGTGGCCCGCTTCAATGTGCGTTTCCCCGATGCAGACGGCGCCCGCTGGCTTGAGGGCGCCATAGCCGGCGCCTGCCGCTGCGGCGAGGGGGACGGACTGTCGGTCAGCCTGCATGGCGGCCTGACCCGGGCAGCCAAACCCCTGAACGGGGCGCAGACCGCGCTGCTCGGCGCCGTCCGTAACGTGGGCGCCTTGCTGGGGCAGGACATCGGCTGGAAGCCGTCCGGCGGGGTCTGCGAGGGCAACAACCTGTTTGCTGTCGGGCTGCCCAATGTCGATACGCTGGGCGTGCGCGGCGGCGATATCCATAGTGACGCAGAGTTCGCCTGGCCGGAAAGCTTCGTCGAACGGGCCCAGCTGTCGGCCCTGATGCTGATCAAGATGGCCAGTGGCGAGATCGATGCTGTCGGCCTGCGAGCGATGATGGAGGCCAGCGCGTGAGGAGCGTCCGTCCTGGGTCTCCGGTCCGATCGCCAGATGTCTCCCCAACGGTCGACCGCCCGTCCGGCGGCTGGGCCGACGCCTTTTCCCGGGAAGGGAGAAGGGTTTCGAACCGACTGAAAGAGTTGACCACATGCTAGTTGTCCGTCCCGCAGGGCCTGCCGATTTTGACTCCCTGATGGAACTGGCGGTTCTGTCTGGCCGCGGGTTCACCAGCCTGCCCGAGGATGAGCCGACCCTGAGGGCCCGGCTCGACCTCTCCGAGGCCAGTTTTGCCGAGACGGTGGCGGCGCCGGAAGCCTGGTACACCCTGATGCTCGAGGACACGGCCGATGGCGCGGTGATCGGGGTCGCGGGCGTCAAGGCCGGGGTAGGGCTGAAGCGGCCGCACTTTTCCTTCCGGGTCGTGACCCTGGCCCAATCGTCTCCGACCCTTGATCTGCGATTCGATCATCAGGCTCTGGTGATGGTCAATGAATGCGCCGGCTGGTCGGAAGTCGGATCCCTGTTTCTTCGGCCGGAGCGCCGGATGGGCGGCGCCGGGCGCCTTTTGGCCCAGTCACGCTACATGCTGATCGGGATCGAACCCCAGCGTTTCGCCGAAATGGTTCTGGCCGAACTGCGGGGCTATTTCGAACCGGACGGCAGTTGCCCCTTCTGGGACCATGTGGCCAGTCGCTTCTTCCCCCTGGCCTTTGACGAGGCGGACCGGTTGAGCGCCTCGACCAACGGACAGTTCATCCTGGACCTGGCGCCGCGCCATCCAATCTATGTCGGTCTGTTGCCGCTGGAGGCTCGGGGCGTGATCGGAAAGGTCCACCGCGAGGGCGAGGCGGCCCGGGCGATGCTGGAGCGTGAGGGCTTCAGGTTTCAGGGCCTGATCGACCTGTTCGACGCCGGGCCCACGGTCTGCTGTCATCGCGACGACATCCGCACCGTGAAGGAGGCCCGGCGACTGGCTGTCTCCATCGGGGAGGACGCCTATGGCGAGGAGGCCCTGGTCTCGGCGGCGGCGCTCGGCGCATTCCGCGCCGTTCGGACCCCGGTGATGATCGACGGGACGCGGGCGGTGATTTCTGCCGAAGCGGCCGATGCCCTGCGGGTCAGGGAAGGCGAAGCGTTGAGGGTGAAGGCATGAGCGGCGAACTCTACATCAATGGAAGTTGGAGCCACGGACAGGGCCCTGCCCTGACCTCAAGCGATCCGGCGACAGACGAGACCGTATGGCAGGGCGCCACAGCCTCTGCTGGCGATGTGGTGGCTGCCGTCACGGCGGCGCGGGCGGCGTTCCAGGGCTGGGCAGACCAACCGCGAGAGGCGCGGATCGCCCTGCTGCGCCGATACCAGAAGGTGCTGGAAGCCCGGCGACCGGCCATGGCTGAAGCGCTGTCCCGGGAAACCGGCAAGGCTCTGTGGGAGACCACAGCCGAGGTGGGCTCCATGATCGCCAAGGTCGACGCCTCCATCGCGGCCTATGATGAGCGCACCGGCGAAAAGGTCAGCAACACGGCCTTTGGCCGGGCCGTGCTGCGGCACCGACCGCATGGCGTCATGGCCGTGCTTGGGCCCTTCAACTTCCCCGCCCACCTGCCCAACGGCCATATCGTACCTGCCCTGCTGGCGGGCGATACCGTGGTCTACAAGCCTTCTGAGGAGACGCCCCTGGCCGGACGGCTGCTGGCCGAGGCCCTGGTCGAGGCCGGGCTGCCCGCCGGTGTCTTCAATCTGGTTCAGGGCGGCCGGGAAACCGGAGCGGCCCTGATCGACCAGGATATCGACGGACTGCTGTTCACGGGGTCAGCCCAGGCGGGCGCCTTCTTCCGTCGGCATTTTGCAGATCGCCCCCATGTCATCCTGGCCCTTGAACTGGGCGGTAACAACCCTCTGGTCGTCTGGGACGCGGCAGACGCCGGGGCGGCTGCGGCCCTTGTGGTCCAGTCCGCCTTCATCACCACCGGCCAGCGCTGCAGCTGCGCCCGTCGGCTGATCCTGCCGGCGGGGGCGTCGGGCGATGCCGTTCTGGAGGCGCTAGTGTCCCTGACTGACCGGCTGGTGGTCGGGCCATGGAATGGCGCTGACGAGCCCTTCATGGGCCCGCTGATCAGCGCGCGAGCAGCTGAACTGGCGCGGGGCGCCGCAGACGCACGGTATGGCGCTGCCGTCGCCTTGCCCGTTGCGACCCGGTCGCCCGAGGGCGGCGCCTGGTTTGCGCCGCGCATCTACCATCTGGGCGACGAGGCGACCCCGGACGAGGAGATCTTTGCGCCGATCCTGCAGGTTCGGCGCGCGTCGAGCCTGGATCAGGCGATCGAGATGGCCAACGACACCCGATATGGCCTTTCCGCCGGCCTGATCAGCGATGAGGCTGCTCATTGGGACCTGTTCCAGAAGCGGATCCGGGCCGGGGTGGCCAACTGGAACCGGCCGACCACCGGCGCGGCGGGTACGGCGCCCTTCGGCGGGTTGGGCGACAGCGGCAATCACCGGCCGAGCGCCTATTACGCAGCCGACTACTGCGCCTGGCCCATGGCGAGTTTCGAAGCCGACCAGGTCCTTCCGACCCTGGCCGAGATCAAGGGATTGCGACCTTGATCCCGGCCGTCGAAGCCAATTGCGACGGGCTGGTCGGGCCGACCCACAGCTTTGCCGGACTGGCGCCGGGAAACCTGGCCAGTGAAATCCACAAGGGCCAGGCCAGCAACCCTCGCGCCGGGGTGCTTGAAGGGCTGGCCAAGATGCGCCGGCTCCACGACCTGGGACTGCCGCAGTTTGTTCTGCCGCCGCATGAGCGGCCCGATATCGGCTTCCTGCGCCGGGCCGGCTTTGGCAGGAGCGACGCAGAGGTCATGGCTGGCGCGGCCAGGGCGGCTCCCGAACTGCTGAATACCGCCTGTTCCGCCAGCCCCATGTGGGCCGCCAACGCCGCCACCGTCACGCCGAGCGCCGACAGCGGCGACGGCCGGGTGCATTTCACCCCGGCTAATCTGCTGACCAACCTGCATCGCAGCCTGGAGGGCGAGCAGACCACCCGCTCCCTTCGGCGGCTGTTTCCGGATGCCTCGCGTTTCGCGGTTCATGATCCGCTACACGCCCAGCCCTATTTCGCCGATGAGGGCGCCGCCAACCATGTGCGGCTCTGCGCCGAACAGGGCGCGCCGGGGGTAAATCTGTTCGTCTGGGGCCGGGATGCCTGGGAGGCCTGGTCCGGTCGGTTCCCGGCCCGTCAGACCCTTCAGGCCTTCGAGGCCGTGCAACGGCGTCATGGCGCCAGAGGAGCGGTCTTCGCCAGGCAGGCCCGGCGGGCCATCGAGGCGGGTGTCTTCCACAATGACGTGGTCTGTGTCGGGGCCGGAGCCAGCCTGTTCTTCCATGAAGCCGCCTTCGAAGACCGGGCTGCCCTGGAGCGGGGTGTCCGGGCTGCCGCCCAAGGGTTCGAACCGCAGTTTGTCGAGATCGCGGAGGCGGACTTGCCGCTGGGCGAAGCTGTCTCAAGCTATCTGTTCAACTCGATGCTGGTCAGCCTGCCCGGTGAAGATCGCCTGACCCTGATCGCACCGATGGAGACAGCGGAAACGCCCCGCGCCCATGGTGCTGTACAGGGTCTGATTGCTTCCAACGGGCCGATCGGCCGGGTCGAATATGTCGATGTCCGACAATCCATGCGTAACGGCGGCGGCCCTGCCTGTTTGAGATTGCGGGTGGTTCTGACCGATGAAGAACTGGCTGCGACCAATCCGGCCCAGCGGTTCGATCCGGGCCTCCAGGACAGGCTGACAACCTGGGCCGAGCGGCGCTACCGCGACCGTCTGACCCCCGGGGATCTGGCGGATCCGGCGCTGCTGGATGAGGTTCGAACGGCGCTGGACGAGTTGACCCGCTTGCTGGACCTGGGGACGGACTTCTATCCCTTCCAGCGCTAGAGCCTGTTCCGTTTTGATCGAACCGATCATATCGGAAAAATAGGCTCTGATTCAAAGGGTTAGAGCATGTTTCGATCCGATAGCGGCTTCACACATATCTGATCAGGCTCTAGGCCCGGGACTGTTGCGCCAGGGCATAGGCTTGGGTGCCCCGACTGTAGACCCGGTCGTTGTCCAGCACCGTTTCGATCGGGATGTCCGCCGAGCCCTCAACTGCAGCATAGATCGGCCCGAAGTCCTGCAGCGTGGCGTCCAGAAGGGCCTTCAGGGACGGGATCACGAAATAGGTCTGCTGGAAATCATCAATCCGGTAGGGGGTGCGAAGCAGTCGGACCAGGTCGAAGCCGAGGCGATTGGGCGAAGCGTCTTCCAGGGCGAACAGGGTCTCGCTGCGGGACGAAACGATCCCGGCGCCATAGATGCGCAGGCCTGCCGGTGTTTCCAGAAGCCCAAACTCGACAGTGTACCAATAGAGCCGGGCCAGATTGTGCAGTCGCCCAAGGCCCAGGGCCCGCCGACCGCCTTCGCCATAGGCCTGCATATAGTCTGCAAAGACCGGATCAGTCAGCATCGGCACATGGCCGAAGACATCATGGAAGATGTCCGGCTCCTGAAGATAGTCCAGCTGGTCAGGCCTGCGGATGAACCGTCCGGCCGGAAAGCGCCGGTTGGCCAGATGTTCGAAGAACACTTCGTCGGGAACCAGTCCAGGCACGGCCACGACGCTCCATCCCGTCAAGCGCGTCAGTTCCCTGTTTATCCGGTCGAAATCAGGAATGCCGCCCCGGTGCAGGTCCAGCGCCTTCAGTCCGCCGAGAAAGGCGTCGCAGGCGCGTCCGGCCAGCAGCTTGGCCTGGCGGTCGTAAAGTTGATCCCAGACCTGATGCTCTGCTGCGGAATAGCCGGTCCATCCCTGGTCCACGGTCCAGTCCGACTGGCTCGCCAAGGTCGGGTGTGAGGCGGGTTCATTGACGGCCATGAAGAAGATAGTAGGTGTGCCAATCGGAAAAAAATGGCCAAATTTTGCCGGTATTAGTCCATATTTAGGCAGATAAGTTTCTCCATATGGGCGCAAGGGGGCATAGCCATACGAAGCGGCCGGGGCCGGTGGCCCGTGGCCCGGGCGACGCAACGACCTTGCTGCGGTGTCATCAGGAGCCGCTGCCAGTCCTTTGTCCGGGGCCTGCAGGCCACATGCGAGCGCGGCCTGGCAAGCGGTGGCAAACAGGCCGGCCGGTTGATCAGCTGTCATCTTACGAACGGTTGCGGGCCTGTCCGTTTCTGTGAAAGATCGGCGCGCCTGGATGATCCAGGCACTAGGGGCAGGACATGACCACAACTTTCTCCCGGCTCAATGCTGGCGGTTCCTTTCTGGACGAAGCGCTGCAGTCGAGGGACGGAGGCAGTGTCCTGTCCTGGCTGCCGGAAGGCGTTGGCCGTGTATGGGGGCATGCTGAGCCGGCTGAGTCATGGGTCAAGCTGCCGACAGTCGATCTGCCCTCCATAGGCGGGGGGGATCTGTCTGCTGCCGGCCCGTCCGCTCCGGCTTTCAGGGCCTACGGGCCAGTCTCGGGTTCCTGGCCGGAAGACGTCAGCGTCATTGGGCCGCTCGATGACATGCGCATGCCTTCGGACCTTCCCGGCCCGGGCGGAGATCTGCCGCTTTGGTCGGGCTGCCAGTGCGGCGTCTGCTCGCAGAATCCGTCCAGCTCGCGGCGTGAAGAGGCCTTGGGCGCCGGCCGCACCGAATTGATTGACCAGACCTATAATGAGGCCACCAAGCGCTACGAGTTTACCGGGGACCGCGATACCGACGCCGTTCTGATCGGTTCCCGATGGACGCCGACGACCCTGACCTTCAGCTTCCCCACGAGCGGCGGCTTCTACAAGGACCAGGGTTACGGCAAGAAGGGTGAACCGTCTGAACATGTCGGGTTCAACGACGCCCAGCAAATGGCCGCGCGCTACGCCTTCGCCCTGGTGTCCGGTTACACCAACCTGACCTTTGTCGAGGTCACCGAGAGCAAGACCGTTCACGGCGACTTCCGCTTCAGCCAGACCGACCTTGATGCGGTCGGATCGGCCTATGCCAACTTCCCATCCAGTTCCCTGCAATCGGGCGATATCTGGTTCGGACGGACTGGCCAGCCCTTCTATGACACGCCTGCGCCTGGCAACTGGGGCCAGGCCACGATTATGCATGAACTGGGTCACGCCCTGGGCCTGAAGCACGGGCATCAGGACTACACTGCCGTCGATCTGACCGGCTATCTCGACGCCCCCGCCGGCGGTGGTCCGCGGTATGGCAGTGCGGCTCTGCCCTCGGCCCGCGATGGCCAGTCCTGGTCGCTCATGACCTATCGGCCCGCTCCGGGATCTCTGGAGTTTGCGGGCGAGGGGCGCAACCAGCCACAGACCTACATGCAGGACGACATCGCTGCGCTTCAGCATCTCTATGGGGCCAACTTCACGACCCGCGGTGGCGACACGCTCTATCGCTGGAATCCTCAGACCGGCGAAATGTCCATCGACGGCGTGGCCCAGGGGGCGCCCACCGCCAACAAGATCCTCATGACCCTGTGGGATGGCGACGGGATCGATACCTACGACCTGTCCAACTACAGCTCGAATCTGAACGTCAATCTGGAGCCGGGAGCCTTTTCCACCTTCTCCAGCGTCCAGCTCGCCAATCATCTGGCCTATTCAGGCGGGGATGCGCCTGCGGTCGGCAACGTCGCCAATGCCCGACTGTTCGAAGGCGACCTCAGGTCCCTGATCGAGAACGCCACAGGCGGTTCGGGGGATGACAGTATCCTGGGCAACCAGGCCGCCAATATCCTGCGCGGCAATAATGGCGCCGACCGCCTCATTGGTTCGGCCGGGTCGGACAGGCTTTATGGCGGAGCCAGCAACGACATCCTGGCCGGCGACTCCTACGCCCTGCCATCCGTGGCGAGCGACCTGGAGAACGCCATCGGTAGCGGTTCGGGCGATGACTGGCTGTCAGGCGGCAAGGGCGATGACACCCTGATCGGCGGGGGCGGTATCGACACGGCCTCCTATGCCGAAGCCCAGGGCAAGGTGATCGTCAACCTGCTGACCGGACTCAGCAGCGGGGCCGATGGGGCGGACAGGCTCAGCGGAATCGAGAACCTGGTCGGATCGGCGTTCAGCGATGAACTGATCGGAAATGTCAGCGCCAATGAGCTCAATGGCGGCGGCGGCAAGGATCGCCTGACCGGCGGCGGCGGAGCCGATCTGCTAATCGGTGGGGGCGGAAAGGATCGCTTCGTCTTCCTTTCCATCACGGACTCGACAGATGGCGCCCGTGATCTGATCTCCGACATGCTGGCGGGAGACATCCTCGATCTGTCGGCGATCGACGCCAATGAAGGCCTCGACGGCAACCAGGCCTTTGTCTTTGCCGCCAGCCTGACTGGCGTCGCGGGTCAGTACACGGTCATTTTCAACGAAGGTCAGAGCCTGCTGCAGGCCGATACCGACGGTGACAGTCTGGCCGACCTGTCCATTCTGTTCACCGGCGACGTAACCAGCCTGACAGGCGCCTGGGTGCTTTAGAACTTAGATGGCCGAGTTCAAGAAGGATGTGCCGGCGTTTTTCCGCGCGACCTTCTTGGCGCTCAGCTTGCCCTTGGATGAGATTGTCAACCCAATTGCAGTACTAAATAAAAGTGTGTTGAGTTTTGCTAGTTCGAGATTGTTGACTTGACAAATATCGTTCACCCGGATTCCTTCAATTGGAGGCCCTCTTCTTTTTGGTGATATTTTTCTGTAGTCTATATTGGGGATTTCTATTCCAAACTCATCTCGGATCCAAATTAGATCTACTGTACTATAATCTACAAAATCTCTAATCTCGTTTATAAGTTTTGCCCGAGTCGCCAAGTTGTTATTAATAGAAATATTACGAATCGTCTCAATCAGCAAGTTTGTATGCTTATTAAACACTCCCTCCGATTCAGAAAAATTATACTGTCTAAAGGATTGCAATACTGACATTCCTTCAGCGCTAATACCTTCGTTGCTGTGAAGTGTTGGTACCAAGTCCTCTTTATTTGCAACTTCGGGCAAATTGTGCTGTAAGAAATCTGAGACAACATCATTATTTTTGAGTTGGTCTCTGTCATATAGGCGAAGAGAGACTGATTTTCCGAAGACGCGTTGAAAGCTCTCGATACGGTCTCGAATTCTCAACGGGCGCGGTGTGCGGATAAATTGAGATGCCTTCAATTTTTGCTGCATTGATGAAAGATAATAATCCGATGGTCTTCTGGTGTAAATTGATACGGAAATATCGCTAGAGAGTAATTTAATAAAATTCACAAATGGCTCAGATTCTGGAATATCTAATATTTTAAATAACGCCTCTCCAGAAATTATTGTTATGTGGGGATTCGATCTTTCAATCTGACTAATTATTTCTTGGCAATAACTCTTAAATATACCTGCGGTCGTCAGTGTTGATCCTTGGATTTTGTTCTTTAGGCCGCGGAGGAGGCGATCCTCGCTTCCGAAGCCGGTGGCCAGGCTGTTGTGATTGGTTGAGTTCGGAAGAAAGCTTGGGGGCATGGGGTAAAGCACCCCGGCTTCTAATAAGGGCCCGCGTGCGGCAGCGAGCGAGCCCTGGATCGAAGACGTACCAGTCTTGGCGTGTCCGACATGGAGCAATAGGCGCATTGTTACAAATTCCGGTCCATAACGTTGTTCTGCACTGGAATGGGGACATAACCAAGGCTTCTTACAGCAAGACTATTCCTTGCGCGCTACGTCCGATCGCGGCTGTTCAGCGGCTCGATTGGACAGTTTTGGCTTGTTGGAGCGGCAAGTCGATCCGTTTCGAACTAATGCGCCACTCTGGGCCGCATGTTGTAGTGGCCGTCCTGGAAGCCGTCGAAAATCAGGGCCGTGTGAGGATGCCCGACAGGCTCGCCCGTGTCGTCAGGCAACAGGTTCTGCTCAGACACATAGGCAACGTAGGTGTTCTGGTCGTTTTCGGCCAGCAGGTGATAGAAGGGCTGGTCCTTGCGCGGACGTATGGCCTCCGGGATCGAATTCCACCATTCTTCCGTGTTGTTGAACAGCGGATCGACATCGAAGATAACCCCGCGAAACGGGAAAATCCGGTGGCGTACGACCTGACCGATCGCAAATTTGGCGAGTCGAGTGTTCATGATGGCCACAGCATACACCTCCCGCCTGACTGAAACCTGAACGTAGCGATCATGTCAGGTCAGGCAAGCCCGCCCCTTTCGACCGGCGAGGCGCTCGTCTAAGGTCATGGCGAAATCAGGCGTCGATCCTCGGTGTCTGCGCAGACAGGTGACAACCATGTCGGAGGCGCCAAGCGCGCGGGCCCTTCCCCTGGAGGAGGGCCGCGGAGCAGGCGGGCAGCCGTGCTATGCGGCGCTCGACCTGGGAACAAATAACTGCCGCCTGCTGGTGGCGACTCCGACGCCCGGCGGATTCCGCGTTGTCGAGGCCTATTCCCGGATCGTCCGGCTGGGCGAAGGCTTGAGCCAGACCGGCAGGTTGTCAGAAGCAGCCATGGAGCGGGCGCTGGCCGCCCTGTCGGTTTGCGCCGAGAAGGTTCGCCGGCGGCGGTGCGTCAGGTTCAGGGCGATTGCAACCCAGGCCTGCCGGGGCGCCGACAACGGACCGGCCTTCATCGAGCGGGTAGCCAAGGAAACGGGCCTGCGGCTGCAGATCATTACTCCAAAGGAGGAAGCCCATCTCTCCGTGGCAGGTTGCGTCAATCTGCTGGATCGCCGGTCCGACGCTGCTCTCGTCGTGGATGTCGGCGGCGGCTCGACCGAACTGTCCTGGGTCGACCTGAAAGGCCAGGGCCTAGATTCCGGCCCCAGGGAGTTCGCGCCCTGGAGATTGCCGATCCGGGCCTGGCTGTCGGTGCCGATCGGGGTGGTGACCCTCGCCGAGCGATTTCCAGAGGACCTGGCGGCCCCCCAGGCCTGGTTCAGGGCCATGGTCGAGAGCGTCAAGGGGCCCATCGCCGCTTTTGGCCATGCAGATGGGATGAGGTCGCTTTTCGACGCCGACCGCGCCCATATGGTCGGTACGTCGGGCGCAATTACCAGCCTGGCCGGACTTCATCTCAATCTGCCTCGCTATGATCGTAACCGGGTGGACGGCATGTGGATGGACCGCGCCCAGTGCGAGGCGGCTGCCGAGCGCCTGATCCGATGGACGCCTGCAGAGCGGGCCGCCCAGGCCTGTATCGGACCTGACCGCGCCGATCTGGTTTTGGCGGGGGCTGCGATCCTCCAGGCCGTGCAGGAGCTTTGGCCCTGCTCCAGGGTCAGGGTCGCCGACAGGGGGCTGCGGGAGGGCATCCTGCTGAGTCTGATGAGTGAACAGAAACCTCGGCGCCGCCGACGTGGCGGTCGGGGCCGCAGGCCTGTAGAAGCGGCCACATGACCGATGAAGAACCACCCCGCCGCCGTATGGTGCGCCTGCCGACCGCAGGGCTGGACGCCGGGCGCCACAAGCCCGCCCGGCTGAAAACGGCCTATCGTCGAACACCTTCCCAGCAGGCCTGGCTGGAGCGGCAGATCAATGATCCGTTTTCGGCGGAGGCCCGCGCCAAGGGCTACCGGAGCCGTGCCGCCTTCAAGCTGTCGGAAATCGACGATCGCATGAAGCTAATCAAGCGCGGATGCCGGATCGTGGACCTGGGCTGCGCGCCCGGTGGCTGGATCCAGATCGCTCTTGAACGGGGCGCCGGCCGGGTAGTGGGCGTGGACCTGCTGCCGGTCGATCCGCTGGACCCGGCCGAGATGATACAGATGGATTTCACGGACCCCGCCTGCGGGCCCCTGCTGATCGAGCGGCTGGGCGGCGCCCCGGACATCGTTCTTTCGGACATGGCGCCCAACACCGTGGGGCACCGTGAAACCGACCATATCCGGATCGTCGGCCTGATCGAACTTGCGGTGACCTTCGCCGTGTCCGTCCTTAAGCCGGGCGGCGCTTTTGTCGCCAAGGCGTTCCAGGGGGGGGAAACCGCCGCTGTGATCGCCGAGCTGAAGCTGCATTTCCAGAAGGTTCAGCACATCAAGCCCAAGGCCAGCCGGGCGGACAGTTCCGAGGTCTTTCTGGTGGCGACGGGTTTCAAGGGCTAGGTCCCCGATCCCCCGGCATCAGGCGGGGCGCCGCAGACGCGGGGGCGTCCGGTGCGATCGCAATACAGCCCGTTGACTTCCAGAGCCCGCTCGACGATACCGCGCTCGCAAAACGGAGAGTCTCATGGAGATTCGCGAAGGCCTCACCTTCGACGATGTTTTGCTTGAACCCGGCGCGTCAGAAGTGATGCCCACCCAGGTTTCAACCGAAACAAGACTGACGCGGGAAATCGGGCTTAATATCCCGCTGGTTTCGGCTGCCATGGACACGGTGACAGAAAGCCGCCTGGCCATTGCCATGGCCCAGGCTGGCGGCATGGGAATCCTGCACCGCAACCTGACCATCGAAGAGCAGGCCGATCATGTCCGGGAGGTCAAACGCTACGAAAGCGGCATGGTCATCAACCCGCTGACCATCAACCCGTCCACCACCCTGGCCGAAATTCTGCAGATCAAGGCTCAGCGCAAGATTTCCGGCTTTCCGGTGGTCGAGCCAGGCACCGGCAAGCTGGTCGGCATCTTGACCAACCGTGACATGCGGTTCGAGAGCGACGCCTCCACGCCCGCTTCGGCCCTGATGACCCGGTCAGGCCTGGTGACTGTGGCGGAAGGCATGGGGCAGGCTGAAGCCCGCAACCTTCTCCGCCAGCACAAGATCGAGCGGCTGATCGTGGTCGATGAACAGGGCCGGGCTGTTGGCCTGATCACCGTCAAGGACATGGAGAAGGCCCAAGCCCATCCCCTGGCCGCCAAGGACGAAAAGGGGCGCCTGCGGGTCGGCGCCGCCTCCACCGTCGGTGACGCAGGCTTTGAACGATCCCTTGCCCTGGTCGAGGCCGGAGTGGATGTCATTGTCATTGACACCGCCCATGGCCATTCTGTTCAGGTCAGTCAGGCCGTCGCCCGGCTGAAGCGCGAGACCAACCGTGTCCAGATCATCGCCGGCAATGTGGCAACCTATGATGGCGCAAGGGCGCTGATCGATGCGGGCGCTGACGCGGTCAAGGTCGGCATCGGGCCTGGCTCGATCTGCACCACGCGCATCGTCGCGGGGGTCGGGGTTCCCCAATTGACCGCTATCGAGGATGCAGCCCGCGCCGCACGCGACAGCGATGTTCCGGTGGTTGCTGACGGCGGTATAAAGTCGTCGGGCGATCTGGCCAAGGCCATCGCGGTTGGCGCCTCGACGGCCATGATGGGATCGATGTTTGCCGGCACGGATGAAAGCCCGGGCGAGGTGTTCCTCTATCAGGGGCGCTCCTACAAGAGCTATCGGGGCATGGGGTCTCTGGGCGCCATGGCCCAGGGGTCAGCCGATCGTTACTTCCAGAAGGACGTGAGCGACTCCCACAAGCTTGTGCCGGAAGGCATCGAGGGCCAGACCCCTTACAAGGGCGCGATCGCGCCGGTCATCCACCAGCTGGTGGGGGGGCTCCGGGCGGCCATGGGCTATGTCGGAGCGCCGGACATCGGCCAGCTTCAGCAACGGGCCCGGTTCATCCGGATAACCAATGCCGGCCTGCGTGAAAGCCACGTCCATGACGTGATGATCACAAGGGAGGCCCCCAACTACCAGGGCTCCAACTAGCGGTGATATTGTGAGAGACGGCGGACGCATCGCGGCGGCCATCCAGGTTCTGGATGACATCGACACGCGCCACAAGCCCATCCGTCAGGCCCTGAAGACCTGGAGCGACGGCGCCCGATACGCCGGTTCCAAGGACCGAGCCTTTGTCTCGGGCCTAGCGCTGGACGTGTTGCGTCGCAGCCGGTCGCTTGCCCACATGATGGGCGCCGAAAGCAATCGCAGCCGGTGTCTCGCGGCGCTTCGCTGGGTCTGGGACTGGGATATGGAGCGCATTGCCGCGGCCTGCGAGGACCCCCACGGGCCAGCGCCCCTTTCGGAGAGAGAGGCCTCAGCCCTGTCGGCCCCGGCCAGCCTGAAGGGCGCAAAGGCGGACGTCCAGGGTGACTATCCCGACTGGATCGATGCCAGCATGGCGCGCACCTATGGTCAGCACCGGATCGAAGAGGGCATTGCGTTTGCCCAGCGGGCGCCGGTGGACCTGCGGGTCAATCGGCTGAAAAGCGACGCCTTCGACGTTCTGAAAGCGCTGGAAGGCATGGGAGCTGAGCCTGCTGGCCAATTGCCTGATGCCCTTCGGGTGCCGGCGCCGGCTGCGGCGGAACGTGCCGCCTCCGTCGAGATTCACCCGTCGTTCGCCATGGGCTGGTTCGAGGTCCAGGACCTGGGGAGCCAGATGGCGGCGGCCTGCGCCGGGGATATCCGCAACCAGTCGGTTCTGGACTACTGCGCCGGCGGCGGCGGCAAGACCCTGGCGCTGGCGGCGGCCATGGGAAACACCGGCCGTCTGTATGCTTATGACAGCGACGCTCGGCGGATGACCGACATCATTCCCCGGGCGACCCGGGCCGGGGTGAGCAACCTGGAACTGCGGACGCCCCTCAACAAGGAGCCGCTGAAGGGCCTTGAAGGCGAGTTGGACCTGGTGTTCGTGGATGCCCCCTGTTCAGGATCCGGCACCTGGCGCCGCCATCCCGACGCCAAGTGGCGCCTGACCCCGGACGCCCTTCAGCGGCGCCTGAACGAACAGCGCAAGGTGCTTGATCAGGCGAGTGTTTTCGTCCGGCCAGGCGGGCGTCTGATCTATGTGACATGCTCGTTTTTCGCCGAGGAGAACGAAGACCAGATCGCCGCCTTTGTCGGCCGCGCGCCGGAATTCAAGGTTCGGAAGATCGAGATGTTTTCGTCATTTCTCACACCGCAGGGATTCCTGCGCCTCACCCCCAGGACAGCCGGCACGGACGGCTTCTTCGTCGCCCTTCTGGATCGTAAGCCATGACCACGCACCAGTCCGTTCTCATTGTCGATTTCGGCAGCCAGGTGACCCAGCTGATTGCGCGCCGGGTGCGGGAGAGCGGCGTCTATTGCGAAATTCATCCCTACGACAAGATCGAGGCCATCCTGGACAGCTTCGCCCCGGCGGCGGTGATCCTGTCGGGAGGTCCAGCCAGCGCGCATGAGGACGAGACGCCCCGCGCCCTGCCGAGGCTGTTCGAGCTGGGGGTGCCGGTCCTGGGCATCTGCTACGGCGAAATGACGATGTGCGCCCAGCTGGGCGGGACGGTCGAAAGCGGCCACACTCGCGAGTTTGGCCGGGCCGAGATCGAGATCCGCCAGACGAATGATCTGCTCGAGGGGCTAGGCCAGATCGGTGACCGCGAAACCGTCTGGATGAGCCATGGTGACAAGATTACCGCCATTCCGCCCGGGTTCGACGTCCTGGCGACCTCGCCGGGGTCGCCATTTGCGGTCATTGCTGACCCTGCCCGCCGCTTCTACGGCGTTCAGTTCCATCCTGAAGTCGCCCATACGCCCAGGGGCGCAACCCTGATCCGCAATTTTACCCACCGGATCGCAGGCCTGTCCGGCGACTGGACCATGGCGGCCTTCAAGGACGAAGCCATCGCCCGTATCCGGGCGCAGGTCGGCGACGCCCGGGTCATCTGCGGCCTGTCGGGCGGTGTCGACAGCTCAGTCGCCGCGGTTCTGATTCATGAGGCGATCGGCGACCAGCTGACCTGCGTCTATGTCGACACCGGCCTGATGCGGTCGGGCGAAAGCGAGCAGGTCGTCAGCCTGTTCAAGAACCACTACAATATTCCGCTGGTTCATGTTGACGCCTCAGCGGATTTCCTGGGGGCCCTGGCCGGGGTTTCCGACCCCGAGACCAAGCGAAAGACGATCGGCCGACTTTTCATCGAGGTCTTCGACCGGGAAGCCGCCAAGGTGGATGGCGCCCAGTTTCTCGCCCAGGGCACCCTCTATCCGGATGTGGTCGAGAGCGTTTCGGCCCGTGGCGGCCCGAGCGCCGTCATCAAGAGCCACCACAATGTCGGGGGCCTGCCCGATTATATGAAGCTGAAGCTGGTGGAGCCGTTGCGTGAGCTGTTCAAGGACGAGGTCCGCGTCCTGGGCGTCGAACTGGGACTGCACCCCGATTTTGTCGGCCGCCATCCGTTTCCGGGGCCAGGCCTTGCCATCCGCATACCCGGCGAAATCACACCCGAGAAGGTGACAGTCCTTCAGCAGGCGGACGCCATCTATCTGGATGAAATCCGAAAGGCCGGGCTTTACGACCAGATCTGGCAGGCTTTCGCCGTGCTGTTGCCAGTCAAGACTGTGGGGGTCATGGGCGACGCCCGCACCTACGAGAATGTCCTGGCCCTGCGCGCTGTAACCTCTACGGACGGCATGACAGCCGATTTTTTCGAGTTTCCCTGGGAAGTGCTTGGCCGCACCGCCACGCGGATCATCAACGAGGTCCGGGGTGTAAACCGGGTGGTCTATGACGTCACCAGCAAACCGCCCGGGACCATCGAGTGGGAATAGGGCTCTTGTCCGTGTCCTGCGACACGTTCAGGCCTGATCGCCCTGAACCGTGGCAGGCCAAACTGGAGGTCAAAACGGTTGCAGGTCTCCAGAATGCAGGACCGCCTCGGGCCAGCCGGATCATTCGCCGTCATCGACGGCGTTGAAGACGTTTGGTCGTGTTTTGGTGTCGCGCGCCGGAACCTTCAAACAGAGACTTTGATCGCCTGTTCGATCTTCCGGACAGCGCGATCAAGCTCATTCAGAGCGGCCAGCAATAGGGCTGGCGTCCCACTGATTTCCTTTGGCGCCGCCTGGCGGGAGACACCCCTTGGCCGATGAGTCATGGACGGGCGGCTATGTCGTCGACGTGGAGTACACCCACGGCTATTATCCGGATCTGGCGCCCCTCAATCTGGCGATGGCGGCCAGTCTGGCCGGCCGAAAGGTCCTCGATCCGGACCAGCCCTTTACCTATCTGGAGTTGGGCTGCGGCAACGGCTTTTCGTCCGCTTTGCTGGCAGCCGCCAATCCGCAAGGCCAGTTCTGGGCCAACGACTTCAATCCGGCCCATATCGCCAATGCCCGGGCCACCGCCCAAGCCGCCTCAATCGACAATGTCATCTTCCTGGAAGCGAGTTTCGAAGAGCTTGCCGAAACTGAGATGCCGGACTTTGACATCATCGCACTGCATGGGATCTGGTCCTGGGTCAGCCCGGAAAATCGCCACTACATCATCGAACTGATCCGGCGAAGGCTGAAGGCGGGCGGACTGGTCTTCATCAGCTACAACTGTCTGCCGGGCTGGTCCCGGGTAGCCCCCCTGCGTCGGCTATTGAAGTTGGGCGTGACCAACATGGCGGCGCCGGCAGAGGCCCGGGTCGAACAGGCTTTCAGCTACGCCAGGGCCATGCGGGACGCGGGGGCGGGCTTCTTTACCGGGGCGCCCCATGTGGGAGCGATACTCGACCATCTGGCCAAGCAGGACCGCGCCTATCTGGCCCATGAGTATCTCAATGACCAGTGGGGGCTTTTCTATCAGGACGAGGTGGCTGATGCACTGTTGCCGGCCAAGCTGAGCTTCCTGGCGTCTGCGCGGCTGATGGATGGATTCGATCAGTTCAACCTCACACCGGGCCAACAGGCCATGCTGAATCTACCCGGCGCGCCTTCAGCGTCTCAGGTCGTCCGGGATTTCCTGCTCGACCGCCGCTTCAGGCGGGATCTCTATGGCCGGCGAGTCCCTGGTCTGGCCTCTACCGATATCTCGGCCTGGTTCGCCCGGAGACGCTTCGCCCTGGCGCGGCCACGCAGCAATTGTCCCTTGAAGTTCAAAGCCCCAGGCGGGGAATTCGACCTCACCCCCAAGGTCTTTGATGCGGTGCTGGACGCCCTGGTCGACGGGCCGGAGATCCTGGAGGCCCTGTCATCCAGGTCTGGTCTCGTCGCTCTGGAGCGACGGCATCTCGAACAGGCCGTGGGGGTCCTTTGCGCTCTGGACTATGTTCACCCGGCCCTGTCCTCGGACGGAGACGCCCGGCGCAGGGTCGCTACGGATCGATTCAATCATGCCGCTCTTCGATCGGCCCTTGCTGGGCGACCTGTGGCGGCCCTGGCTTCTCCTGTAACCGGATGCGGAGTTCCGCTGCCGCCTTCCGAGCAGGTCTTCCTGGCGGCCATCGTCAATGGCCAGGCCCCGGAAGCCATGGTCCAGGGTCTCGCTCCCGGGACTGGATCCGAGCAGGCCGAAATGCGCCAGCGGGCGCTCCGGTTTCAGCAGGAGGAACTCCCTGTGCTGAAATCCCTGCAGGTGGTCTGAAGGCCTCGCTGTAAAAGGATCTTCAGCCCGATCCCGATCCGGGGCGGCTAACAGGTCAGGACTGGCTCGCCGGAAGAGAAAAGCCCACCCAAACCGGGCAGGAGCGAGTCATAGTGGTCGATCACGAGATCTGCCCCAAGTTCCCCGACCGGCCGGTCCGCGAACCCGAAACTGACGGCGATACAGGGGATCCTTGCAGCCTGGGCAGTCAGGACGTCGACGATGGAATCGCCCACGAAGGCCGCTGGCCCGCCTGACGCCCGGGAGATGGCCTCAATCAGCGGGGCGGGATCAGGCTTGCTGACCGCCAGACTATCCCCCCCGACGACGGAAGCGAACCGACCGCTCCAGCCCAGGGCGCCGATCAGGGCCTTGGTCAGATAAAGTGGCTTGTTGGTGCAGATCGCCAAGGCGACGCCGGCCCCGGACAGTTGGTCCAGCGCCTTCTCCAGTCCGGGATAGGGCCGGGTCAGGTCGCAGATATGGTCTTCGTAGAATCGCATCAGGACCGGATAGGCGGTGTCGATCAGGGCCTCGGAGCAGTCGCCGGTTGCCGTCAGGCCTCGCTGCAACAGCGCGCGGGTGCCATGGCCAATCATGGCGCGGACGATCTCCAGCGCTTGGGGCGGGCGATCAAGATAGGCGAGGGCGCAGTTGAGCGCGGCGGCCAGATCGGGTCCGGTATCGGCCAATGTTCCATCCAGATCGAATGCGACGGTCTTGAAGATGGGAGCCTCCACGGTGCTGAAGTCCGATCTGAACGGACTGGCGATGCTAGGGCCTGTTTCGTTGTGATCGAACTGATCATAACGGAGAAACATGTTCTTATTCAGAGAGGTATGGAATTATTCGATCCGATAACCGCTTTACGCTTATCGGAGCATGCTCTAGACGACCGCCCCGAACAACTTGCCGATACCGGCTGTGAGGCCCATTGCGAAGGCGCCCCAGAAGGCGACCCTCATCACGGACCGGGCCACAGGCGCGCCCCCGGCCCTGGCGCCCAATCCCCCGAGCAGCATGAGTCCGGCGAGGGCGGAGCCTGACACCCAGTAGGGCAGACCGGACAGGGGGGCCAACAAGACAATGATCAGGGGCAGGGCGGCTCCGACGGAAAAGGTCGCGGCGGAGGTGAAGGCGGCCTGGATCGGCCGGGCTGTCGTGAACTCCGAAATGCCCAACTCATCACGGGCGTGAGCCCCGAGGGCATCTCTGGCCATCAGTTGAGTCGCCACCTGCGCTGCCAGCTCCGCCTCGACCCCCCGGGCGACATAGATGGCCGCCAGCTCCCGCGTCTCAGCGTCAGGGTCTGCCGCCAGTTCCGCAGTCTCCCGCGCCAGATCCGCCTTTTCCGTGTCTGACTGGGAACTGACCGAAACATATTCGCCTGCCGCCATCGACATGGCGCCGGCCACCAGGCCAGCGACCCCGGCGATCAGGATGCCGCCCTTTCCGGAATTGGCCGCCGCGACCCCGACGATCAGGCTGGCGGTGGAGACTAGGCCATCATTGGCCCCCAGGACGGCTGCGCGAAGCCAACCGATCCGAGCGACGAGGTGGCGTTCAGGGTGTCGGATCGATCGAGAGAGCATTGGTGACATTGCCCGTCTGTTAGGCCCCGCAGAAAGTGTGAAACTACAGCACCATCCTAGGATGGCTGATCGTCCATAGCAGGTTTAACGCAGATGATTCACCAGCCAGGCGTGGGAAGGAAAGAATGCTGACCGGCCGACGGCCTCCCCTATTGACTGCCGCCATGCCACTCTTTGAAGCGCAGGCGTCAATCGGCACCCTGGTCAAACAGGACGGCATTTTGGACCAACTCTGAAGTATGTCCCTGTGCCGAACAGGCCCTTCATCGCGAAGGTCAATCTTGGATAGAGTCCGGTCTTATCGCCATGAGCCTTGGCGACTCTCTGATTTATGGTCTCCGGCAGATAGGCGGAGTTCCCAGAGGCACTGCAGGTGACGCCTCCCCGTTATTCTACTCCAGGCAAAATGTGAGTTTTCCGGCAATGTGACCCCCGCGAGGAAGGAGCAGGCCGTGAAGAAGAGCAAGTTTACCGAGGAGCAGATGTCCTTCGCCTTGAAGCAGGCGGAGACCGGTACGCCGGTGGCGGAGGTAATCCGCCGGATGGGGATATCGGAGCAGACGTTCTACCGTTGGAAGCAGAAGTATGGCGGCCTGGGCGTAAGCGAACTGCGGCGGCTTAAACAGCTCGAGGAGGAGAACCGTAAGCTCAAGCAGCTTGTGGCGGATCTCAGCCTGGACAAGCATATCCTTCAGGAGGTGCTGTCAAAAAAAGTCTGAGGCCCGGTCGGCGGCGCGAGATCGTGCGGTATGTGAAATCGACCCATGGGGTCAGCGAGCGGCGCGTCTGCGCCGCCCTGGCGTTCGACCGGTCTTCTGTGCGCTATCAGTCGATCAAGGCCGATCAGACGCCTGTGATCAGGCGCATCCGGGACCTCGCTTGGACCCGGATGCGGTACGGCTATTTCCAACACTACATTCTGCTGCGCCGCGAGGGGTGGCCGGTGAACCACAAGCGCGTCCATCGGCTTTGTCGGGAGGACGGCCTCAGTCTTCGGCTCCAACGGCCTCGCCGACACGTCACCGCCGCCAGGCGCGAGCGGCAGCCGGGGCCTGGAGCGCCTAACCAACTTTGGTCGATGGACTTTGTATCGGACGCGCTGTTCGACGGCCGGCGCCTGCGGGCGCTGACCGTAGTCGATGCTTTCACCCGCGAGGCCCTGGCGATCGATGTCGACCAAGGCATTCGAGGTGAACAGGTCGTTGAGGCCATGAAGAGGATCGCCGAAATCCGCGGCGCGCCCAGGACCATCCGCGTCGACAAAGGCCCCGAGTTCATCTCCAGGGCGCTTGATCGCTGGGCCTACGAGAACGGGGTGACCCTGGACTTCTCCAGGCCGGGCAAACCTACCGAAAACGCCTTCGTCGAAAGCTTTAACGGGCGTCTCCGAGACGAATGCCTGAACACCCATTGGTTCTTGTCTCTGGCCGACGCCAGGGCCAAGATCGAGGCGTGGCGACGGCACTACAACGAGAGCCGTCCTCACACATCCCTGGGCTGGATGACGCCCGGATGCTCACCTTCAGACTGGGGGAGATTCCGGGGGGACCCTCAATCCTGTGGCGAACTCTAGTTATTTCTGGACGAGTTTCAGGGGGGGGGCACGTCACAGGCCGGTTTGTAAGCAGCGGCCACAGAGATCGTGTGCCTTCAATTCTGAAGTCTGAATAGAAGTCGAATCCTTGAATACATTGCCTTGTCCATTTCGGAAATTGATAACTAATTTCCTTTATGGACGAATTTGGAAGACACAAGTGTCATGGCGAAATGCCCATTAATTGATAATTTTGATAATATTACTGGATTAAATCCTATAATTTCATGTATGGTATGGGGGGTCTATAATAGTAATTTGTCCACGTCTGCACGGGCTGCGCCAGCAATCACGGCCAAGTCGGCATAATCCTTTGCCTCCCTAACTCGACCTTGTCGAATTAAGGGGGGGATGAGCTTTTTGAGGTAGCTGGGAGTTGCGGAATGTTGAAATTGGAGGCCCTTTTCGAGGAGGCGGACTCTTAATTCATCGCGTATTCGGGGTTGCTTCTTCGCCAATGTCTCGAAGTAGCGCGGTGATTGCCTTTGGCTTTCTCTAATTATTGAGCGAAAAATCTTTGGATTGAACCGATCATGGGCAATATCGGCAATTAGTTTGAAAATATTTCCGTTGACAGCAAGTACTGTGCTCACAGGGTGACCGCCGAAAGGTATTTTTATCAGAGTTACAGATGGAGAAACCTCTAAAATTGCCTTGACGTGATGGTCATCGTCGTCATGTGGATCATACAGAAGATACGCGTGATCGAGATTATTCAAGCTCTGGACCATATTGTCCCACGCGAATCCTTTGGGCAGGCGCCGTTCCGTTTGCCAGCGGCGTTCAAACGGAACCTTGGCAGGGTCGGGCGAAAACAAAGGCGATGCCGCGACTGCAATCTTTGCGCCTACGAACGGTGCGAAATTTAGAGCTGCATAGGCTGCAATGCTGTGTCCATAAATCAATACTTTTTTGTAGTTTTTTGCGAAATTGTAGACGGTAGGGAGTAGCGTGCTGACCTCTTCGCGTGGAAAATCCAGTCGCCGAGCGTTCAAAATATCAAGAGCCGAATATCCATCTCTTTGGCATACACGACTTAACCAGCCAGGTGCATCTAAGTTTGGATTTGGTCTGATTGATACTGAAATCACCAACACTTCGTTGTTCACGTGTGTCGAGCGACAGGAAATGCCAGCTGAACGGTAGATTTCGGACAAATGAGTTTTCCCTAGTTGTATTTATTAGATAATCTACTGCGGTGCCCTGAATCGGATGTGCTCGCAAGCCGTGACGTTTGACGTCCCTCCGGTTTTCTCCCCCTAGAAAAATGTGAGTTTTCCGGCGATGAGGACCGCCGCAGAAGGAACTATCTGTTGATCGAGACCCAGAACCCGACAGGGCCTTTCGAACTGGCCGTCGAGCGCTACATCGCCGCCCCTCCCGAGGTGGTCTACCGCGTCTGGACGGAGCGACTGGAAGAATGGTGGTCGCCCCGCCCCTGGAAGACCAAGGTCATCGAGCAGGACCTGCGCCCTGGTGGTCGCTCGGCCATGATCATGACCGGACCCGAAGGCGATACATCCTCGATGGAGGGGGTGATCCTTGAGGTGATCCCCAATCGCAGCATTGTCTTCACCGACGCCTTTACGGCAGGCTGGATGCCGCAGAAAGCCTTCATGGTGGGCTTCTTCAGCTTTGCCCCGGAAGGAAGCGGGACCCGCTACCGGGCCGGGTCGCGCCACTGGGACGCCGCTTCTCACAAGCAGCATGAAGAGATGGGCTTCGCGCAGGGCTGGGGCGTTGTTGCAGACCAGTTGCTGGAGTTGGCCGAGGCTGAGGCGAAGCTGGCCGGTTGAGCCCGGAAAGGTCGACTTACTCTGCGCAGAAGGCCGCCGAGGCGAGGTCAAAGCTCGGACCCTGTCCCTGCCAGATTTCGCCGAAGTCATACTCGGCTTCATTGATGAACATGACCATGGCTCGGCCAAGGTCCGGCGCCATCAGGTTGCGGATCTGGATTCCGGCGAAGTCGCCCCGACGTTCGATCAGGGAGACAGGTCCCTTGCAGCCGGCCAGTTCTGCCGGAAAAGACCAGACGCCCAGGGCCTGATAGCCGAGGGCGGGGTCTCCTTGCCAGAGCGTGGCCCGACTGGCCGGAGTGAGCAGTCGTCCGCTCATCAAGGCGATGTCGATGGCCATCAGGTCAGCTGCAGATCCTGTGATGGCGCCGCCCGCGCCCAGTGTGGCAACATTGACTGGCGGAAAGGGTTTGCCCGCGAGGTAGCCGATCGAGGCCGCGCCGCCGCCGGGCGCATTGTCCGGCGCCAGCTTGACGGTCCTGAGGCCGAGGGGGCGGGCGATCTGGTCGCGCAACAGGGCGGCGTAGGATTTTCCCGTAACCGCCTCCAGGATCGCCCCCAGCACCAGATAGTCACAATTGTTGTAGGCAAAGGAGGCAAACCCGTCTCCCGGTTCAGTCCGAGCCGGTCCGGCGCAATAGCCGAGGGCGCGCGCCCGGTCGGAGATCCGCGCGCCGGACTGGGTATAGAATTCCGGAATCTCGTTGGCGTTCAGCGCCGTGTCATTGGGGTTGGGCAGGCCCGAACGGTGCTGCAGGAGCTGGCGCAGGGTGATCCGGTCGCCCGTTGGTCCCGTGAAGGCCGGCAGATACCGGCGCAACGGCTGGTCGAGCGACAATCGGCCCGCGTCCACCTGCTGCATCACCAGAACGGCCGTGATGAACTTGGTGTTGGAAGCCCAGACCCAACGGTCCTGATCACGATGTGGGCGGTTGGTTTCGCGGTTGGCCAGACCAAGGGTGCGGCTGGCCTGGGCTCCGGAGATGTCGCCGATCAGGATCTGGCCCGACATGGTCGCCTTTTGCGCAAGGCTAGCGACCCTGTCTGCCGCACTGGGCGAGGGATTTGGCTCCGCCACAGCCGCTACCGGGGCCAGCACCAGCAGGGCCGAGGCTGCTATTGCCAGGAGCCATGACCCCGGGACCGCCGCCGGAATAGTCGCCCGTCGTGCGGCCATGCCGAGGGTTTGACAACTGTTCATGGCCTTGCTGTTCCCGTCCAGACGCGCCCAGCCGCATTCCTCATACTTGGTTACGCCACGAAGGGTTGTTCGGATCAGAGGTTTGACCGATTCTTGTGAGCGGAAGGGCGCCCCTGGCAAATGGAGGCTGACCCTCCTGCGCCTGTTGACAGCCAGGGCCGCTCGGGCAGTGGTCCGTTCAGACAGATTCTGGATTCCCGACATGACCCTGACCCTTTTCGGCATCAAGGCCTGCGACACCATGGTCAAGGCGCGAAAGTGGCTTGAGGCGGAAGGGCGCAGTTATGTGTTTCATGACTACAAGACCCAGGGGGTAGGCCGGAAGCAGCTGGAGGCCTGGTCCGACCAAGCGGGATGGGAGCTCATCTTGAACCGGTCCGGCACGACCTTCCGCAAACTCCCTGAGGGGGATCGCCAGGATCTGACGCGGGAAAAGGCGATCGGTCTGATGCTGGCCCAGCCCTCGATGATCAAGCGACCAGTCCTGCAAGGGGCAGGGCTCCTGCTGGTCGGATTCAAGCCCGAGCAATATGCAGCGGCCTTCCGCGCCCTGGCGGAGCAAAAATAGTTGCCGCCGCTGCATCCATGAGACAGCCCGGCGGCGACTTGTCTCCTGAAGATGCCGGCGATGCCCGCCGGTCAAGGAGACCCTAGCTTTGGAAGATCTGTTTCGTTCCTATTGGTGGCTGATCTTCCCGGTCGGCTATTTTTTCTATTCGGCGTTCCAGAGCTGGCTGAACTATCGCCGTCATCGCGATACCCTTGACCTGATCAAGAGCTATGCCGCCCAGGGCCGGGAGCCGCCGGCCGATCTGCTGGCGGAACTCAACCGTCCGATTGACGCTGAAGCAGACGACAGGGGCGCGCGACGCTACCGTCGCCGGGAACATGGATGGTACCAGGTGGTTCTGTTCGGAGTTCTGGCCAGCGGCTTTGGCTTCGCCAGCTTCACCGACACCTATGGGGCGGGCGAGGCCTTCGTGATTGTCACATTCGTCATGGCCGCCCTTTGCCTGGCCTCACTGGTTGCCGTGCTGACGCGCCGGCCGGACTGATGGACGGGCCGCTGGTCCAGGCGGCGAGGGGCGGGTCCCAGGCGGCCTTTTCGCGATTGGTGCAGCGCCACCAGCAATCCCTGCGAGGGTTCCTTCGAAGGTTGTTGCAGGGCAGGACTGACGAGGCCGACGATCTGGCCCAGGAGACCTTCATCTCGGCCTGGTCCAGCCTGTCCAGGCTTCGGGCGGCGGATGACTTCCGGCCCTGGCTGTTTGGCATTGCCTATCGCAAGGTTCAGACGGCGCTCCGGTCGGGCCTCCGGCAGGGTCGGCGCGATGGCGAGTGGCTGGAGGCAGAGGCGCAAGCGGCGGAACCGGCTATGGACCCGGCTTTGCGTCTCACCCTCGAGCGGGTCCTGTCTGATCTGGGGCCGGAACAGCGGGCGGCGGTCCTGCTCTGTCTTGCGGAGGGCTGGACCCATCCGGAGGCGGCCGAAGCCCTGGGCCTGCCGCTGGGCACGATCAAGTCGCATGTGTCTCGCGGACGCGCTAGACTGCTTGCCGAACTCGGAGAGGCGCCATGACTCCTGACGACCAGATCACCGCCATCCTGCGCCAGGGCCGGCCGCCGGTCCGGGACACCACCTTCGAGGCTGCAGTGATGAGGCAGATTGCAGGTAGGGTTCTTCGCCAATCCCTCCAGGCGGCGCTTCTGAGCTCCGCAGCGGGCGGCCTGGTGCTCTGGGCTGCGGCGCCGGCGCTTGTCCGGGTGCTAGAGCCCCTTGCCAACAGCCTGTTCAGCGGCGTCGCGGTGCTGGCCGCGACCCTCTCTGTCCTGGTGGCGGTTGGTAACGTCGGTCTGCGCGCGGAGATCCTTGCCAGAAACGTTTGATCCGGCGACGCGCCTTACGAACAATTCATGTCAGGGTTCGCATCCAAACGGCCCCTGGAAGGCCTCTCATGATCATAGGACGCACGCAAAAGCGCGGCGTTGAAGAGAAAAGGGGTTACCGAGATGCTTGAAGACCTGGCTCCCATTGTCGCCATCCTGTCCATCTTCGGCGGCATCACCGCCATGATCGTCCTGCCCAGCTATTTCAAAAGCAAGGAACGCCGCGAGATGCAGGCAACCTTGCGAGCCGCCATCGAGAAGGGTCAGCCTGTGCCGCCCGAGATGATCGACGCAATGACCCGCAATGTGAAGGTGGCCCCCACGGCCCTGAGCGACCTGCGGACCGGCATCATCTGGGTCGCCGTCGGCGTGGGCATCGCCACCTTCGGATACTTCGTGAGCTATGAAGAGGCCGACGCTTTTCACCCGATGCTGGGCATGGGGGCCATCCCAGGGATTGTCGGCCTGACCTACATCGTCCTCAGCTTCTTCAACCCCAACAAGTCCAAGCAACCCTGATCGCCGCCCAGACCTGACCAGGGGGAGACTGTTTCATGGCCCAGACCAGGGCTGTCGCGGGACTGCATGATGTCGAACTCGCCGCCCTTGCGGCGGCGGGCGAGCGGCCGGCCTTTGGCGAGCTTGTCCGCCGCCACGGCTCGGCTGTTCGGGGATTGCTGCGGCGCATGGGCGCCCAGCCGGCCCTGGCCGACGACATTGCGCAGGACGCCTTTCTGACCGCTTTCGAGCGGATTGCGGAGTTCCGCGGCGAGGGCGCCTTCGGCGCCTGGGTCAAACGGATCGCTGCCCGGCTCTATGTGCGTCGGTGGCGCAAGGACAGTCGGCTGACAGATGAGCAGGAGTCGGAGGACGCCGGCCATGGAGGCGAGATGAGCACCGTGGCGCGGATCGATCTCGACGAAGCCATGCAAACCCTTTCCGATCCGGAACGGATGTGCGTTTCGCTCTGTTATGGCGCAGGCATGTCTCACGCCGAGGCGGCAGAAACCCTGAATACCCCCTTGGGAACGGTGAAGTCCCATGTCAAACGTGGTATGGATAAACTCCGGGTCCGACTTGCGCCTGCTCAGGGCGAAGGGCGCGAAGCGGAAAGGCAGGGACATGTCTGAACTCGATTTCGAATTGCGCCTGGACCGGATGTTCTCCGAGCCGCCGCATTTTCCCGATGCCGAACTGTTCGCTCGCGATGTGGAGACCCGTCTAGAGCGAGGCTGGTCCATGCGCCGCCTGTTCATCGGCGCCGCCGGTGGCGTGGCCGGCCTGGTGGGGGTCGGTCAGTTCATGGGCGCAGGCCTGTTCCTCAAGGCGGCGGGCAGCGAGGTGACGTCCCAGGCCGGCGCCGTCGGCAAGGCCGCCAGGGAGTTGCTGTCGGCCAGTTCCAGCCTGGGCGCCTTTCCGGTCAGTCCGGAAGTGCTTTGGATGACCGTCGGGCTGGGTGTATTGGCTCTGGGTTTCGCGATTACCCGGGCGACCCAGGAGTTCTGAACTGTCCTCTCACCGTCAAGACGCGGTTCGCCGACTGGCCGCGCCCGATATCACTGTCCGCAAGGGCGGTGATCCCATCGTCTGCTTGACAGCCTATACGGCTCCGGTCGCTGAGATTCTCGATGACCACTGCGATCTTCTATTGGTCGGGGACAGCGTCGGCATGGTGGTGCACGGCCTGCCCAACACCGTCGGCGTGACGCTGGAGATGATGATCCTGCATGGCCAGGCGGTCATGCGCGGATCCCGTCGGGCGATGGTGGTGATCGACATGCCGTTTGGTTCCTATGAAGGGGCCGCCGAGGTCGCCTATGCCAATGCCGCCCGACTGATGAAGGAAACCGGCGCCCAGGCGGTCAAGGTCGAGAGCGGCCAGACCGTTCCCGAGACCATCGACTATCTGGTCAAGCGGGGCATACCGGTCATGGGTCATGTCGGACTTCGGCCCCAGGCGGTGCTGGTCGACGGCGGCTTCAAGGCCAAGGGGCGCGATGACGAAGGCCGGGCCCGTATCCTGGCGGAGGCCCGGGCGACCGCTGAGGCCGGAGCCTTCGCCGTGGTGATCGAGGGCGTGGCCGAACCCCTCGCCCGAGACATCACCGCAGCCATAGAGCCTCCAACTATCGGCATCGGCGCCAGCGCTGGCTGCGACGGCCAGATCCTGGTGACGGACGATATGCTGGGCCTGTTCGACTGGACCCCGCGCTTCGTGCGTCGCTACGCTGACCTGCGCGGCGAGATCGGCCGGGCTGCGGCCGGCTACGCCGCCGACGTCAAGGCCAGGACCTTCCCGGGCGAGGCCGAGACCTATTTTTCCAAGAAGCCCTGAGCCAGAGAAGCCGCTCGCGCAATTGTTCCGCTGAAGCGGCGTCCGGGAATGCAGCAGGGCTTTATCCGGGGTGCGACGCGCACTAGACAGGGCGCCTTCCTTTCAGCGGCCAGACCCATGCACGACATCAAAGCCATCCGCGACAATCCCGCCGTCTTTGACGCAGGCTGGAGCGCGCGTGGACTGTCGCCTCAGACGCCGCAGATTCTTGAACTGGACACGGTCCTGAGGGCCGCCCAGACCCAACTGCAGGTGGCCCAGAGTCGCCGTAACGAGGCCAGCAAGCTGATCGGCCAGGCCAAGGCCAAAAAGGATGAGGCCGCCGCCGCCGACCTGATGGCCGAAGTGGAGGCCCTGAAGGCCGAGCTGGCCGCCCAGGGTGAGATCGAGATCCGGACCGGCGCGGTCCTGCGGGATCTTCTGGCCTCCCTGCCCAATATACCAGACCTGGAAGTCCCCCCCGGAGCGGACGAAGCCGGCAATGTCGAGATCCGGCGGCATGGCGATCCTCTGCGGCTGAACCACGCCCGGGACCATGTGGACCTGGGCGGGTCTCTCGGCGGCATGGATTTCGAGGCCGCCGCCCGGATGAGCGGCTCTAGGTTCGTGGTCCTCAAGGGACAGATCGCGAGGCTGGAGCGGGCGCTGGGCCAATATATGCTGGACCACCAGACGCTGAAGAACGGCTACACCGAAATCAGCCCGCCGCTGATGGTCAAGGACGAGGCCCTGTTCGGGACGGGACAACTGCCGAAATTCGCCGAAGACCTGTTCCACACAACTGATGGCCGCTGGCTGATCCCGACCGCCGAGGTCTCCCTGACCAATATCGTTCGGGAGCAGATCACCGCAGAGGAGGAACTGCCCCTTCGGATGACCGCCCTGACGCCCAGTTTCCGGTCCGAGGCCGGCGCCAGCGGCCGGGACACGAGGGGGATGATCCGCCAGCATCAGTTCTACAAGGTCGAGCTTGTTTCCATTACCGCGCCGGAAAAGTCCGGCGAGGAACATGAGCGGATGACCAACTGCGCCGAGGGCGTGCTCAAGGCTCTGGGCCTGTCCTTCCGCACCATGCTTCTCTGCGCCGGCGACATGGGCTTCACCGCCCGACGGACCTATGACCTCGAGGTCTGGCTGCCATCGCAGAATACCTACCGTGAGATTTCCAGCTGTTCCAACTGCGGGGATTTCCAGGCCCGGCGGATGGACGCCCGGACGAAGGCGGCTGGCGGCAAGGGCACAAGGTTTGTCCATACCCTCAACGGTTCGGGCCTAGCCGTAGGCCGAACTCTGGTGGCGGTGCTGGAAAACTACCAGGACGAAGGCGGCAGGATCTTCATTCCCGAGGCTTTGCAGCCCTATATGGGCGGCCTGACCCACATCGGCGGCGAGGCCTGATGCGCATCCTGCTGACCAACGACGACGGCATCCATGCCGAGGGTCTGGAGGCCCTCGAGACGATCGCCCGGGCCCTGACCGACGATGTCTGGATCGTGGCGCCCGAATATGAACAGTCCGGGGCCAGCCGGGCCCTGACCCTGGCTGATCCCTTGCGGGTGAGGAAGGTCGCAGACCGCAAATGGGCAGTGACCGGGACTCCGACCGACTGCGTAATGCTGGGTATTCGAAACCTGGTAGAGGGAGCGGCGCCGGACCTGGTGCTGTCGGGCGTCAACCGCGGCCAGAACATCGCCGAGGATGTCACCATGTCGGGCACGGTGGCCGGCGCCATAGAAGGCATGGCCCTGGGAATCCCCTCCATCGCCCTGTCGCAGTCGATGCTGGCTTTCCATGACGAGGTGAAGGCCTATTGGGAGACGGCCGTGGCTTTTGGCCCCGGGATCGTCCGGCGACTGCTGGAGATCGGCTGGCCCAACGACGTGGTGATGAACGTCAATTTTCCCGCCCGACCGCCTGAAGCCGTCACCGAGGTCGAAGTGACCCGCCAGGGGTTTCGCGACATGCACATTCGCCGCGCCGAGAAACGCACAGACCTGCGGGGCCGCGACTACTACTGGATGGGTTTTTCCGGTCAGTTGTCCGACCCTGCTGATGGCACGGACCTGAGGGCCACCTATGAAGGCCGTATCTCGGTCACGCCTCTGCATATCGACCTGACCCACCATGAGACCCTGTTTGCCATGCGGGGCCTTCTGGGCGGGGCGCCGCCGCGACTGTGATGGCCGAGCCCCCATCCCCGGATTCACCGGAGACCCGCGCCGCCCGGCTGATCCTGTCGTTGCGCAGCCAGGGTGTGAACGATCCCCGGGTGCTTGGCGCCCTGGAAAAGACACCGCGCGAGATGTTTACGCCGGACCTGTTCAAGGAGCGGTCCTGGGAAGATTCCGCCCTGCCCATCGCCTGCGGCCAAACCATCAGCCAGCCCTTCATCGTGGGCCTGATGACCCAGGCCCTGACCCTTGACCGACGAGCCCGGGTGCTGGAGATCGGCACCGGGTCCGGATACCAGACCGCCGTCCTCAGTCGGCTCTCTCGGCTGGTCTATACGGTCGAGCGGTATCGCACCCTCATGCGCGAGGCCGAGGACCGGTTCCGGCGACTGGAACTGACCAATGTCATCACCCGATTTGGCGATGGCGGCGACGGCTGGCCCGAACAGGCGCCTTTTGACCGCATTATGGTCACGGCAGCGGCGCCGGAAGAGCCGACAGTCCTTTTGGCGCAGCTGAAACCGGACGGGGTGTTGGTGGCGCCGGTCGGCAAGGGGCCGGTCCAGCAACTGATCCGCTATGCGGGCGATGGAGCGGGCGGCTTTCTGAAGGAAACACTGTGCGAAGTGCGTTTTGTACCCCTTCTTGACGGTGTCGCGCGCGAGTTGTGACCGGATGGGCCGGCGAAGTGCTGTTGCTTAACGCGGACTTAAGACCGATTGCGTCAGGAGTTCTGCCTAACCGAACGGAGCGGCGATGACCCCCTTCCACCCCCGTGCGATTCTGTTGTCGGCCTCGGCGGCGGTCCTGGCTTTTGCTACTTCGGCGCCGGCTGTCGCCGGACCCGCCGACCCCGCACCGAGCGAGGCGCCCAGGGCTCAGCCGCTGTCTGGCCCGCAATATCCTGTCAGGGTGCAGGATGGCGATCCGGCCCGGACCATGGGGTCGGTCCCCTCTGCGGGAACCGTCGAGACCCGGCCCCTGCCGCCGCCCGAGGCTGCGTCCCCGGCGCCGCTGCCGGAGCCTGAACCCGCCCCCTATGTCGCCCCGCCGCCGCGCACCGAGGTGCGGACCGTGAAATCCATCACCGGTCCGGTGGTGGCCGTGGAGGGCAAGCCGATCAGTTACAGGGTCAAGTCCGGCCAGGGCCTGGATGCGGTGGCTCGTGAAATGGGCACGACCCGAAAGCAGCTGGCTGCCGACAACGATCTTAAAGAGCCCTTTCTGATCAAGCCGGGCCAGACCCTCAAGGGTCCGGTCAGCAAGGCAAAGGCCTATGTCGTGCAGGGCGGCGACACCCTGTTCGCGATCGCCAAGCGGTTTGGCGTATCGGCGGCGGCCATCGCCGACGAGAATGGCTTTGAACTGTCGGACGCCATCCGGTCCGGCCAGAAGCTGAGACTGCCGACCGGCTTCAAGGATTCCGGCCCGATCAAGAAGACGGTCACGGTCATGCTGGATCCGCTTCCGCCCCCGGTCGTCCGCACGCCGCCAAGGCCTGTGACGCCGCCGCCGCAGGTGGTGACACCCGTTCCAGCGCCGGTCCCGACAACCAGCCAGCTGCCGGAGGAGCCGACGGTCGGCGCTTCGCCACGTGTTACGCCGCCTCCGGCCGCTGCGCCGGTCGTTGCGCCTGTCACGACGCCGCCACCGGTCCGCACCCCGACGGTCCGGCCGCCGCCTGCGACGGTTCCGGCGACCCCGCCGGCCGCCCGTCCGCCCGTTGCGATGAGCCCCTCTGCGACGACTCCGGTCGTGCGTCCGCCCGTCGTCCGCCCTCCGGTCGCTCCCACGGCTCCGGTGGTTCCGCCGTCCACGAGCTCTGTCCGGCCGCCCGCCGTCAGCCCGGCAGCGCCCCGTCCTACCGCCACGGCGCCGCCGCCCAGAACCCCGACGTCACCGCCGATTTCGACCCCGCCCGGGCCAGCGCCCCTGCAGGCCGACCGGCCGCCGGTCTATACCGAGGCTGACTATGTGCGGATGGCCGGTGGTCGCTTTGACTGGCCTGTGCGCGGCACGGTCCTGTCCAGCTATGGACCCAAGGGCGGCGGACAGCGCAATGACGGAGTCGATATCGGCGCCACGGCCGGGACCTCGGTGCGGGCCTCGGCCGAAGGCACGGTGGTCTATTCCGGCGGGGATGTTCCAGGATTTGGCGTGACGGTTCTGATCCAGCACGCCGACGGCTGGGTCACGGTCTATGGCCACCTGCAGCGGGCGGACGTGAAAATGCAGCAGCGGGTTTCAAAAGGCCAGCAGATCGGCCTGGTCGGCGCTTCGGGCGAGGCGCCCCGGCCGCAACTGCATTTCGAGATCCGCCATTCCCCGTCCGCACGGTTCAAGGCCCGGGCGATCGACCCGACCCTGGTTCTTCCCAGATAGGGTCAGGGCAGGGGCTGACCCTGCTCGCCCGCCAGATCGCGAATGAACTGCCAGGCGACACGCCCCGAGCGTGATCCCCGCGCCAGGGACCACTGCAGCGCGCGCCGGTCGATGTTTTCTGCCGCCAGGCCAAACCGCGCCGCATAGCCGCGCACGGCCTCCAGATAGGCCGCCTGGTCCATGGCCGGGAATCCTATCCACAGACCGAACCGGTCCGAGACGCTGACCTCTTCCTCCGCGTCTTCCGCGGCGGCGATCAGGCCCCGGCCCTCGGCGTGGTCCCGCGGCATCAGGTGGCGGCGGTTGGATGTGGCGACAAACAGCACATTGTCCGGCGGTCCGGCCACGCCGCCCTCGAGCGCGGATTTCAGCGCTTTGGCGGCGGCCGCCCCGTCTTCAAAGGACAGGTCGTCGCAGAGGACGACGAATCGCTCGCCCCGGGCGCGCAGGCAGTCGAAGAGCGGCGGCAGGGCGGCGACCTCGTCTCGGTCGATCTCGATCAGTTTCAGTTCAGGCCAGGTCAGGGTCGCTTCCATGAAGGCGGCCTTGGCCATGGAACTCTTGCCCGTGCCCCGGACGCCCCAGAGGAGGGCGTTGTTGGCTGGCAGGCCCTTGGCGAAACGCTGAAGGTTGGCGACGAACCGCGCCTTTTGCCGGTCCACACCGATCAACAGGTCGATAGCCAGTGGATAGTCCACAGCCGGGATGAAGGCGTTTCGGGCGGCGTCGTGGCGAAACATACGGGCGGTCGAGAAATCGGCTGGCGGCGGGGCAGGCGGCGCCAGACGCTCGAGCGCTTCGGCGATCCGGGTCAGCAGGGGGGCGAGATGAGGGCTGGTCATGGCATCCGTGGGCGTCGACAGGGGCCGACATGACGGAGAAATGCCACAGGGTCCAGACGGGATGGGGCGGGCTCATTGCAATAGGCGGGGTCAGGCCCTAGTTTCCGCCCACCTCAAACCGGCGCAACCGCTTGCGCAGGTCGAACTGACTGTTTGGAGCTAAAATGCCTGGTGACGCTTCTGGCCTTTTGCAAGCGATCGGCTTGCCGGTCCTGCTTATCGCCCTCTTCTATTTCATGATCCTGCGCCCGCAGCAAAAGCGCGCCAAGGAGCATCAAATGATGATCACCAACCTGAAGCGCGGCGACATGATCGAGCTTTCCAGCGGCATGATCGGCAAGGTCGTCCGTGTCGAGGACAAGGAAGTCGGCGTCGAAGTCGCCCAGGGCGTCACCGTCAAGGTGGTCAAGGGCATGATCGCCGTAGTCCGCACCAAGGGCGAACCCGCCCCCGCGAACGACGCCAAGAGCTGATCTCAAAAGCCAAGTCCGGAACGCCCTCGACATGATGACCGTCTCGCGCTGGAAGATCATCGCCGTAGTTGCGGCGGTGCTTCTCAGCCTCCTGTTCGCTATGCCCAATGTCCTGCCCGCTTCGGTGCGGGACGGCCTGCCCGGGTGGCTGCCTCGCAAGACCCTGAATCTGGGCCTCGACCTGCAGGGGGGCTCCTACCTTCTGCTGGAGGTGGAGACAGACGCCCTGCGCCGCGAGCGGGTCACCAACCTGGTCGAGGACGTCCGCAAGTCGTTGCGTGATGCAAACATCGAGTTCTCAGGCCTGGGAGTTGCCGGGGACGGCGTATCGGTCCGCATCACCGATGGCGGCAGGCTGGCCCTGGCCCAGGCCGAGATCGGCAAGCTGGCCGCGCCGACCAAGACCGGCACGCCGGATCTCACCGTCAGCCGCCAGTCCAACCAGATGCTGCGGGCGGCCTACACCGAACAGGCTATCCGGGAAGTCTCGACCAACGCAGTTGAGCAATCCATCGGGATCATCACCCGCCGGGTCGATGAGCTTGGCACCCGGGAGCCTTCGATTTCCCGCCAGGGTGAAAACCGCATCGTTGTCCAGGCGGCCGGCGAGAGCGACCCCGAGAAGCTTAAGAAGGTCATCGGCCAGACCGCCAAACTGACCTTCCAGATGGTCGACACCACTGTGCCGCTGGGTGAGGCCATGCAGGGCCGGGTGCCGCCCGGATCCGAAGTCCTGCCCAGCACCGACGCCTATTCGCCGGCCTATCTGGTCCGCAAGCGGGCGGAAGTCTCCGGCGAGATGCTGGTCGACGCCCGGCAGGAAACCGATCCCCAGACGGGCCAGGTCGTGGTCTCCTTCCGCTTCAATGGCGAAGGCGCAAGGCGGTTCGGCGCGGTCACAAGCCGCAATGTCGGCAAGCCCTTCGCGATCGTTCTGGACGGCAAGGTGATCTCCGCGCCGAACATCATCAATCCGATCACCGGCGGCTCAGGCCAGATCACCGGCAATTTCACCATTCAGTCAGCCAATGAACTGGCGATCCTGTTGCGGGCCGGCGCCCTGCCGGCGCCCCTGAAGGTCGAGGAGCAGCGCACGGTCAGCGCCGGTCTTGGCGCCGACGCCGTCGCGGCGGGCCAGGTCTCCACAATGATCGCCTTCGTGTCTGTTCTGGTCTTCATGGTGATTTCCTATGGCCTGCTGTTCGGCGGGGTGTCTGTCGCTGCCCTGCTGGTCAACGGCCTGATGATTGTCGCGGCCATGTCCATGACCCAGGCCACCCTGACCCTGCCGGGGATCGCCGGCTTGATCCTGACCCTGGCCGTGGCGGTCGACGCCAACGTTCTGATCTACGAACGGATGCGTGACGAGGTGAGGGCAGGGCGAACACCCTTGGCCGCCGCCGACGCCGGGTTCTCCCGGGCGATGATCACCATCTTTGACGCCAACATCACCCATCTGGGGGCGTCGGTGATCATGTTCTCGCTGGGGGCCGGACCGGTGAAAGGCTTCGCCTGGACCCTGGCCATCGGCGTGTTCACTTCCGTGTTTTCAGCTGTTCTCGTGACCCAGGTGCTGCTTGCCTTCTGGTTCCGGGTGGCCCGTCCCAAGAAGCTTCCGATCACATGACCGACTCTTCGCCTCGCAGGTCCGGCTTCTGGCCGCTGATCAAGATCATTCCGATCCAGACCAACTTCCGGCTGATGCGCTTTGCCGCGCCGATCGCGGTCGTGTCCCTTGTCCTTTGCGTTCTGTCGGTCGGCCTTACGGTGATGCCGTTCAAGCCCCCCTGCGGCGGTCTGAACTGCGGGGTCGATTTCCGCGGCGGTACGGTGCTGGAACTGAGCACGGCGCCTCGCCAGGTCGATCTGGCGGCGATCCGCTCCGCCCTTGGCAAGGAGGGCGTCGGCGATATCCAGGTCCAGGGACTGGGCGGCGCTACTGACGCTCTGGTCAGTTTCGAGACTCCGGAAGGCGTCAATGCCGCCGAGGGTGTCGAGACGGTCAAGCGGGCCCTGGTCAAGGCTCTGGGACCGACCAAGTTCACCAAGACCGAAGTCGTTGGTCCCAAGGTCTCCGGGGAACTGTTCAGCAAGGGGCTGCTCGCCCTCGTCCTGGGCATCGCGATGATGATGACCTACATCTGGTTCCGCTTTGGTCGCAGTTTTGGCCTCGGCGCAGCGGTCGCCCTGCTGCATGACGTGGTTCTGACCTTCGGACTCTTTGCCCTGACCGACCTGGAATTCACCCTGACCGCCGTGGCGGCCATCCTGACCATAATCGGCTATTCCGTGAACGACACCGTCGTCATTCTGGACCGGGTTCGTGAAAATCTGCGCAAATACAAGCGTATGCCCATGAATGAGCTGCTTGACCTGTCGATCAACGAGACCTTTTCGCGGACCATCATGACCGGCGTTACCGGCATCATGGCCCTGACGGGATTGGCGGTCTTCGGCGGTGAGGCCCTGTTCGGCTTCTCCGTGGCCATGATCTTCGGAATCGTGGTGGGAACCTTTTCCTCCTTCTTCATCGCGGCGCCCATGCTGATGTGGCTGGGCGTCAAGCGCGGCGAGGAAGAGGCGGAAGTCACGGTGCTGGGTCCGGCGAGCCGGGCCTGAGCGGGGTCATGCGAAAACCGCCTTCGATCGACGCCTGGGGCGGCGGAGGATTTCGCGTGGCCGGCCTCTGGCGGCCGGGGTCGCTCCTGATCGTCGATGACCAGCCCCTGGACTGGACGGTCGGGCGGCTTTCAGACCTGACCCTTGAACAATTCGAGCCTGTCTTTGCGGCCGGCCCCGCTGTCGAGTTCGTGCTGCTGGGGACGGGCCTGACCCAGGCCCTGCCCGGCCGGGAACTGCGCGAAGGCCTGCGCGCCCGGGGGCTGGGGCTGGAGTTCATGTCCAGTGAAGCCGCCGCCCGCCACTACAATGTGCTGGCGTCCGATGGACGTCGGCTGGCCGCGGCCCTGATCGCTGTCTGACCCCGCCGCCTTGACGGGCCGTTGATCGCCGCCTTCCAACCGCGATCGAACCAGCCTATGCTACGATCTAGATCAAGAACTTCCCGGGGGTAAAACCATGACGGCTCTGCTGTCCAATTTCCGCAACACCATGATCCTCAGCACCGTCCTGGCGCTGGTGATGATCCTCGCCTACGGGCTGCATCACGGTGCGACCGATGGCCTGTTCTGGCAGGCGGTGCTGCGCTGGCTCCATGTCGGTTTTGGCATCCTTTGGATCGGCCTTCTCTACTATTTCAACTTCGTCCAGATCCGGATGATGCCGTCCATCCCGGCCGAACTGAAGCCCGCCGTGTCCAAGTACATCGCGCCGGAAGCGCTGTTCTGGTTCCGCTGGGCCGCGCTGCTCACCTGGGTGATCGGTGTCCTGCTGGCCGGTTCGCGTGGTTATCTGCTGGAGGCCTTCACCCTGGGGGCCACCGAGGGCTTCTCCAACAAGGGCAACATCATGATCGGCATCGGCATGTGGCTGGCCACGATCATGTTCTTCAACGTCTGGGCCTTCATCTGGCCTGCGCAGAAGATCGCCCTGGGCATCAAGGAAGGCTTTGACGCAGACGCAAAGGCCGCCGCCGCCAAGAAGGCCATGCTGTTCTCGCGCACCAACACCCTGCTGTCGCTTCCCATGCTGACGGCCATGGCCATGAACCAGACCCTGTTCGCCTAAAGCCTGGTCTCGACAACCTGGCAGGGGCCCGCCGGCATCATGCCGGCGGGCCCTTTGCTTGTCTGCCCCAGAGGATCGCAGCCCATGTCTGACGCCAAGCCCCGGAATCTGGATGCCGCCCTGGCCCTGGAGGATCCTGACCGGTGGATGTCCAGCCGGTTTGTCTCCGATCCCATGGCGAGGGCGGACCTGGTCGCCCTCTACAGTCTGGATAACGCTCTCGCCGCCATTCCTCGCAAGGTCAGCGATCCGCTGATCGGTGAAATGCGTCTGGCCTGGTGGCATGAGGCCATCGAAGGATTGCTGCGGGACGGCTCGACCCGCGGGCACCCGGTGCTGGAGGCCCTGAAATCCTGCCACCTGCCGATGGACACTGTGGCTGGTCTGCCGGATCGCCGGATCGCCGACCTGTCAGGCGACCTTGAGGATGAGGCCCTGCTGGCCCGCATCGACGAAACCGATGGCGTTGTCATGGGACTGGCCGCCCTTCGGCTGGATCCTGCCGCCCGGGTGGAGCAGGTGGCGGACGCCGCACGCGCCCTGATCCTGGCACGGGGCGGCCATGCGGACAGAGCCGCCGTGAGCCACATCCTGAAGCGGGGAAGGGGCGCCCTGGCCAGCCTTCCCTTACCGGCCTTTCCGGCTGTGGCCCATGCAGCCCTGGCCCGATCCTATGCGGGCAAAGGGCGACCGGGCCCGGTCCGCCGGCGACTGTCCATCACCGCCGCCGTGCTGACCGGACGCCTAGTCTAGGGCTGCCTATCGGCCCTTGGGTTTGGGGGCTGTCCAGCGGTCCAGCCAGCCCAGGACCTCATTGTGCCATTGAACGGAATTCTGAGCCTTCAGGACCCAGTGATTCTCGTCAGGGAAATAGAGGAAGCGGCTCTCGACTCCCTTGCGCTGAAGGGCGGTGAAGGTGGCGATACCCTGCTCGGCCGGAACCCGGAAGTCCTTGCCGCCCTGGATGACCAGCATCGGCACGGTCCAGTCCTGGACATGGTTGACCGGATTGAATCGCTCGTAGTTGCCCGGCTGGCGGAACGGCGTGCCGCCGTTTTCCCATTCGGTGAACCAGAGCTCTTCGGTGGAGTAGCCCATGAAGCGGGTGTCGAAGATGCCGTCATGATTCACGAGGCACTTCCAGGGGCGCTTCCAGTTGCCGGCGATCCAGTTGACCATATAGCCCCCGTAGGAGCCGCCCAGGGCGCAAGCCCGGCCGCCATCCAGAAAGCTGTAGGTCTTGAGGACGTGGTCCCAGCCTTTTTCCAGATCTTCCTGCGGGCGATCGCCCCAGTGCTGGCTGATGGCGTCGGTAAAGGCCTGACCGTAGCCCGTTGAGCCGTGGAAATCGATCATCACGACGGCATAGCCGGCGCTGGCGTAGGTCTGGGCGTTCCAGCGGTAATGGAAGAGGTTGCCAAAGGAGCCCTGCGGGCCGCCGTGGATCAGGAAGGCGACGGGATACTTGCGCGCCGGATCGAAATTGGCCGGCTTGACCAGATAGCCGTACACCGTCTCGCCATTCCAGCCAGGGAAGCGGAACTGTTCATAGGCGCCCAGATCTGCCTCGGCCATGACGGCCTTGTTGTGGTCGGTCAGCACCCTGGCCGGGGCCTCGGTATTCCACTCCTGGACATAGATCTGGGCCGGTCCGGCGAGGGTGTCGCGGGCAAAGACCATCCCCTTGGGGGTCAGGCTGAAGGCGCTGACATGGCCTTCGGTGGTGCGGGCCTTGACCTCGCCGGTTCCGATATCCATCGAGAATATCCTGACCTGGCCAACGTCCTGGGCGGTCACGAAGACTGTGCGGCTGTCGGCGCTCCAGGCCAGGGAGTCTGCGGATCGATCCCAGTCGGCGGCCAGTTCGCGGACAACGCCGGTGTTGAGGTTCTTCAGCACGACCTGCCAGCGGTCCGCCTCGAATCCAGGGCGTTTCATGGCGCGATAGGCCATGAACTTGCCATCCGGAGAGAAGACCGGCCCGGTGTCCCAGGCCTTGTTGGCGGCGGTCAGGTTGGTCAGCCCCTGTCCGTCGAGGCTGACCCTCCAGAGGTCGAAATTGGTCGACCATGCTTCTGTCCGTCCCGCCAGTCTTGCGGAAAAGACTACGGCCGAGGAGTCCGGGGTAAAGGCGTATTCGCTATCGTCGCCGAAAGGCTTGGACGGAACATCGCCGTCAAACCCCGTCGTCAGGGGGATGACCTGGCCCCCAACGCCCTTGTCGTCCAATCGAACGAAGCCTAGGCGATTGCGCTGCCCGTCAGCCCAGCTGTCCCAGTGGCGGATGAACAGTTTTGTATAGACTTGGCCAGTGCTCTTGTCGGGCGCGGGGGTATTCCTGCGCTCCAGGTCGCAGTCGAGCGAAGGACAGTCAGGATAGCCGCTGTAGCTGACCGCCAGACCCTTGCCATCGGGCGATAGGACGAAGCTCTCGACGTCAATGGGCAGGAAAGTGGCCTGGGTCACCGTGCGGTTCGACAGGTCCAGTCGAAAGACCTGATTGATTCCCGCGACCCGGCTCGACAGAAAATAGACTGCCTTGCTGTCGCGGCTCCAGCGTGCGGAGGTGATTCCGCCATCCGAGGCATCGAGGCGTTGCGGGGGAATGGACCGGTCGTTCAGGTCTATGAGCCAAAGCGCGTTTGACGCCTTGTTGGCCTCATAGTCCATGCTTCGAAGGCCATAGACTGCCCAACGCCCGTCCGGCGACACTCTCGGGTCGCTGACCCTGTCCAGAGTGACGAGAGTCTTTGCGGTAAAGGGCTTGGCCTCGGCGGAAACGGTTCCGGCCAGGGACATCAGGGCAACCATGGCCCCCAGAGCGAAGCGGCGGACGGGAATCGACATGCAGAAAAGGTTCCGGAAGGCAGGATCTTGAGGCGCGTCGGACCCTATTCCGGCGCCCGGCTGAACGCCATACCCCAAGACCGCCGGCTATTCGGCGGCGGCCAGGAGCCCCTCGCCGAGCCACTGCTCCAGATCGTCCAGGGCCCGCTGGCTCATCAACTGCTTCTTGGCCCTGCCGCGCTCCTTCATCGGGATCTTGCCGCCGTTTGCGTCCTTCTTCGGAGCCTCCATCGGGGGCAGCAGGCCGTAGTTGATGTTCATCGGCTGGAAGCTGCCGCCGCCTTCCAGATGTCCGCCGGTGATGTGGGCGGCAAGGGCGCCGAGCGCGGTGGTGACCGGAGGTGTCTCCAGGGGGCGGCCCAGCCGCTCGGCCGCCGCCAGCCGCCCGGTCAGAAGTCCGATGGCGGCGCTCTCGACGTAACCTTCCACTCCGGTCACCTGACCTGCGAAGCGAAGGCGCGGATCGGCCTTCAGGCGAAGCTGGCCGTCCAGAAGTCTGGGGCTGTTGAGGAAAGTGTTGCGGTGCAGGCCGCCCAGCCGGGCGAACTGGGCATTCTGCAGCCCCGGGATCATCCGGAAAACCTCGGCCTGGACTCCGTGTTTCAGTTTGGTCTGGAACCCCACCATGTTCCAGAGGGTGCCAAGCGCATTGTCCTGCCGAAGCTGGACAATGGCATGGGCCTTGACCAGCGGGTCGCGGGGGTTGGTCAGGCCCACCGGCTTCATGGGACCATGTCGCAGGGTTTCGCGGCCCCGCTCGGCCATGACCTCGATGGGCAGGCAGCCATCGAAATAGGGGACGTTCTCCCAGTCCTTGAACTCTGTCTTGGGCCCGCTCAGCAGGGCGTCAATGAAGGCCTCGTACTGCTCCCGATTCATCGGGCAGTTGACATAGGCCGCCGCGTCTCCGCCTGGACCTTCCTTGTCATACCGCGACTGGCGCCAGGCGATGTCCATGTCGATGGATTCGAGATGGATGATCGGCGCGATTGCGTCGAAGAAGCTGAGGGAATCCTCGCCCGTGAGGCCCAGGATCGCATCGGCCATGGCCGGGGAGGTCAGCGGTCCCGTCGCGATGATGACGCTGTCCCAGTCCTGGGGCGGCAGACCTGCGACCTCTTCCCGGACGATATCTACCAGGGGGTGAGCTTCGAGCCTGGCCGTGACCGAGGCGGCGAACCCGTCGCGATCAACCGCCAGGGCTCCTCCCGCCGGCACCTGGTGAGCGTCGCCCGCTGACAGGATCAGGCTGTCGCACCGGCGCATCTCGGCATGAAGCAGGCCAACGGCATTGAAACGCCAGTCATCGGACCGGAAACTGTTGGAGCAGACCAGTTCGGCAAGGGCCTCGGTCTGGTGTGCGTCGGTGCCCCGCACCGGCCGCATTTCGTGCAGCACCACGGGCACGCCAGCCAGCGCGATTTGCCAGGCCGCTTCCGAGCCGGCCAGGCCGCCGCCAATCACATGAACAGGTTTGATGGTCATGGCGGACAGATAGTCTCAATGCGGCTTTAGTCCAAGATGTGCGGCTGGCCATCCCTGGATCGGACCGGCCCATTGTGAACCAGGCCTGAAGCCATACCCTCGATAGATCATTACCCGCTAAGCGAGACGGCCGGCAGAAGGCCGGGTGGCCGGGTCGGAACGACCTCTGGCCCGTCGGCTATGCAACCTTGCGCCGGCGAAATTGGCGCTGGAGCCACATCCAGGTTCCGGAAATGCCCAGGAGCAGCGGTGCGACGCCAGTCAGGAATACCAAAATCTGCCAGATCAGAGGGGTCTTCTGGGCATCATGGATCTTTCGCATGATCGGCGACAGGCCATCAGAAGTCGCGCCGCCGCCCGATCCGGCGCGTGGCTTCAGGACTTGGCCGTCTGAGTCCGCGACCAGGACGATAGCTGGCGCATCACTGCCGGGTGCGGTGAACTGCAGGCGCCAGGCCGGCGCACGCTCCTGCGATGGCAGGCTGATCGAGATCAGTTCCAGACCCGGTTGGGCGGCAGAGGCTACGGCGACGGCCCTGTCTATGTCTGTGGCCTGGCTGACCAGGGGCGCCGCCGGGACGGGGCGGGGCGGGGGAGGGCCGGCTGCGCGCTCGCCCACGCCGAACAGGGCGCGGCCCGTTTCGGGGAACGAGATATAGACCCCGGTCAGGGACACCACGAGCAGGGGCGCCAGCATCCAGAAGCCGACCATGTGATGGAGGTTGTTGAAGATCGAGGGTGTGCGCCGCCAGCGCATTCCATTCAGGACCTTGCCATTTCGCGGCCACCAGAGCCAAAGCCCTGTCAGGCATGACAGGGTCATAGCCCAACCCATCCAGCCGACGATCTTGCGACCAAGCCCGGGCGTCGTGATCAGCAGGCTGCCATGCAGGCGATGCATGATGTTGATCAGCTCGTTGCGGGTATTGGCGACATCAAGGACCCTCGCCGTGGCCGGATCAAGCCAGACGGTCAGGGATTGGGGGCGCTCTGCTGGCTTCAGCCGCTGGCCGTTGATCCGCGCCGTAACCAGGACCGGACCCCTCCCGTCTTGCGGCAAACGGATCTGGGAAACGCTGGCGCGGTCGACCAGGGCTTCCCGCGAGGCCGCAAGATAGGCCGAGGCGGGACGCATCGGTCCGATATCGCTGACCGCAAACCGTTTTGGGTGGAGTAGCTGCTCGAGGCCGTCATGCCAGACGAGCATCGCCCCCGAGACGCCAAGGGGCACGAGCAGGACCAGAAGGCCGACCCCGATCCAGAGATGGACGTCGCGCCACAGGCGACGTAGGCGGCTGATAGCAGGATGGGTCATGGAGGTCTTCCAGTCGTGGCGGACCGGCGATTAATGCTAATAGTTCTTAAAAGCAAGATCTTTGGCTGCGCCGAGGATTCAGGCCGGCATGATCCGGGGACGGGCCATCCCAAGGATGCAGATGGCGCGGAGATGAAACCTGTGTTCTCCTGACTCAGGGCCCGCTCCGCAGCGGACAAAAGGGGACTTTCTGGTCATGGCGAAACTGGACATCACCGATACGGCCTTTGCCGGGTTCGGCGTCATCAAGCGCAATCCGCTGGCGCCTGCGGTCTGGGGTCTTGTCCAGATGCTCCTGGTCGCCGCGCCCATGGCCCTGATGATCCCCATGATGGCCGAATTCATCACGACGGCGATCGCGGCGGAACAGGCCGGAGTCGAGCCGCAGATGTCTGACATCATGGCCATCCAGGGGCGAATGAACCTGATCTCGCCCTTTGCAATGATCGCTGGTCTGGTCGCCCGGGGGCTTCTGGGCGGAGCGATGTTCCGGTCAGTTCTGAACCCAGGAGACCGGGCCTGGTTCTTCATGCGGCTGGGCAAGGCCGAGCTGATGCTTGTGGTGACCGGCATCGTCCTGTCCATCATCGGTGTCATGGCCTTGTTGGTCGCCGGGATCATCGTTGCGATTGTGGCGGTCCTGATCGGCCAGGCCAGCACGGAGGCCGGGATTGCGGTCGGAATCCTGGGCGGACTCGCCGTTCTGATTGCTGGTCTCTGGGCGCTGCTCAGACTTTCCATGGCTTTTGGCCTCAGTTTCGACCGCAGGAGTTTCCTGCTTTTCGAAAGCTGGCCCATGACGCGCGGCCGGACCGGCAGTCTGTTCCTGATCGCCCTGGTTAGTGCGATCGTTGCGGCAATGTTGCAGGCCCTGCTCTACGGGCTGGTGTTCGGCGGCCTGCTGGCGGGTGTGTTTGGAACCGGCGCCCTGACCATGGAAATGCTTCAGGATCCAGCCCGGCTGATGACGCCGGCAGTCTGGACCGGCTTGGTCCCATGGGGATTGGCCGCGCTGTTGCTGGGGTCAATGGCGGCGGGCTACCTGACCACCCTGGTGACCGCGCCCTGGGCGGCAGCCTATCGCGCCCTTGCGCCTGTGGCCGATCCGCCGACGATTGAGCCCAACCTGTCAGCCATGGCTGCCTGAGGCCTGAAGCCTGTCGCCTTTTAGCTGCAGGGTGGTTTACAAGCGGAGTGTTCTGCGAGTGAAGCGAATCAGCTGACCCGCATCAGGGGATCGAGCGTTCCAGCATGTCCTTCTCGCCCGTTCAGGCGTCCTTTGAGGGTTTCCGGTTCATCCGTGACCGTCCAAAGTCGGTGACTTTGTGGATGTCGGCGCTGTTGGCGCTCAATCTGGCGGCTACGGCCTTCGGGCTGTCGCCCTGGGCTATGCGACTGCAGCAGCTGAAGGTGTCCACCGAGTTCGACTGGTCCTGGGAGACGGTGCAGGTCTTCGCTTTCCATCTGCTGCCGGCGGCCTTCCTGGCGCTGGTGCTGATGCTGGCCGGCCTCTGTGTCGTGGCGCCCTCTATTTTGCGGGTCATGTTGCATCCAGGCGCAGCCCCCCGGTTTCGCCTTGGACCGGATGAAGGTCGGATGCTGTGGCTCTATCTGGCCATGGTGCTGATCGTGTTCGTCGCCGCCATCCCCTCTGGCATCGTTCTGGGCTACAGCCTGTCTCTGGCGCGCCCCGTGGCTGACGCCATCGGCTCCGGCTGGTTGCTGGTCCTGCTGGGGCAGTTCGCCTCGCTGCTGATGATGCTGTTCATCGTCATCCGTCTGTCGCTGGCCGCGCCGATCGCCGTCGACCAGGGACGGCTTGATCTGATGGAGGCCTGGCGGATGACGCGCGGGGTGTTCTGGCGGCTGCTGGGCGGCGCCCTGCTGGGCATGCTTCTGGTTCTGGCGGTCAGCGCCATCGCCCTGGTCGGTTTCTATCTGGCCTCGATCATGATCGTGTTTGTGCTGGGAATTTCACCGGACAGCTTTTCCGCCTTCCTGTGGCCCCAGGATGAGGGCGTGCTGAATCATTTCGGCATCGGGCCGCTGTTGCGGGCGGTTTTCGAATCCGCCCTGCTGGCAGTTCTGTTCTGTGTGCTCTGCGGCGAAGTGGTCTATGCCTATCGCGAGCTGTCGGCCGTCCAGGCGTCGCAGGATTCCGAAGATGGCGAGGCGCCGTCAGCTGTTGGCTGAGGCGCTCGGCCGCGCAGAGACCTGCTCGCGCCAGGCCCTCAGCGCCGTCGCCTGGTCGGGTACCTCGAGGCCGGTGAAGGTGGCGAAATCGATAGTGGTCAGGGCGACGATGTCCGCCATGCCGAACTGCTCGCCGGCGATGAAAGGCCCGCCGGACGCCAGTTCGCGATCCAGCCACAGGCAGGATCGTTCATAGGCTTCGCGGTTGGACTCCCCGAAATCCTTGAACTGCGTCAGGAGGGCGGCGGTCAGAGGATGGGCGTGCCGCCAGAACATGCCCACAGGCGTCATCAGCTGGAACTCGATACGGCGGATCCACATGTCGACCAGCGCCGCTTCCTTGCCATCCCGGCCGAACAGGGGCGGGTCCGGATAGACGGATTCCAGATACCGGCAGATCGAAACGCTTTCCGAGATGGCTGAACCGTCGTCCAGCACCAGGGTCGGCAACTGGCCCAGGGAGTTGCGGGCCCTGTGTTCGTCGCTCTTGTGTTCGCGACGGCGCATCTGGACCTGGGTTTCTGGCAGGTCGACGCCCTTTTCCGCGATAAAGATGCGAACCCGGCGAGGATTGGGCGCCGGGTTCCGCTCTCCATACAGGATCATGATACTAGCTGCAGGGATTGGTGGCGCAGGTGGCCAGGCCCGCCCGCTGCTGGGCGTCGAGGTTCTGCTTGTCGATCTCTTCCTGCTTTTCCCAATCGCGGTGAGTACGGCAGGTCTTGGTCGGGAACCGGCTGCCCGTCACAGGAGTCTTCTTGCAGACAGTCCTGTTTGGATCGGCCTTTGCTTCTGTCTTGGCGTCAACGGCAGGGCTGGCGGCGACCACGGGTGCAGCGGCTGAAGCCACCTGGGCGTTGGCAACGGTTGCGGTCGCGAACAGGGCGGCAACCAGCGAGACGAGGGCAAGCTTCATGGATGAATTCACGAATCCGGATCGGAGGGGGACGGGGGAAGGCGTCATTCGATCATTCTGACTAGCACGGATGTCTGACCCACGCCAATTTTGCGGTCCGGACGTGGCGGGCTGACTGGATTCTGTTAGTTATAAGCGGCTTCCGCCGGTCGGAAGGGCATGGGAAGACAGGACATGGCGAGTTTTTCGGCGACAGACGCAGGTCTGGTCGGCTTCAAGGTGGCCCGGGAAAATCCGATGGCCGTCGTTGCCTGGGCGTTGATCTCCCTGGCGAGCACCGTGACCGCCAGTGTGATCATGGCCAGCCTGGCCGGTACCGCCATGACTGAGCTCAGAGAAATCAGCGGGCAGGCCGCCGAGGCTGACCCCGAGGCGATGCTGGCCATCTATGGCCGTCTGGCGCCAGCCTTCCTCCTGATCCTGCCCATTTCGCTCATCTTTACCGGTATACTTTACGCGGCTGCCAACAGGCTTGTCTTGCGCCCCTCGGATGGCGGCTTTGGCGGCCTCAAGCTCGGCGGTGACGAGGTCCGTCAGATCTGGGCCCTTGTGCTCGCATTTCTGGTCATCATGGGTGTCTATTTCGCCTTCGCGCTGGGGGTGGTGATCGTGGCATTCCTCGGGGGCATGGTCAGCCCTGTTCTCGGCGGCCTGATGGCGGTCCTGGCGGGACTGATGGCCCTGGCCGGCCTTGTCTGGGTCAGCCTCCGCCTGTCCCTCATCAGCCCCATCGCCTTCGCCACCGGCAAGGTCAGCCTCGCTGAATCCTGGAAAATGACCAAGGGTCATGTCTGGCCGCTGCTGGGCGCCTATGTCCTTGCCGTGGTCATGGGCATTATCGTTTCGGTGCTGGTTATGGCTGTCTTCTTCGGGTTCGCCGCCCTGGCCTTTGGCTTCAAGGAGGCCGGGGCCGTGGTGATGAACCCGGACATGAGCTCGCTCAGCGCCCTGGTCTCGCCCCTGATGATCACCTATTTCCTGGTCAACGCCGTTACCTCAGCCCTGACCTCGATGATCTTCGTCTGTCCGGCTGCTGTCATCTATCAGCAGCTTCGCGGCACAGGCGCCGAGGTGTTCGACTGAACCCATGAGACCCTTCCGGTTTGACCGAACCAGTCAAAGTGGAAAAACACAATCTGGTTTGAAGTGTTGGGGCATGTTCATGCAGCCGCATCAGATTTGTCAGATCATGCTCTAACATTCTGAATTGGAGCCTGTTTTTCCGTTATGGTAGGATCGATCATAGCGGAACAGGCTCTAGGCCCGCCTCTTGCGCCGTTCGGCCGCCCGGTCGCGATGGCGCTTGAGCAAGGTGTCGAGATAGCGACCGGTCCAGCTGCCTGGAATGACGGCCAGCTGTTCCGGCGTACCGAACCCGACGATCTCCCCGCCGCCGTCGCCGCCTTCCGGGCCGAAGTCCACCAGCCAGTCAGCCGTCTTCACCACGTCCAGGTTATGCTCGATGACCACTACGGTGTTGCCCTGGTCGACCAGTTCATGCAGGACCTCCAGCAGCTTGCGGACATCTTCGAAATGCAGGCCAGTGGTCGGCTCATCGAGGATATAGAGGGTGCGGCCCGTCGCCCGTTTTGACAGTTCCTTGGACAGCTTGACCCGCTGCGCCTCGCCGCCTGACAGGGTTGTCGCCGACTGGCCGACCTTGACGTAGGTCAGGCCGACCCGCTTGAGGGTTTCCATCTTGTCCCGCACCGGCGGCACGGCCTTGAAGAACTCGGCCGACTCCTCGACGGTCATGTCCAGAACGTCCGCGATCGACTTGCCCTTGAACAGGATCTCCAGGGTTTCGCGGTTGTAGCGTTTGCCCTTGCAGACATCGCAGGTGACATAGACGTCCGGCAGGAAATGCATCTCGATCTTGATCAGCCCGTCGCCCTGGCAGGCTTCGCATCGGCCGCCCTTGACGTTGAAGCTGAACCGGCCGGGGCCGTAGCCACGGGCCTTTGACTCCGGCAGGCCGGCGAACCAGTCCCGGATCGGCTGGAAGGCGCCCGTATAGGTGGCCGGATTGGACCGAGGCGTTCGCCCGATCGGGCTCTGGTCGATATCGATGACCTTGTCGAAATTCTCAAGTCCCTCGATCCGCTCGTGGTGGGCGGGGGCGTCGGAAGCGTTGTTCAGGCGCCGGGCCGCCGCCTTGTAGAGGGTCTCGATGGTGAAGGTGGACTTGCCGCCACCTGACACACCGGTGATGCAGGTAAAGGTCCCGACAGGGATCTCGGCGGTGACATTTTTCAGATTGTTGCCCGTGGCGCCGACGACCCGCAGCACTTTCTTCTTCGAGATCGGCCGGCGCTTTTCCGGCACCTCGATCTCGCGGGTTCCGGTCAGATATTGGCCTGTGATGCTGGCCGGATTGTCCATGATATCAGACGGCTTGCCCTCAGCCACCACATGACCGCCGTGGACCCCGGCCGCCGGCCCCATGTCGATGACATAGTCAGCGGTGAGGATCGCTTCTTCGTCATGCTCGACCACCAGCACGCTGTTTCCCAGATCCCGAAGACCCTGAAGCGAGGTCAGCAGCCGGGTGTTGTCCCTCTGATGCAGGCCGATGGATGGCTCATCCAGGACATAGAGCACGCCGGTCAGGCCGGAACCGATCTGGCTGGCCAGGCGGATGCGCTGGCTTTCGCCGCCCGACAGGGTGCCGGATCCACGCGACAGGTTCAGATAGTCCAGTCCGACATCGACCAGAAACCGCAGTCGGTCATTGATCTCCTTCAGGATCCGCCGTGCGATTTCCAGCTGTTTGGCGGTCAGTTGATCCTCGAGAGAGCTGAACCAGTCCCTGGCCGGGCGAATGGCCAGGGCCGAGGCTTCGGCGATGCTGCGCCCGGCAATCTTGACCGCAAGGGCCTCGGGTCGCAGACGCGCCCCGCCACAGACCTCGCATGGCGTGTCGGACTGATAGCGGCCGAGTTCTTCGCGCACCCAGCTTGAATCGGTCTCCCGCCAGCGACGCTCCAGGTTGGGCAGCACGCCTTCGAAGGGCTTTACCACCTCATACTTGCGGGCGTTGTCGTCATAGACGAACTTGATCTTTTCCGCGCCCGTACCGTGCAACACCACGTCCCGCGCCTTCTGCGGCAGGGCGCGCCAGGGCTGGTCCATGGAAAACTCGTAATGCAGGGCGAGGGCCTGCAGGGTCTGGGTATAGAGGGGCGACGGGCCCTTGGCCCATGGGGCGACCGCGCCCTTGTGCAGGCTCTTGTCGGCATCGGGGATCAGCAGGTCGGCGTCGAACGCCAGCTTGGCTCCAAGACCGTCACAGTTGGGGCAGGCGCCGGCCGGGTTGTTGAATGAAAACAGCCTTGGCTCGATCTCGGTGATTGTAAACCCGCTGACGGGACAGGCGAATTTTTCGGAGAAGATGATCCTGCGCGGTTCGGTCTCGCCCTCGGCCACATCCGCCCATTCCGCGACGGCGATTCCGTCCGCCAGACGCAGGGCGGTCTCCAGGCTGTCGGCATAGCGGGTTTCCAGACCGTTCTTGGTGACAAGCCGGTCGACGACGATGTCGATGTCGTGCTTGAACTTCTTGTCGAGCTCAGGGACATCCTCGATCGGATAGAGGGTCCCGTCGATCTTCAGCCGCTGGAAGCCGGACTTGCGCCATTCGGCGATTTCCTTGCGATATTCGCCCTTTCGGTCGCGCACCACCGGCGCCAGCAGATACAGCCGCTCGCCCTCGGGCAGGTTGGTGAGCCTGTCGACCATCTGGCTGACGGTCTGGCTCTCGATGGGCAGTCCCGTCGCCGGTGAATAGGGCACCCCTACCCGCGCCCACAGCAGGCGCATGTAGTCGTGAATCTCGGTGACCGTACCGACCGTGGATCGGGGATTGCGACTGGTGGTCTTCTGCTCAATGGAAATGGCTGGCGACAGGCCTTCGATCAGATCGACATCCGGCTTGCTCATCAGCTCCAGAAACTGCCGGGCATAGGCCGACAGGCTCTCGACATAGCGGCGCTGACCCTCGGCATAGATGGTGTCGAAGGCCAGCGAACTCTTTCCTGAACCCGACAGGCCAGTGATCACCACCAGTTCGCCGCGCGGGATATCGACGCTGACGTCCTTGAGGTTATGCTCCCGCGCGCCGCGCACCCGGATGAAGTTCAGTTGTTCGGCCATCATGTCCAAGATTGCTGGGGCCGTTCTGCAGCACGACGGCGGAAGAGCAATATGTAGTGTCAGGATGCAGGATTAACACAAGAACATTGGGAGAACAAACATTGCGGGGCGCTGCGACTTCGGCAATATTCCTATTTGGTAGGGACGGAAAAGGTGGCATTGGCCCGGGCGCAGGCCTTGCCGTCGGCGGTGACAAAGGCCTGGGCGAAACACAGGTTTCGTCCGGGCTTGACGAAGCTTGTTGAAAACTCGAGCCACTGTCCGATCCGCGCAATCCCCAGATAGTCGATGCCGAGGCTGACGGTCACCAGACCGCTTGGGGCGGCGCCCTGAAGATGCTCATGACATGACAGGCCCATGGCATTGTCGGCCAGGGTGGCGATCAGGCCTCCATGGACAAACTCCCGGCTGTTGACGTGTGGCTCGCCTGCCCTGAGTCCGATCAGGATGGCCTGGCCCGGAATTCGGCGACTGAACAGCGGTTCCCAGGGATCGGTGATCCGGCTGCGGCGAAAGTGGGGCTCGAATCCTTGCGGTATGGCTTGGAGGGCATCAGTCACGGGTTCAGCTTTCATTTAGACCAGTCTATATAATTGCCTTGTCATATCGAAAGGCAAGCCATGTCCGCCAAACCCAGGCACCGTGATGCGATCGTGGGAGCTGCGACGCGGCTGTTTCGACGCCAGGGCTTCGCGGCGACGGGCCTGGCCCAGATCGTCGAGGTCAGCGGTGCGCCCAAGGGGTCAGTCTATCACTACTTTCCAGGCGGCAAGTCGGCCATAGGTGCTGCGGCCGTGGCGGCGGCAGGCGGCAAGGTCAGCGCAACCATCGCTGGGCTTCCGGTTGGCCTGGCCCCGGGTGATTTCATCCGTAGCTATGGTCAGTTGATGGCCGGCTGGCTCCGTGCCTCCGGTTATCGGGACGGCTGTCCGATCGCCACTACTGTTCTGGAAGAGGCCGCTGGCGATGCGGCCATCGCCATGGCGGCGCGAACGGTATTCGCCGACTGGACTTCAGCCATGTCGGAGCGGCTGATGGCCGCCGGCCTGACCCGGCCTTCGGCCAGTACCCTCGCTCTCATGGCGGTAGCAGCCCTGGAGGGTGCCTTGATCCTTGCCAGGGCAGAGCGGTCGGACGATCCGATCCTTCGGGTCTCGGAGAGCCTGGGGAACCTGGCTGACGAAATGGCTTAAATCCCGGCCTTCAGGTGGTGCTGCCGAGCGTCCCGCAGCCAGAGGAAGCGCGCGGGGCGTCAATCGTTAAGATTCGGCTAACCTGAGCGGAGTCTCACCTGTCGCCCGGTATCGACCCGTGATATCGGGGCCGCTCGGGGAGCAGGGCGCTATGGCGGAATCGGTATGACCGGTCTGGATTGGGCATGCGCGGCGGCTGGACGAGGCGCTGCGTGAAGACCCTTGCTATCCTTTCCCGCAAGGGCGGCACCGGCAAGACCACCCTAGCCGTCCATCTGGCGGTCGCGGCCTGGCAATCGGGGCTGGGGGTGCTGGTCGCCGACTGTGACCGACAGGCTTCCGCAACGGAATGGCGCAAGGCCCGCCAGTCGGGCGGGCCGGTCGTTTTCGGGGCTAAGTCGGCGGCGCTTTTCGCCACCCAGCAGGCCTCGCAAAGAGCGGGGCGGGATCTGATGATTATCGACACCAGCCCCAGCGCCAGTGAGGACCTGGCGGACGCGGTTCGATGCGCCGATTTCTGCCTGATGGTCCTTCGGCCGAGCTTTCTGGATGTGAAGGCAGTCAGGGACACCGCCGAACTCGTCGGCCGGTTGGGCAAGGCGGGCGCCTTTGTCATCAACCAGGCGCCGCCCCGCAGGGCTGGCAAGGAGATGGCCTGTGTCGGCGATACGGTCGCCCAGTTGACGCCCCTGGGGCGCCCCATCCTGTCAACAGGACTGCGGTCGCGCATCGCCTATCAACAGGCGATCGCCGAGGGCAAGGCGGTCCAGGAATCTGCGCCGACCAGTGCGGCGGCACAGGAAATCGGTCAGCTCTGGAAGGTCATCCAGGACCAGCTCTGGACGCCCGCCCGGATCAAATCCCGGCGTTGACAGGACGGTCGCAGACCGTCGGTCAGGCCCTGCGATTGAGGGTGACGGCCCTGGCGTCGGCTGCTGTATTGGTGGCAGCGGGACCATAGCCGGAACCCGTATTGCGCTGGGCTACAACCTCCTCGGCAATCGCCTTGACTAGGCCTTCCGTGACCGTCCGGGCGGCTTCAAGGGCGCGGCCCTGGCGCGCCAGGACCGCGTCAAAGGCTTCGGTGGTCCGCATGAGGGCGACCCGCTTTTCCAGGGTCGCGCCCTCGATCAGGGACGGATCGGCCCGGACTCGGGCCGATTCATGGCGGTAGAGATTGGCTAGCCGCGATGTCTCCTCAAGCTGGGCCGCCGCATCCTGCGGTCGTCGTTGTTCGAAGGCGAGGGCCTGGTCCGCGACCAGACCCGTAAGGCGGCTGGTCAGCAGAATGAGTTGATCAACGCGGTCAGCAGCGTCGCGGGCGTCAAGCGCCATTGGGCTTATCCTCTTCAAGGCCTTGCAGTTTCAGCATTTCCCGCTCCACCGAGGCGGCGACGCCAATACCGCCGGAGCGTGTGACCTGTTTGGCGATGGCGTCGGTGTAGAAGGACTTGAACATCGACTCGCCCTGGCCGCCGCCGAAGGGGGCCGGGGTCTCGACCCCGTCGAACATCTGGGACAGCATCACCGAAAGGAAGCTGGCTTCGAAGGCCTGGGCGGTCTGGCGGATGTGGCTTCGGTCCGGTCGGACGGCAGACTGGCCCTGGGCCAGAAGCACATCGACGGGGGCGGCGAGGGCGCTGCTCATCACATCACCTCGACATCGGCCTGGAGGGCGCCGGCCGCCTTGATGGCCTGCAAGATCGAGATCATATCCCGGGGGGTGACGCCCAGGGCGTTCAGTCCCGCCACCAGGCTGGACAGAGAAGCCCCGCTCTTCAGGGTGATGAGCTTGCGGCCTTTTTCTTCGTCAACGCTGACCTGGGACTGCGGCGTGACAACGGTTTCGCCCCCTCGGCTGAAGGCGCCTGGCTGACTGACATTAGGCGTTTCCTGGACGGAAATGGTCAGGTTGCCCTGGGCGATAGCGACGGTGGAAACCCTCACGCCTTCGCCCATCACAATTACGCCGGCCACCTCGTCGATCACCACCTTGGCGCCGAAGTCAGGCTCGACCGAGAGGTTCTCGATCGAGGTGACAAAGGTCATGACGCTCTGCCCGGCTGGCGGACGCACCAGGACGATGCTGGGATTTTCCGCGAGGGCTGTGCCGGGAAAGCGCGTGTTGACGGCGTCGGCTATCCGCCGGGCGGTGGTGAAATCGGGATTGCGCAGGGTCAGGCGCATCTGACCCATGCTGGCCATCTGGAAGCCCAGTTCCCGTTCGATGATGGCGCCTCCGGCGATCCGGCCAGCGGTGGGAACGCCCTTGGAGATCGAAGACCCGGAGGCGCCCGAAGCCGAGACCGATCCGGTCTGTACAGAACCCTGTGCAAGGGCATAGGCCTGACCATCAGCGCCCAGCAGGCTGGTGACCAGCAGCGTGCCACCCTGCAGGTTCTTGGCGTCTCCCATGGAAGAGACGGTCACGTCGATCGGCGTTCCTGCGCCGGCGAAGGGCGGCAGTCGGGCCGTCACCATGACGGCGGCGACATTCTTGGAATTGAGGTTGGCGTCGCGGACATTGACGCCCAGCCGCTCCAGCATCGATTCCTGGCTCTGTTTGGTCATCGGGGCGTTGCGCAGGTTGTCGCCTGTGCCGTTGAGCCCGACCACGAGGCCGTAGCCGACCAGCATGTTCTCACGGACGCCCTCGAATTCGACGATATCCTTGATGCGCGAAGCTGCGAGACTGGAACCCGCCAGTCCGAGGCTCAGCGTCGCCGCCAGAAGCATTGCCGACATCAGTCGCTGCATGAAACTCCACCCGCACTGGATTTCGCGAAAGGCATGCGAGAAGCGGGCCAAGATAAAAGTTCATAAAATCAGAACCTTGTAGGGGCGGCCGTCATGGGGAGCGGCAGAATTTGCCCGGCATTAACCATACGGCAAACAAGGCAGGGCAGGGTCGGCGTTCAGTTGTGGATCGGTGGTGTCGGGATCATGAAGGTTGGCTCATCCAGCAGTGTGACGGGGAGGGCAGCCTCCAGTCCCGCCGGCAGCGGATCGGGTGCGGCTTTCGTCCTGCCCACCGGAGGGCCTGCGGCCCGGGCCGGGGTCAGCGCCATGTCCGGCATGACCGGCGTGGCTTCCCTCGACGCCCTTCTGGCGCTGCAGGAGACGTCCGGTCCCCTCGAGCGACGGAAAAAGGCCCTGGGACGCGCCGGCCGAATCCTGGATGTGCTGGATGACCTGCAGCTTGCTGTTCTGGACGGTCAGATTCCGGCCAGCGCCCTGGATCGCCTCGTCAGGGCGGTGCGGGATCAGCGGCAGCAGACCGATGACTCAGGCCTTGAAGGCCTGCTCGACCAGATCGAAACCCGGGCCGCCGTCGAGTTGGCCAAGCTCCAACGTGCTCAAACGGCATCCTGACATCAAAGGGCTCACGAGGTTCATTGAATGACCAACGGCTTTTGTTATAAGGCCCCGCTCGCGGTGAGCGGGATTGGCAGGGCGTGAGGCGTCAATGACGGCGGCTACGGTTCTTGAGACAGGCGACGGCTATCGTCCTTCGGACGATGAGCCTTTTATGTGCGAGCGACAGCTCGAGCATTTTCGGAAGAAGTTGCTGGACTGGAAGGCCGAGATTCTTCGCGAATCCCGGGAGACCGTGGCCGTGCTTCAGAAGGAAACCGAGAATCATCCGGACCTTGCGGACCGTGCCTCGTCCGAAACCGATCGGGCGCTGGAACTTCGGGCCCGAGATCGGCAGCGCAAGCTGATTTCCAAGATCGACGAAGCCATGCGCAGAATCGATGATGGCTCCTACGGTTATTGTGAAGAGACCGGAGAGCCGATCGGGCTGGCCCGGCTGGATGCCCGTCCTATTGCAACCCTGAGCCTCGAGGCCCAGGAGCGGCATGAACGTCGTGAGCGGGTCCATCGCGACGACTGAGTCGCGATCACCGAGGATCAGCGCCTGGCAATGGCTCCCTTGACTTCGTTGGCCCGAAAGACGACCTAGCGCGACTTTGCCTGGGATAGTCCTCATGACCGTGAAGGTCCGTTTCGCACCGTCCCCCACGGGACGCATTCACGTCGGCAACATTCGCGCCGCCATCGTCAACTGGGTGTTTGCCCGGGGGCAGGGCGGCGAGTTCGTGTTGCGGATTGACGATACGGACCGTGAGCGCTCGACCCTTGACTATGAGCAGGGCATCGAGACCGACCTGACGTGGCTCGGCCTTACCTGGGACGAAAAATACAATCAGTCGGCCCGTTTCGATCTCTACCACCTCGCCATGGAGCGGCTGCGCTCCCAGGGGCGGCTCTATCCCTGCTACGAAACCCAGGATGAGCTTGACCGCCGGCGCAAGGTTCAACTGTCCCGTGGCCAGCCGCCCATCTATGATCGGACGGCCCTCAAGCTGACCGACGAAGAGCGTCAGGTGCTCGAGGCCGAGGGGCGGAAGCCGCATTGGCGATTTCGGCTGGACGGCAAGCGGGTCAAATGGACCGATCTGGTGCGGGGCGACTGTGAGGTTGATACCGCTTCCATGTCCGATCCCGTGCTGATCCGCGAAGACGGCGCCTTCCTCTACACCCTGCCTTCGGTGGCGGATGACATCGACCTCGGCATCACCCATGTGATCCGGGGCGAGGACCATGTCACCAATACTGGCGCCCAGATCGAGATCTTCGAAGCCTTGGGGGGCCCTGTTCCGGTCTTCGCCCATTTCAGCCTGCTTGTGGACGCCGACGGCGGCGCCCTGAGCAAGCGCCTGGGGTCCCTGTCGATCATGGACCTGCGTGATCGGGGGATGGAGCCTCTGACCATCGCCTGTCACATCGCAAGGCTCGGAACCTCTGACCCGCTTGAGGCTGTTGCTGACCTTCAGGCCCTGGGTGAGTCCTTCGATTTCGCCAAGATGGGACGCAATCCCGCCAGGTTCGATCCGGCTGACATGGCCCGGATCAATGCCGGGGTTCTGCACGCCATGAGCTACGAGCAGGCGAAGCCACGGCTGGAAGCCCGCGGCGCTGACCTCGGTGAAGCCTTCTGGCTTGCGATCCGCGCCAACCTTTCCCTGTTCGATGACGTGAAGGACTGGGCGCGGATTGTCGCCGGCCCGGTCACTCCGGTGGTGGCGGACCAGGCGTTTCTGGATGCAGCTCTGGCCCTGTTGCCTCAAACCCTGGATGCAAGCAGCTGGTCAAGCTGGACCAATGCCGTGAAGGACGCCACTGGGGCCAAGGGGCGGGCGCTGTTCCAGCCCCTGCGGGCAGCGCTGATCGGCCAGGACCATGGACCAGAGATGGGGCCGATGCTGGTCTTGATCGGCCGCGATCGCGCCGGCCGGCGTCTGTCAGGCCATGTGGCCTGAGTAGTTCAGCCCGCCAAAGGCCCTATGGCCTGAGGATGAGGGCTGTACGGGTCGCTTCGAATGATGAAAGTCGGCCAAGGTAACTCATACCAAGCAGCGAAGTCTGCAATCCGCTTTCCAGAACCAGGGCCTCGACATTGTCGACCCGGGCTCCTGCGATGGTGATGCTGGCCAGCTTTACCTGCGCGGCCCGCGTCTTTCCGTCCGCGGTGGTGACATCGACACGATAGTCCAGGGCTTCCGTGTCGAGGCCCAGACGCCTTGCGTCGGCAATGGTCAGGGCGACGGCGGTTGCGCCCGTATCGACCAGAAAGCGGACTGCGGCGCCGTTGACGCTCGCCTCGGCCCAGTAATGACCGTCTGCCGCCTTGGTCACCTGGGCGGCGGTCGCCGGAGATGTGGCGGACGTCCGAGCGGCCAGTTGTGCGATTGAGGCCCTGTCATCGGCCAGTTGCGGTGATCGACTGACAATATCGATGCTGGTGACAGCGCCCGCTGCGCCAACGGCGGACAGGGCGCCGACCAGAACGATGGTTGCAATCCTCAGCATAGACCCTACTCCGCCAATCCTGGCTTCGCGGGGTGCGTGTTTAGACCCCTTGAGCCGGTTCTAGCGCTTGCAGGTTTGTATCCGGTGAACGGCGCTCAGTTTCCCAACAGGCCGAGCTTTTCCGGCCGGATCCGCGTTCGTCTTTCCGGGAGGGCGGCCATGATCTCCCTTCGCTCCGGATCTGTCAGCCGCGACCAACCGCCAATTTCCGGCAGAGTTCGATAGCAGCCCAGGCAAATGTTGCTCTCTCCATCGACGATACAGACCTTGACGCATGGCGTCGCTATGGGGCGCGGGGGCTGGGTCATTACTGAGGCGACTCGGTCTGGAGGGTGTCCGGCAGGGCGTAGGCGACAGTCGCCTTGGCGGCCCAGCGATCGGGGCCTTCTGTTCCCATCATCACATCGCAGGTCGCGATCCGGCGTCCGAGCTTCAGCAATCGCGCCTCGGCGGTGAGGGGGCCGGGCTTGCAGGCTCGCAGGAAATGGATGGTAAGGGATGTGGTGACCGCCATTGGCACCTCGCCGATATGGGCCAGGATCAAGGCATAGGCCGCCGTGTCCGCCAGGCTCATCAGGGTCGGGCCGGAGATCACTCCGCCTGGTCGAAGATTTCGCTCCGAGGTTGGTGACAGGAGCCAGGCAGCGCCGGGTTCAAGCCGGACGACCTTCGGCATCTGGTCGGGTGCACCGGTCGGAAAGGCCCGCAGCAGGAAGCCGTTGAGGTCCTCCGGGGTCATGCGGAGTGGCCCCCAGGGGGAAGGTGAGGCAACATTCATGTGGTCAGGATCGCGGGCCAAAGACATTGTGGCAAGGGGGGGGCTGCAGGCGTTGTGACAGTCAGCATTTTAGTATTACAGAATTGTTATGAATTAAATCCGCGTAATACTGATATTATATCCTAATTGTAATTTGCGAATACAGCACTGTTTCAGCATTGATGGCTTGTCGAATTTCTTCCCCCGGAGAGGCCCCATGAAAACCCTGCTGATTGCCACTGTTGCCCTGATGTCCGTCGCTGTTGTTTCGGCGGCCAACGCTCAACCGGTCGACCGCCTGTCGGACGCGCAGTTCGTGAAGCTTGCCCGCTGCAAGGGCCTGGCAAAATCTCCGGCGCTGGGCGCGGTCGAGACAGCCGGCTTTGACGCCGCGATCAAGGCCAACAAGCGCGGCCGCGCTGACTTCATCGTCGAGAAGGCCATGACTGCCCAGGACAAGGCCCTGTCCGAGGCCAACCGGGCCGATGAGGCCCGCAAGGCCGAACTGATCGCCGAGCGGAGCGGCGCCTGCCAGGTCTTTGCTGGCTAGGATTTTCGCTGCGTCTGCACCCGAGCACCCAACAGCCTTGGCGCTCTGTCTCCCCAGGACGGAGCGCTATTTTTTTGGCCATCCGGATCGGTCAAATTGACGTTGACGCAAGCGTCATCTTTGCAAATCGGCGAGCGAGCCCTATTATTACGCTCAACAAAAATGGTCCGTTGAGGGCCGCGCCGGGAGCCTCTGATGAATCTGGATTTTTCGCCTGAAGACCTCGCCTTCCGTGATGAGGTTCGCGCCTTTGTCTCCGCAAACTATCCCGCCGAGCTGCGGGCCAAGGTCGACGAAGGCGACGAAATGGCCAAGGAAGACTTCCTGACCTGGCACAGGATTCTGGCCAAGAAGGGCTGGGTTGCGCCGTCCTGGCCCAAGGAGTGGGGCGGCTGTGAGTGGACCTCCACCCAAAAGTACCTTTTCTCCGAAGAAATGGCCCGGGCTGACGCCATTGCAGTTCTGCCCTTCGGCGTCGCCATGGTTGCCCCGGTGATCTACACCTTCGGCACCAAGGAGCAGAAGGAACGCTACCTTCCGAAAATCTACAACGGCGAGGAATGGTGGTGCCAGGGCTATAGCGAGCCGGGCGCCGGCTCCGACCTGGCCAGCCTCAAGACCAAGGCCGAGCGCTTCACAGGCGATGACGGCAAGGACTATTACCTGGTCAACGGTCAGAAGACCTGGACCACCCTGGCCCAACACGCTGACTGGGGGTTCTTTCTCGTCCGCACCGACCCGACCGCCAAGATCCAGGAGGGCATCTCCTTCCTGCTGATCGACATGAAGACGCCCGGCATCACCGTGCGCCCGATCATCACCATCGATGGTGGGCATGAAGTCAACGAAGTCTGGCTCGAGTACGTCAAGGTTCCCGTTGAGAACCGCGTGTTTGAAGAGAACAAGGGCTGGACCTGCGCCAAGTTCCTGCTGGCCCATGAACGGTCCGGCATCGCTGGCGTCGCCCGCTCGAAGCGTGGTGTCGAGCGGATCCGCGAGATGGCGTCGGCCGAGTATAGCGACGACGGCGCGAACCTGCTGAAAGACGCCGATTTCAAGCGCAAGGTCGCGGAACTGGAGATCGACCTGACCGCCCTTGAATATACTGAACTGCGTGTTCTGGCGTCCGAAAGCGCCGGAAAGGGACCTGGGCCGGAATCCTCGCTCCTGAAGATCAAGGGAACGGAAATCCAGCAACGGATTACCGAACTTGCCCTCGAGGCCGCCGGCCATTACGGCGCGCCCTATTTCCGGGGCTTCCCGGCGGATGGCGACAACATGCATCCCATCGGCCCGGATTCGGCCCATCGCACCTCGCCCAACTACTTCAACACCCGCAAGACCTCGATCTATGGCGGGTCAAACGAGATCCAGCGCAATATCATCGCCAAGATGGTGCTGGGTCTCTAGGATCGCCTTGGGACAACTTCCTGGCCTGCTGCGGTTTGCGGCGGGTCAGGGGTGTCAACCTTGCGACAGAGCATTGCCAATCGGGGTCAGGTCGGGCATCGCCTGACCCTGCGAATTTTAGAATACCAACCCCGCCATCAGAGGCAGGGCCAAACCATAAGGACGGAGCTTCCAGGATGGATTTCAATTTCAGCGAAGAGCAGTCGATGCTCCGCGACACGGTCGCGAGCTTTCTGCAGGATCGCTACAATTTCGACAGCCGTCAGAAGCTGATAAACTCCGAGTCCGGCTGGAGCGCCGCCAACTGGGGTGCGTTCGCCAATGAACTGGGAATCCTGGGGGCCCCGTTCGCCGAAGACCATGGTGGTCTGGGCGGCGGCGCCATCGAAAACATGATTGTCATGGAGGAGTTCGGCAAGGCCCTGGTGGTCGAGCCCTATCTCGGCACAGTGGTGATCGGCGGCGGCTTCCTGAAACATTCCGGCTATGCCGGCGCAGCCGATGTCATCGGCCAGATCATTGAAGGCAAGGCCGTGATCGCTTTTGCCTATGCCGAACCCCAAGCCCGCTACACCTGGTCTGATATCAAGACCACCGCCAAGAAGGACGGCGCGGGCTACGTTCTGAATGGCCACAAGGCGGTCGTGGTCGGGGCTCCATGGGCCACCCATCTCATCGTCACTGCCCGCACCGGCGGCGCCCAGCGTGACGCTGGCGGGGTTTCCGTGTTCCTGGTCGACAAGGCCTCCAAGGGCATCGTGACCCGTGATTATCCGACGGTTGACGGCCAGCGCGCCTCGGAAGTCTATTTCGAGAACGTCTCGGTTCCGGCAGACGCGCTGATCGGTGGCGAAGGCGCGGGCCTTCCCCTGGTCGAAAAGGTGCTGGACGAGGCCATTTCGGCCACCTGCGCCGAAGCCGTCGGCGCCATGCGTAGAATGCATGAGACTACCCTGGACTATGCCCGTCAGCGCAAACAGTTCGGCACGGCGATCGCCAATTTCCAGGTGCTGCAACACCGCATGGTCGACATGTTCATGAACGTCGAACAGTCGGTGTCCATGACCTATATGGCGACCCTGAAGCTGGACGAATCCGATGTCGAGCGCGCAAAGGCCGTGTCTGCGGCCAAGGTTCAGATCGGCAAGGCCTGCAAGTTTGTCGGCCAGAACGCCATCCAGATCCATGGCGGCATGGGCATGACCAACGAACTGGCGGTCGGCCATTACTTCAAGCGCGCCACCATGATCGAGGGCCTGTTCGGCTCCGTCGATCATCACCTGCGTCGCTACGAAACCCTGAGCTTCGGCAAGGCCGCCTGATCCAAAAGGATCGGGACAGTCAAAAGGCCCGGCGCTTTTGGCGCCGGGCCTTTTTTCATGGGCTCGCCTAGGATGGCCGGCGCCGCGTCGTGGTCAGAGCGGCGCGCAGGCCTTTGTCAGCCAATCGGCCACCATGGGCTCGACCAAGGGCGCGATCTCTCGCAGGACCCTCGCGTGATAGGCGTCGAACTGCGCCCGTTCTTCCACATTGAGCATCTCGACCACCACCAGCCTCCGGTCGATCGGTGCGAGGGTCAGGGCTTCGAACCGGTGCATCGGGCGCTCGCCACCGGGAACTGGCTCCGCCGGCATGACCACCTCGAGGTTCTCGATCCGAATGCCGTACTCGCCGCTCTTGTAGTAGCCAGGTTCGTTGGAGACGATCATGCCAGTCTGAAGGGCTATGGTGTTCGGCGCCTTGGCGATGCGGTGGGGGCCTTCATGGACGCCCAGATAGACGCCAACCCCGTGACCCGTGCCATGGTCGTAGTCCAGCCCGGCAGCCCAGAGTGCGGCTCGGGCGAAGGCGTCGATCGCCGAGCCTGTGGTACCGGCCGGAAACCTCAGGCGGGCAAGAGCCAGATGGCCTTTCAGCACCAGGGTGTTGCGACGGCGCATCTCCTCGCTGGGCTCTCCGATGGCGACAGTTCGGGTGACATCGGTGGTGCCGTCCAGATACTGACCGCCGCTGTCGATCAGCAGGAGCGAGCCAGGCCGGGCCCGCTCGTTGGAGCGCTCGCTGGGGTGATAATGCGGCAGGGCCCCATGCCCATTGGCGGCCCCGATCGTGTCGAATGACAGGTCCTGAAGACTGCCCGTTGCTTCCCGGAAGCCTTCAAGCTTGGCGACCGCTTCCTTTTCGTCAGGCGGATTGATCTGTCCTTCAGTGGCGAGCCAATGAAGGAAGCGGGACAGGGCGGCGCCGTCCCGACGGTGGGCGTTGCGCGTCCCAGTGATCTCGACCTCGTTTTTGCAGGCCCTGGGCAGGGTGCAGGGATCCATGCCACGGAGGACCGTGGCGCCGGCTGTGGACAGACGATCAAAATACCAGGCCGAGGATTGACCGGGGTCAATCAGGACTGTGGAGCCCTTGAGACCGTCGAGAGCAGCTTCCAGGGCGGAGGGGGGTTCCAGGGACACCTGGTTGCCCAGCCAGGCAGGCAGGTCCTCGGTAATTTTTTCCGGGTCCAGAAACAGCCGCGCGCTTCCGTCCGCTCGCAGAATCGCCTGGCTAAGCGGCAGGGGCGTGCGGATCACATCGCCACCCCTGACATTGAAGAGCCAGGCAATCGAGGCCGGGGCGGTGATAACGGAGGCATCAGCCCCCATGGCCTTCAGGGCCTCACCGATCCTGCTGCGCTTGCCGGTGGAGTCCTCTCCGGTATGGACGAGAGTCTGGGGCACAACCGGAGCCTTGGGCTGTTCAGGGCGCGCTGCGCCCCAGGCGGTATCCAGGGGATTGGGATCAACCGGTTTGAGGGTGGCGCCGGCCTTGATGGCGGCCCGACTGAGCGCGGCAAGGGCGTCTGGGCTATGCAAACGGGGATCATAGCCGATGACGGCGCCAGAGGCGGTTTCGAGATAGGCCGGGACGCCGCCCTCGACGAGATCGCGGATCTCGAAAAGGGATTGGTCTACCTGCTCGCGGACCTGAAGGGTGTAGCGTCCGTCCACGAAGACAGCGGCCCTGTCCTTCATGATCACTGCAGCGCCGGCCGAGCCTGTAAATCCGGTCGCCCAGGCCAGCCGGTCATTGGCGGCCGGCAGGTATTCATTCTGATGTTCGTCCTCGTGGGGCACGAGCAGCCCGTCCAGGCCCTGGGCGGCCATGGCCTGGCGAATGAGCGGAACGTGCCGCTGGCCGAAGGAAGGGTCTGTGGTTTCGTCGAATTTCTGGCGCATGGGCAGATTTAGGCCTGCGAGATGGATCAAGCCAAGCGTTTGTTGGGCGTCATCCTCAGCTAAGGTCTTGCTAACGCTGAGGCCCTACGGTGTCCCCATCCTTGTTTGGGGGGACCAACAGTGGAATGTGGATGCAACGGCCTCAGTCAGTGGCCGACATTGTCGCGGCGGGCTGTCTTTGCTGGAGCTGCTGTCGCGGGGCTGGCGGCGACCATGCCCGTGACACCGGCCCGGGCGGGCGGACATTGCGAGGCGCTTTTGCTGACCTGCATGGACTTCAGGCTGGCCAATGAAGTCACGAGCTACATGGACGCCCGGGGATTGCGGGACAAGTACGATCACATGGCCATGGCCGGGGCGTCTCTGGGCGCCCTCAATGACCGCTTTCCTCACTGGAATGAAGCGTTCATGACCCATATTGAACTGGCGGTTCAACTGCATGAGGTGCACCGGGTGATCATTCTCGATCACCGTGATTGCGGCGCCTACAAGATGATCCTGGGCGAGGCGGCCGTGAAGGATCCTGAAACCGAGCTTCGTAGCCATGTCCGACAACTCTATGCCCTTCGTTCAGCGATCCTGACGAAGCACCCCCATATGGAGGTGGAGATCGGGCTCATGGCGCTGGACGGTACGGTGATGCAGATCGTCTAGGCCGGACCTGGCGAGCCGAAGCCGGGCCCGACGAGGCCAGGACTGACTCTGCCGACAGGCTCAGGAGCCCAGGAACCGCAACAATCGGGCCACGGGAGAGCGGTCAATCGCAGCGGTCACCTGGCGAAACGCCGTCAGGTCTGCTGCCATCTCAGTTGGAAAAGGTGCGACACCGGTCTGCAGAGGCGAACGAGCCCGGTTTGCGAACCGGCGCAACCACGCCAGGGCGCCAGGATGGGTGGCGGCGGCGTCCTGGCCCAGGTTTTTGACATGAGACCTGGGCGGAAAGAGGCAGAGGCCCTCCGCCTGAAACACAGACCAGTACCAGCGGATAGCCCAGCTATCGATTTCGCCCCGCATCTGGCGTTCCAGCATCTTCGAATAGGGGTAGCAGTTCCCCAGGTCGAACCGCCGCCGCAAGTCCGGCTGGGCTGACAGGGCTTGCCAACCGGTGGCCTGCGGATCGAACCGATCCCAGGCCCGCTTCCAGGTTGCCCAGCCCCATGAGGTTGTCATCGGCAGGAGGACGCCTGAGTGGAGCCGGCGAAGTGCGGGGCTGTCGAACATGTAGCCGGAGACCTGCATCACCCGATCATCGCTGTCGTAGGATCGAAGGGCGGCGTTGAACCAGGTTAGGGTGGAGGGTGTGACGATCAGATCGTCCTCCAGGACAATCACCCGGCCGTAGCGCTCTGTCAGTTGCGAGACGCCGCCAATGATGGAACTGGCCAGTCCCTGGTTCGAGGCCGCCTCAAGAATATGCATATTGGTGCGGCGCCGGCGTTGCAGAAGTCTCCTGACGGCCTTCACGTCCGCTTCGGCAGCCGGGCTTTTCGGTCCATCCGAGAAGACGAAGACCGGCGAGGTTTCAAACTCCGGACAGGCCTGGAGCGCGTCCAGAACCTGATCGAGCAGGTCGGTGCGACGATAAACAAACAGGGCGACCGGCGCCAGGGCGAGGCTGTCTTCTGGCCGGACGTTTGCGGCCAGGGGGGGCAGGGGGGTCACGGGGCCGAGCCCCCGCAACCCCGCAGAAGCGGTCTGTTAGGCCCGACCGATGCTGCTGTACTGCAGTCCATGCGCCTTCATGTCCTCGGAACGGTAGATGTTTCGTAGATCGACAACAATCGGGGATAGCATCAAGGTTTTAATCCGCCCAAGGTCGAGGGCGCGGAACTGATCCCATTCGGTGATAATGACCAAGGCATGGGCGCCTTCTATGGCTTCATAGGGGCCATCCTTGAAATCCACGCCGGTCAGCATCTGACGCGCTTCATGGCCTTCGGGATCAAAGGCCTGGATGGTCGCCCCCATGGCCTGGAGCGCAGGAATGATGTCCAGGCTGGGTGAGTCGCGCATGTCGTCGGTGTTGGGCTTGAACGTCAGGCCCAGTACGCCCACGACCTTGCCGGTAAGGTCCTCGGTTCCAAGGGCCTTGGCAACCTTGCCGGCCATAGCCTTTTTGCGCTTGTCATTGACACGGACAGTGGCCTCGACAAGTTCGATGGGGGCGCCTGCGCTGGCTGCCGTCCGGACAAGAGCGATCGTGTCTTTCGGAAAACAGCTGCCGCCGTAGCCGGGGCCAGCATGCAGGAACTTGGAACCGATGCGGTTGTCGAGGCCGATCCCCTTTGCGACCTGCTGGACGTCAGCGCCCACGGCCTCACAAAGGTCAGCGATCTCGTTGATGAAGGTGATCTTCATCGCGAGGAAGGCGTTGGCCGCATACTTGATCAGTTCGCTGGTGCGGCGGCCCGTGAAGACGATCGGCGTCTCATTCAGATTGAGCGGACGGTACAGTTCCCGCATCACTTCCCGGGCGCGTTCGTCCTCGGTGCCCACCACAACGCGATCGGGACGCTTGAAGTCGTTGATGGCGGCGCCTTCGCGGAGGAACTCCGGGTTGGAAACCACGGCAAAATCGGCGTCGGGACGTTTAGCGCGGATGATGCGCTCGATTTCATCGCCTGTGCCGACAGGAACCGTCGACTTGGTGACCACGACGGTGAAACCATCCATGAGCATGGCGATCTCTTCGGCGGCGGCATAGACGTAGGACAGGTCGGCGTGGCCGTCTCCGCGGCGGGATGGGGTTCCAACAGCGATGAAAACAGCGTCGGCGCTGCGGACGGCTTCTGCAGCGTCCACCGCAAAGGTCAGGCGGTCTTCCCGGACGTTCTGGGCGACGAGGCCATCAAGTCCCGGCTCGTAGATGGGCATCTCGCCGTTCCAAAGCCGCTCGATCTTGCCAGCATCCTTGTCGATACAGCAGACCGTATGGCCGAAATCGGCAAAACAGGCCCCTGACACAAGTCCCACATATCCGGTGCCGATCATCGCTACGCGCATTTGTAATCCTCACACTTTGGTCGCAAGAGGCACTAGCGGGCCCTAGGAATAAAAACCAGTCCTGCCGCGCCTCCTCGGGGCAGCATTTGTTCTCCCCCTGATCGCAGTTCGGCCTGCATACGATTTTGATCACGGTTGTGGCAGAACCGACCCGGAACTATGAACTTCCTGCGAATTTCCTTTCGTATCCATCCAGGTGGACCTGATCTCTTCGCCCTGGCGTCGAGCCTGAAGGAATCGAACTCGTGTTCCGAACAGTTCGACAGCAGTCAGGATGCCGGAGTGGTAGGCCCAGGTGTCGATACCGATGCGTCGCCGATCGAAATGAGGCTTCAGGGTCGGGCTATGCCCATGAACAATCATCCGGGTCAGTTGGCGAGGATCTGACAGGAAGGGTTCCCGCATCCATCTGAGGTCGTGAGACTTTTGTTGTTCGAGGGGCCTGGATGGATCCACCCCCGCATGGACGAACAGAAAGTCTCCGAGATCGATACTGTCCTCAAGGCTGCGCAGGAAGCGCAGATGGCTATCCGGAAGTGCAGTCAGCAACGCCATCCGGACGTCCTGCCATGCTTGGCTATGCAGGACATCGTCCGGCGGGTGCACGCCATAGGACAACAGGGTCGACCGCCCTCCAAACTCCAGCCAGTCCCCTGCAGACTCCGGGCGTTCGAGGAAGCGCAGCAACACCTCCTCATGATTGCCGCAGAGAAAGCGAGCGCTGATCCCTCGAGCTGCAAGACTGTTCAGCCTTTCGATGACATTTCGGGAATCCGGCCCCCGGTCCACATAGTCGCCGAGAAAGATGAGTAGGGGGCCCTTGGCGTCCGCTGCGGTTGCGGACGTGATCTCGGTCAGGAGGGCGGACAGGAGATCGTCGCAGCCGTGGATGTCGCCGATGGCGAAGATCCGTCGGTCACCAAGGGCGCGGTTCCCCCTGCGACCGGCCAGGACTGGCAAACGAAGTCGGTAGCCGGGCGACATGGTTCTCGCTTTTCAAGGGGCCGGATGGGGCTGTACGGGGATTACACAACTCCGTTTCCTGTAGGGCCGTATCGGCGACGGCTGTGATGCTGGAGTGAAATTTCCCGGTTGGTGGTCCGGTTCGCCGGTAAGGCCGGCGGTCGCGGAGCAATCTGCCGCGATTGTGCGCAAATTGGGTAGTTCCGCACCGTGCGCATTGACCTCAGCGAGTTTCGGAGTGCAATTATCGGCAAAATTGTGAAGTGGGGCGCCTATGCGTGGGTTGAACCTTATCATCGTTGTCGGGGCTGTGGCCGTTCTGTCCGCCTGCGACGGCCAACCGCCTGCGGCAGCCCGCGACGGGGCCACAACGGTTCGGGACGCGCCTGTTCGAAGGCCAGGCCTTTGGCGGCAGGTCATGCTCATCGAGGGAACAGAAGGAATCCGAAGCCTGACCCTCTGTCTGGACGCCGCTGCGGATCAGAAGCTGTCCTGGTGGGGCGGTGGCGGCGGCTTGCGCCAGGGTTGCTCCAGGAACCTCATGCGCAAGACGCCCGGTGGCGCCTGGAAATTTGAGTCCGTCTGCGAAACGACGCCTGGGGTGCAGACGCAGATGGCTGGAGAGGTCGTCGGCAATTTTCAGGAAAAATACCAGATGCGGGCCGAAACCATGACCCGCAACTCGCCGGTTCTGGAGCTTGTGGGCGCCCGAACGGTCTCCATAGACGCTGAGTGGCTCGGGCCATGCCCCGCCGACATGCAGGCTGGCGAGGCGCAGTTCGAGACCGGCCAGAGGGTGAACCTGTTGCAGATTGGCTCGTCATCGGGGTTCTGAACGGTTTGCGCATTGTCAGCCGCCCGCCCTCCAGGGCGAAGCGGCGACCGGAAGTCTGTCCGGATTCCCGTGAGGGATGACGGAACGCTTCGGCAGGTTGTTGCGCCCAGTCAAGGTACAGATTGGCGGTCGGCGGCAGGACGTCGGCTGGTGGAGGCGGAATTGGGTCTGGGGGCGAAGCAGCCATCGGAGGCAGAAGAGACCCCCCGCCCCGCAGGTGAGGTAGCCCTGCGCTTCAGACCGACGCCCTTGGTCTGGCTTGCCCTGTTGATTTTTGCAGCAACCGTCCGGCTGCTCCCGGCTTTGGCAGCTGGGCTTGACCTTTGAACAATCAACTGACTCGAGCCAGGGGTCTTCCCCGAGACGCCAGACTATCCTTCGGCAGAGAGGACGCCGCGATCAACAGGAAGTCTCCAATTTCCCGAATTCAAGGACCGTTCTGATCCTGCCGGTTCTGTCACATCGGAGCGGATGACAGGGTCTTGAACACCCTGTCTGGCCAGAGCGGCAGGCCCGCAGCTCTTTTCTCGCGGATTTCCTCCAGGGTTGCGCGCATGGCGGCGACCCGCTCGAGGGAACCTGGATGCGACCTGCTCTGCTCTCGAACAGCTGGAAAATCAGCGCCAAGCTGACGCCAGAGGGCTGGAGCCGCCTCGGCGTCATAGCCCGCGCGGGCGGTCAGATAGAGAGCCAGATAGTCAGCCTCCGCCTCCATCCGGCGCAGACCGTCCGGGCCCGGCCCGATGGCGATACGTGACCGGCTGGATGATGAGACCGGGCCACCATGTCCCAGATAAACATGGGCAAGTTCGTGGGCGACAAACAGGGCCAGCTCATCGTCATTGCGGGCGTAGCGCACCATGGCGGTCGTGACGAAGACCCGTTCGGCGTCTGCCATGGCCCTGACCCTACTGGAGATCTCAAGCTGAACCTCGGTCGTGCAGTGAGCAACAGGATCGAGCCGGAGCTCGAGTGCGACGCCAGTCCGGAGAATGGACAGCCTGACGGGACCGTTTCGCATTTCGCTGGCGATCCGCCGCTGCGCCTGATCAAGCGGCGCATGGCTTCCGGCGCGCGGGATTGGCTGCCGAACCGGCGGAAAGGTCTGGCCATTTACTGCCAACAGTCGATCCCCAGGCCTCAGCCCGGCGACCTCAGCCGGGCTGCCAGCGGCGACCGCCATGATCGCCAGATCGTCCCCCATATCGAAGACGCGGTTGGCATGGGCACGGACAGCCGATCCATATTGAGCAGGATGATGCAGCACCAGGCCTGAGACCGGACCGGGGTGCTTGCAGAAGCCTGACCCGGCATCGCCCAGTCGAAATGTGACCGTGGATAGCTGCTGATCCTGTTGCCTGAGACGCTGGAGGACGGCCTCCAGCTCAAACGCGGCCTCCGCTTCGACCATGCCGGGTGAAACGAGCGGCGGGGACAGGACTGCAGAGGGTGCGGCGCAGCCGCTAATGAACAGGGCCAGAATCAGACTGGCCGCCGACCGCGTCGGGACCTTCATCGGCCGGAACCCTCAAGGCGCGCTGGGATGGTTTTCATAAGGGATGCGCGACCCGGTGGCTTTGCAAGGCTGCAGGCAATTGCGGCGCGCGCTTTGCCCCCGTTGCTTGAACCCGTGGCAGTTACTCCCGCTTGTCGCTCGGGAATCCAGCCCGGGCTGGTCAGGCCCTAAAGCGGTCAGACGGTGGGCAGAGTCCGCCGCTGATCTGCAGCCCTGCGTCCGGGCGACGGGCTGACCGTCGCAGGTTGGCGGCGGCGCTCCATTTTCTGAGTCTTCCGTCGCTCTGCATGAGCGACGAACGCGTCCTGGATCAGCATGGCGATCAGGAACCAGGGCTCTACGCAGTAGCGACTGAATAGCCGCCTTGGATCATGAAGAAGCCGGAACAGCCATTCCACCCCGATCCGTCCCATCCAGCGGGGCGCAGCCTTCTGGACCCCGGCCTCATAGTCGAAGGCCGCCCCGACGGGCAGGATCGCACAGGCTGGCAAATGATCGTAGTTCTGCTGAATCCACAGCTCCTGTCGGGGCATTCCCATGCCCACGAACAGAACATCTGGGGCGAAGGCCTTGATCTGGGACAGGACAGCACTGTTGGCTGTCTTGCCAGCGGACATATCGAAATAGCCGTCACAGACCTCAAGGGTCAGGCCGGGCCAGGTCTCGATCAGGGCTGCCTTGGCGGCCTCGGCCACGCCAGGCGCGCCGCCAAGGTAGAAGACGCGCCACTCCCGTTCGGAGGCGAGATTCCAGAAGGGGTCCCGCCAGTCCAGATAGGTGCAGCGATGAAAGCGGCGGCTCCGGCGGCCGGTGCCATTGGCCCAGAGCAGCAGCGGCAGGGAATCGACCTCCACCAGATCCGCCATCTGGTAGTAGGCCGCAAATTCCGGGTTTCGGCGCAGCAGATAGAGGCTGTGGGCGTTGTGGTTGGCTATCAGGGCTTTTCGACGGGCGGCGATACTGCCCGAAATGAAGTGCAAGACCTCTTCCGGGCGAACCATGTCCATCAACTGGCCAAGCAGGACGACCCGCTCCTCGGGGCGACGGGTCAATCGAAAGGGACGGCTGGCCTCCACCAGGGTTGCGGGTTCAAGAAGCGCAGAACAAGACATGCAGGCATCCCGGCGGCAAGATCAGCTGCAGTCTGCGCATGGCAGGCTTAATTTGGGCCTGAGAAACCTGGTGAATGAGAGGTTCACCGAGGTCCGGGACCGGGCTGACCCAGCGATCCGAGTCGCTCCCGGAGCAGCGCGGCCAGGACTTCGACATGGGGTGGTTCGATCATGCTGTCATGGTCGCCTGGAGCGGTGATTGTCTCGACCCGGCCTTCGGTGACGGTTCTCCAGAGTGTCACAGGGTCGAAACTGACCGGAGCTGGCACAGCGGCGCGGATGAACAGAATCGGCCCGTCATAGGCCCCCGGTCGGTAAAAGGCCGTTGCCGCAAGAATTCCATCACGGATCGCCTGGATGTGGGGGGGCATGGAATAGGCGGGGGCCGGCGGAGGGGGCCGGCGGCCAGCCAAGGCCAGCATCCTGTCGCGCAGATAGGTCAGTTGCCCGGCCAGCCCCATCCGGACCAGACGGCCGGCGTGGTGAGCCAGCCTGATACCCAGCAACCTGGTCCGCTCGGCCAGGGGCAGGAAGGCCTTGTCCGGCTGGGTGTCCAGCAGCACCAGAAGCGCCACCTGCTCGCCGCGAGCCCTCAGTCGGCGCGCCATTTCAAAGGCCACCAGTCCGCCGAATGAGAAGCCGCCCAGGCTGTAGGGGCCACGGGGCTGCCGGGCGCAGATTGCCTGAAGGTAGTCGTCCGCCATGGCCTCGACCCGATCCAGTGGCGTCTCGTCGAGATCCAGGCCCCTGGCCTGTATGCCGATCACCGGCCGCCCCTTGCCCAGCGCCTTCACCAGGCTGTGCAGCTGAAGCACATTGCCGGTCATGCTGTGCACCAGGAAGAACGGCGCCCCTTCGCCGTCCTCAACGAGGGACGTCAATCGCGATCCGGCCTGCCAGTCCTTCGACTGCATGGCCGCCGTCAGGCTGCGCAGGGTCGGTGCATGCAACAGGGTGGCCATCGGCAGGGCGCGGCCTGTTCGCTGGCGGATCTCTGCAAGGATCCGCGCCGCCATCAGGGAGTGTCCGCCCAGGTCGAAGAAATTGTCATCCGGACCGGGATCCTCGGTCTGTAGCAGCTCGGACCAGAGCCCCGCCAGCCAGGACTCGAGAGCGTCTGGACCCCCTGCCGGCGGGCTAGCCATGTCGGCCATGGCGCGAGCAATGGACTTCAAGGAGTCCGGGTTCTTGAGCGCCCGCAAATTGGCTATTGCTGCACCGTTTACAACGTCCCGGGCGGCGGCCTCGGACAGCTTGCCGCTATGGGTCATCGGCAGATCGTCAACGGCCAGGATGATTTCCGGAACGTGGGCCGCAGAGGCCTTTTCGGACAATGTCCTTCGTATGACCTGCTTGAGGTCCTGTCCCATGACGACGCCTGGTTTCAGGGTCGCCAGCAGCACCATGCGGGCGTCCCGGGCCGGACTGGCGGACTGCTCCACGACAAGGCACTGGCCCAGTTCCGGGATTTCCCGAAGAATGCGATAGACCTCCGCCGGCCCGATACGGATGCCGCGGATATTCAGGACGCCGTCCATCCGCCCCTTCAGGATCACGCCCCCGCGCGGTGTAATCTCGATCCGGTCGCCATGTCGCCAGGCCCCGTCCGGGCCAGAGAAATAGGCCTGGTGAAACTTCTGGCCATCTGGATCCGCCAGGAGGTGCAGCGGTCTGGATGGAAACGGATTGCTACAGGTGAGTTCGCCCTCCGAGATCCCTACGTCGAGGCCAAGGCTCAGGCACTGGGCTTCGCCCGCAAAGGTCGGCAGGCCGGGGTGGCCCAGAACAAAGCAGCCGATGATGTCCGACCCGCCGCTGATCGACTGGACCGGGAGGGGCTTGATGGCCTGGCAGACCCAGCGCGCCTGATCCGGATGCAGAATAGACCCGGTCGACAGCACCGCTCGCAGGGATGACAGGTCCTGACCGGCGGGGGGGCGGTAGTCGAGGGACTGGCAGAGTTGCAGGTAGGGAGGGCTGGTCCCCAGGACTGTGACGCCATGTTCAGCGGCGATCCCCCAGAGCGTTTCCGGGCCGCTGACCGCACCGTCATGGACCAGGATGGCGGCCCCGGCGCCCAGGGCCGAAAGCTGCCAATGCCACATCATCCAGGCCGGCGAGGTCTGGAAGCACAGGCGGTCTCCCGGCCCCAGATCGCAATGCAGCCTGTGTTCCTTCAGATGCTCCAGAAGGGTTCCGCCAGCGCCGTGGACAAACCCCTTGGCCGGTCCGGTCGTTCCGGAAGAAAACAGCACAAACAAGGGATGATTGAAGGGAAAATGCTCGTAGCGAAAGCCACCGGAGCTGGTCGGCAGCGCCCCTGTCCTGTGAACTTCCAGGCCGGGAGGGAAGACGTCGTCAGTCAGGCGTTCATGGCCGTCCAGGACCAGCACGACCCTCAGGGAGGGCAGTCCGGCCGCCAGCGCGGTGGCCCGCTTCGACAGGGGCAAACCGCTATCCCGGGGACGGGGCGCCAGCGCCGTTAGCAGGAATTTCGGCGCAAAGGGCGACAGGCGCGCTGCAAGCAGGTCAGCCCCCATGTCCGGCGCTGCGGTCGCCACCACGCCGCCGCAGGCCGCCACGGCCAGCACCGCGATCACCGCCTCGACGTCGTTCCGAAGCACGGCCGCCACAGGGTCCCCCGGTCGAAGTCCCAGGGACTGCAGGCCCGCCGCCAGACGTTCGACCCTGTTGCGCAGCTCGGCTCGGGACAGTCTTTGGGCCATCACCCCTTCGGACAAGCCCAGCAGGGCCAGATCCCCATCGGCCCCCTGAAGCAGGCACTCGGCATAGTTCAGCCGAAGATCGGGAAAATGGCGCGCGGTTTCGCAGGTCTCGCCTTCCAGGGCGGGAACCGGCGAGCCAGACTGTGGCAGCTCCAGCCAGTCCAGCAGATTGGACCAAAAAAATGCAGCATTTTCAACGCTGAACCGGTGAAAGTCCGCGTGATCGGCGAAGGCCTGGCCTGACAGGGATTCCATGCGACGGCGAAAGTCCGCCATCTGTGACCGCTCGGCCAGGTCCTTCGGCGGGACATGGATGGGCTGGTCGACGCCGGCTGTGTCGATAGACTGTTGAGTCTCCAGCGTCTTTCCCCGTTGCGGAGCGGCCACGATCAATTCCTCGACTGTCCTGAATCGGCTGTCCGAGCCATGGGCTGCAACCGACGCGCCAATCATCGTCCTTGCCTGGTCGCGGGAAGACGACCGAGCGGCGTCCCGCCGGCTTCTGGCCGATATGCTGGACCCTCTGGGGTGGGATGGTCGCCTGGACAGGACGCCGCTCGGGGCGCTCAGGACTGCCTGGCGGCCCGAGTTGGAGCTCTCCATCAGTCTGTCCCGGACCAAAGGCGCAAGCGCCTGCGTCATTGGCCGTCGCTGCATCGTCGGGGTCGATATCGAGGCTATAGACGGCTCGGTCGATAGCCAGGCCATCGCTCAGATGCAGTTTGACCCGGTCGCTGCGGCCCTCATCGCCTCGTCCGAGGAGCCGGAGCGGACCCGTCACTTCTTTGATCTCTGGACGCTCAACGAGGCCGGGCTCAAGGCCCTGGGGGTGGGATTTTCAAGGCAGATGCCTCTCATCCTTGGTCTGGATCCGCCCAGAATAACCGGCTGCGAGCCGCCCGGAGCCCATTGGAATGCCCATCTTCCGCCCTGTGATCCCGGTTTCAGTATTGCGGTCGCTGGTCTTGCTGCAGAGTCAGGCCGAGTGGGGCTGCACCAGGTAAAGACGAGGCCCTGAGGGGCGTCAGCGGACCGAGAAGGCGTCGGCCATCGCATGCCAGGCCGCCTTTCGGGAAAGCTCCCGGTCGAAGGGAAGCGGGCGCACCGGGGCGCCGTCTGGGCGGGGAAACATGTCCTGCTTGGAGCTGTAGCGATCGGAAAGGCCCCAGGTGGTCACAACGCGAAGCCTGGAGGAGGTCAGTACGGCCCTCAGGAAGGCCCGGTAACAGTCAGCCACGATCCTGTCCCGGTGGTCCTGACCGCCGGCCACCTGCTGGTCATTGACGTCCAGTTCGGTGACATGGATATCGAGACCGAGCCGGCCGACATCCCGCAGAAAGTTCTGCAATCCCGTCCCGAAGGCCGGTGGGCGAGACCCGATCAGATGTCCCTGAATCCCCAGGGCGTGGATGGGAACCCCGGCGCGCTTCCAGTCGGCCAGCAACGCCAGCAGGGAGCCGCGCTTTTCGACCATCCAAGGCTCGTCGTCATACTCCAGACCATAGTCCGAAAGGACCAGCCGGGCTGCCGGATCCGCCCGGTGAGCGGCTTCGAAGGCCAGGGGGATATAGTCGGGTCCCAGGCTGCTCAACCAGAGGGACCGGCGCAGGCCGTCGGGCCGGCGATCATTGCGTTCGACGGGCTCGTTGACGACATCCCAGCTTCCAACATGGCCGGCATATCGTCCCACCACCTTGCCGATGTGATGGTTCAGCAAGGCCTCGGCGTTTTGCCGGGTCAGGCCTGCGGCCAGCCAGGCCGGATTGGCCTCGTGCCAGACCAGGCAATGGCCATGCACTGCCAATTGCCGGGCCTTGGCGAAAGCGACAACGGCATCTGCGCCGCCGAAGTCGAAATGGTCCGGCGTCGGACGGAGGATGTTCCATTTGAGGTGATTTTCGGGAGTCACGCTGACGCATTCCCGATTGATCAGGTCTGCAAAGCTCGAGTCCCGGGCCAGGTTTTCAGGTTCGACGGCGGCCCCGTAGTCCACGCCCCGGCGGGCGGCGAGGGCGGCCAGACCCGCTGCCGTCGAATCCCGGGCCATGACCTGGGCCGGGAGGCCGGCGAGCCCGGCGACGCCGGCCAAAAGGCTGCGCCGTGTCGCCCCCGCGGTCATTGCGGAGCGCCCAGGTCCATCGTCTGGGCGGCGTCATAGGTTTCAGGCAGGCCGATATCGATGAATCCGCCCTCGAACCTTTGTCCGGCCAGGGCTCCCCGGCTCGCCAGAACCGGCAGAACATCCCCCTCCAGAGAGGCCGGGGCCGAGAATCCGTCCAGGGCGGCGGGGCGGAGCCGATAGACGCCGGCATTGATCAGGCCGGCGCCAAGATCAAGGTTTCTTGGATTGATGGCGATGGCTCGTCCCGACGCCAGGGTGATGGTTTCATAGCGGTCAGCTGGCGAAACCGGGCGCAGGGCCAGGGCGCCCAGATCATCCTTCTGAAGGGCGAGCGCCGACCAGTCGAAGTCAAACCAGGTGTCTCCGTTCAACAGCAGAAAGTCATCAGCCAGTTGCGCCCGGGCGTGGATCAGGGCTCCGGCCGTGCCCAGAGGCTGCGGCTCCCTGCTGATCTCGATGGAGATATCAAACCGGGCTTCCGCACCGGGACGCCAGGCCTCGACCACCTCAGCGCGATGGCCGCAGAGCAGCAGCATTCGCTCAATGCCAGTGCGCCGGGCCTTCTCGATCAGCCACTCGACGAACGGCCGGCCCTGCACGGGCAGCATGGGCTTGGGTGTGTGGCTCGAGAGGTTCCCGAGACGGGTTCCCAACCCGCCCATCAGGATCACGCCCTGGCGCGCCGCGGCGCCCATCAGGCCTTCACGCTCCAGGCCTCGGCTCCGTCGAAGGTGAACTTCACGGCGCTGGCCTGCCCCCCCGCTTCATTGAGGGCGGAGGTCAGACGATAGCGATTTTCGGGGTCGGTGCAGAACATCAGAAATCCGCCACCGCCGGCCCCGGACACCTTGCCGCCCCAGGCGCCCTGAGCCATTGCAAGATCGAACAGTTCGTCCACCAGGGGCGTGGCGATACCGCTCGCTGTGCCCTTCTTGGCTTCCCAGGATCGTATCAGCACCCGGCCAACCTCGCGGATATCACCCCCCAGCATGGCTTGCTTCATGGCCCCGGCGTCGGCCTTCAGGCGATGCATGTTTTCGATCACCAGGCCGTCCATCTGGCGCAGCCCTTCCACCTGACGCGCGATGATCCCGGCTGACTGCCGGGACTGACCAGTGAAGCAGATGACCAGCGAGGATTCCAGTTCGTTGAGGTAGCCGCGACGCACCCGCAGCGGATTCACGATCACCCGCTCATCCGCCAGGAATTCGATGAAGTTGATGCCTCCGAAAGCGGCCGCATACTGATCCTGCCGGCCGCCGGCCAGACCAAGGTCCTCTCGCTCGATCCGATAGGCCAGCTGCGCGATTTCGTATGGCCCCAACTGCAGGTCCAGCGCCATGCGGAAGGCCTCAACCAGGGCGACCACCAGGGCCGAGGAGGAGCCAAGCCCCGAGCCGGGAGGAGCATCTGTAGTCGTGGACACCGTCAGCGAGGGCTGCTGTCCGCCCAGATAGGTGCGGGTCATGTACTGATAAACGGCCTTGTGCAGCATCAAGGGGCCATTCACGCTCATGATCTGGCCGGGCGCATAGACCTCCTCGGCCCGGATATCGCTGGCCCGGAAGGCGATCCGGCCTTCAGGCTCGGCGCTCAGATGGGCGAATGCGAAACGGTCGATGGTGGCGTTGAGCACAGCACCGCCAAATTGATCGCAATAGGGAGAAAGGTCGGTTCCGCCGCCTGCCAGTCCAAGGCGGAGAGGCGCCCTGGCCCGGACTCCGTTCAGGGCCATCGCCAAGGGCGGTCTCTGAGGCGCCGTCTGGATCATGCGGCGGCGCCCAGCACTCGGGACCCGTGGCGGTCGATGCCGTAGTGCAGCCGGGGCATCTGCTGGGCCGTCATGTAATCTTCCAGGGCCTGACCGTTTCCAGGGCAGAACAGCATCAGGAAACCGCCGCCGCCGGCGCCGATCACCTTGCCGCCTGTGACGCCGAAGGCGCCTTTGACATGATCGTAAAGCTGGTCGATGTGGGGCCAGCTGATCTTGCTGGAGAGCCGCTTCTTCTGTCGCCAATGTTCGTCCAGCATCCGGCCCCAGCCCTCGATGTCTCCGGCTATCCAGGCGTCCCGGATACGGTAGCCGAGGTCCTTGATGAAGGTCAGGCTCTCATCGACCTGGCCGCGCTGTGGAGAGGCGTCCGACCGCATGGCGCTGTTCTGGTCAGACAGGATCACTGCAGCGTCCCGTCTGAGGCCTGTATAGTAGATGTGGGTGTGGGACAGGAAGGCAGCCTCGAGGTCCGCCGGGATATCGACTCGTCCCACTTCGACCCTGCCGTCCGGAGCGATGTCCAGGGTGGTCAGGCCGCCGAAGGCCGCCATGTACTGGTCTTGCTTGCCTATGCCTTTCTGAAGGGTCTTGATCTCAAGGGTGCAGGCTTCCTCGGCCAGGTCATGGGCCGTAGGACTTTCTCCCTTAAGGGCGTGAAGCGCGTTGAGAAAGCCCACCAGAAAGCTGCTGGAAGAGCCGAGACCTGTCCCGCCGGCGATGTCGGCGAGAGAGGCGGCCTCGATGCGGTTCTCCAGGCCATGGGACAGCAATGCGGCCCGCACCAGTTCATGGCGGACATCCATCGCTCGCTCCGAGGCCTCCGGCTGAGGCCCGTAGAGAACCACCCGGCTGTCGAACAGGGGGCGATGGGCGGTGATGTGGATGTACTTGTCCAGCGCCATGGCGAAGATGAATCCGCCACCAAGGCGATAATAGCTCTCTAGATCGGTGCCGCCGCCGCCGAGGGTTACGCGCAGCGGTGTGCGGGTCGAGATCATCGGTTCAGGCCGCAACGGGATCGGAGGCCGGTGTGATCTGCTCCCAATGCCCCTTGGACTGGGCGAGCGCCGGGTGGGACACCAGCAGATGCCAGACGACAGCCGCCAGGCCCTCGACAATCGGCGTGATCAGTTGCGGGTCGACGGTCGGGATAACGACACAGGCGTCCGCAGCCTGGGCGGTGTAGCCGCCGTTCCGCCCGACAATGCCGGTAACCATGGCGCCGCGCTGTTTGGCCAGCTGGATTGCCCGGACGATATTGGCGCTGACTGGAGGGTCGATGCTGCCGCCGCCGACAGAGAAGATCAGCAGGCCGTCCTCCGGCTTCAGCCGGCTGGTTTGCAGCCAGGTGGACAGGGTGCCTTCCCAGCCCTCGTCATTAATACGGGCCGTCAGTTCGGAGACGTTGTCGGTCGGGCAATAGGCCTCGAACCCGCAGATCTTGCGGAAGTCATTGGTGGCATGGCTGGCATGACCCGCGCTTCCGCCGACACCGATGATGAACAGCCGGCCCCCCCGTTCGCGGACAGCGGCCAGGGCCTGGGCTGTGGCCTCCACCGACTCGCGGTCAATGGCGGCGGTGGCGCGGGCGACGGCGTCGAAGAAATGGTCGATGAACATGGCGGCTCCAGGGTCAGGCGGTCTGGCGAAGGGGGAGGGATTCAAGGATCTGGTCGCAGATCAGGGTCAGTTCGGCGGCATTGATGTCGGCGCCGGCTCCGCTGTTATACGAGCGGCTGAGCAGGGCGGTGTGGCAGCCGGCGGCCTGGCCGCAGGCGGTGTCGCGGTCCTGGTCGCCGATCATCCAGCTGGCGGCCAGATCGACGGACCAGCGGCGGGCGAGGTCCAGCAGCATTCCGGGCCTGGGCTTTCTGCAGCCGCAGCAGTCCCGGTCGTCATGAGGACAGCAGGCAATTTCTTCAAAGGTGATGTGTTCAGCCAGGCGCCGATGGATCGCCTCGAGGTCTGTGGCCGTCATCAGGCCCCGGCGAACATCCGGCTGGTTTGTGACGACAAAAGTCAGAAAGCCTGCCGACTTCAGGCGGCTCACGACCTCACGGCAGTCGTCCGCCAGCAGCAGCTCGTCCGGCGAGCGGGGCGAAGCCGGCTTGCCGTCGCGCCAGACCACGTCATTCAGCACGCCGTCGCGGTCGAAGAAGATGGCAGGGCGCAGGCTCAAAGGACCAGTCTTCCCTGTTCCAGCAGAGCGGCGCCGACCGCATGGCTTTCCGGGGTGTCCAGCCCGAGACAGAAGCCGCCAGCCTCCATGATGAGGCCATCAAGGCGGCGGCCGGCGCTGAGCATGGCCGGAAAGATGTCCCGGCCAAAATCGCTGAAGCCCGGCGGTATCAGATCGAGAACCGAAGGGTTCAGGCAATAGAGGCCGGCATTGACCAGGGGGTGAGCGTTGTCGTCCCCGGCGCCCTCGACAAATCCGTTCACCGCGCCGTCCTGGCCAAGCTTCACCCTGCCGCCGGCAATTCCGGTATGGGCATGACGCTCCCGGTCGAACAGGGCGATGGTGACCTCGGCGGCCCGGGCGTGATGCCGGGCGGCAAGGGCGGCCAGATTGCAGCGTACAACGCTGTCGCCATAGACCACGAAGATTGGCCCCCGGACCTGCTGCCGGATGTTGCCCAGCGCCCCGGCCGTGCCCAGCAAGGTCGGTTCGAAGACATAGCGAACCGACAGACCCAGAGCGGAGCCATCGCCGATGGTCTGGCGGATCGCCTCTGCGCCGTAATGCAGATTGATCCAGACATCTGTCACCCCGCTATCAGCCAGCCAGCGGAGATTGCCCGCCAGGATCGGCTCGCCGGCAAAAGGCATCAGCGGCTTGGGCAGGTCGCCCGCCACCGAACGGATGCGACTTCCAAGGCCTGCGGCCAGAACCAGGGCCTGGGTCATGCCGGTCTGTTCCTAGATCCGGTAGCCGGCAGTGACCGCGTCGTCGCGGAACATGGCGACGGTTTCCAGCGACAGCGCATCCAGGTCCTTGCCGGACATATCCAGCTTGCGAAGGATATCCGGGGTGGCGGTGATGATGTGACAACCGCAATCGCGGGCCTGGTAGAGGTTGAACACCTCTCGGGTGCTGGCCCAGAGGACCTCTGCCCGGGGCTTGCGAGCCGCCATGGCCACTGCCGCCCGCATGACCGGCACCGGATCGATCCCGGTGTCGGCGATGCGGCCTGCGAAGATCGAGATGATTGCCGGGACAGCCGTGTTCAGGGCCTCGACCGTGGCTGCTGTCTGTTCCAGGGTCATGATGGCCGTGACATTGACCTTGACCCCGTCGGCGCTCAGCCGTCCGACCAGCGGCAGGCAGCTCTCGCCCCGGGTGTTGGTGATTGGTATCTTCACATAGGCATTGCGACCCCAGCCGGAGATCAGGCGAGCCTGCCGATCCATCTCCTCAAGGTCATCTGAGAACACTTCGAACGACAGGGGCATGTCCGGGATCAGGTGGATCAGCTGCCGGGCGAAGGCGGCATAGTCCTGGACCCCTGCCTTGAACATCAGGGTCGGGTTGGTCGTGAACCCGACCACGCGGCCTTCGCTGCGCAGCCGGGAAAAGTCCGCGAGGCTGGCGCCGTCGCCGAACAGTTTGATGCCCTGGAGCATCGGAGCTGGCGAGGCGGCGTATGGGGCGACAAGATCGCGCAACATGGTGTCTCCAACGAATGGCCCAAATGGGCACAGCTGAGCCTCGTCGGATCAATATTCGCGCCAGTCCCGAAAGAATAATCCGCACACCCTGGGCTAGTCGGGAAGCAGGGTTTTGCCGGGTGGTTCAGCGATATAGCCGACCGGATGTCGAAAGGTCAGCTTGCCAAGGCCATGGGCCATCATCAGCCGTCCGGAGATGCGCCTGTCCGAACCGAACTCAAAGGAGACTGCAGCGATGAGAGCGCCGACAGCAGCCTGGGCAAGTCCTTTTGCCATAAGGACAATCCAGGCCAGACGCTGGTTTCGCGCGCCGTCGAGATAGATGCTGACATAGTGCTGGGTTTCCCGGCGTGTGCGCAGGAAACGGTAGGCCGGGCTGGTGCGATGAGCCGGCACAGTTTCGGTAACACGAGCCCCGGCCGACCAGATGATGCGGCGCCCCATTCGGTGCAGCCTGACGAAAAGTTCAGCGTCCTCGCCTCCGGCGTCGCCAAAGGCTGTCAGCATGGGGCCCTGTCCCGGAACGTAACAGCGGGCCAGATTGAACAGGGAGTTGCCTGTACCGAGCCCAAAGCGTGGCTTGCCGGAGGGTTCGGTCAGGATGATCTCGGCCTGGTCGACCAGGCCAAGATCACGCACGAAGCTTTTGCCTCCGGGGTCATAGGCTGGCGGACTGCCGCCTTCAAACCGGGCTAGCCGGGGCCCGACCACGATATCGGCGTCCGTCGCCTGAAGCGTGCGAACCAGGGCGTCGGTCCAGTCCGGATCGGCGATCTCGTCATCATCGATGAAGGCTAGCCACAGTCCCCTCGCCTCAGAAAATCCGCGATTGCGCAGGACCGCCATATTGCGGGTGAGATCCACTACATAACGAACCGGGTGATCGCCCTCTTCGGTCAAGCGATCGCAGACCTGGCGACCGCTGCCGCTGGGGTGGTTGTCGATGACGATGATTTCCAGGTCCAGGCCCAGATCGTTGGTCTGGGACAGGCAGGACTGCAGAGTCAGGGCCAGATGCGCCGGACGGTCGTAGGTGGCGATGACGATGCTGAGGTCCATGGCCTCGGCAGCCGGGTCCGGCGCCTTGCGGTTCACGCAGCCCCCTCATTGATGAAGCCGATCGGCGAGCGCCAGGTCAGTTTGCCAAGTCCTTTCGCCATGCCGATACGGTGGTCATAGCGGCCAGGCTGGATAGCCTCGCCAGACAGAACATAAAGCGCTGCATGGACCGAAAACTGAGCCAGTCCCAGCAACGCCACTCGCAGGGTGGTCAGCAGCTTGTTGCGACTGGTGTCAATGCGGCAGACGGCATAGTGCTGCGATCCCCGTTTCATCCGGGTGATCATGTAATCGGGCCGGGCGCGCTCGGTTTCGATAAACTCGTGAACAACAGCTGTCGGGCACCAGACGAACCTGCGGCCGGCCAGGGCCAGACGAAACAGGAGCTGCGTGTCCTCGCCATTGGCGTCGCCAAACGCCACCGCGAAGGGTTCCGGATCGGCAAGGCAGGTCGATACCCGGAAGGCGGCGTTGCCGCTTCCCAGACCCTTGCCCTTTCGTCGGAACCGCCCGAACAGATGCAGCGGCGTGTCGGCCGGAAGCTGGAAGTCCAGGGTGTAGCGCCAGCCCTGTGGGTCCCAGTCCGGTGCGGCTCCGCCCTCGAATTCCGGCAATTTGGGACCGAAGGCGGCGTCGGCCCCGGTACGTTCGAGACAGGCGAACATCTCGGCCAGCCAAAGGGGCTGGGGCGCCTCGTCATCATCGATGAAGACCACATAGGTCCCGCTCGCCGCCGCAATGGCCTTGTTGCGGACAATGGAGATGTTTCGCCGACTGTCGCTGAGATACACCAGCGGGACGGCGGGGTTGGCGGTGGCCAGGCCTTCCACCAGGCCCTCCGACAGTCGATCGGGATGATTGTCGACCACGATGATCTCGAAACACGGGGCGTCGGCGGCCTGGGCCAGGCAACCCCTGAGCGTCCGTCCCAGCAGGTGAACGCGGTTGTAACTCAGGACCACAACGCTGATGTCGATCCTCGATGTCATACGCCGGTCCCCCTGATAACGACCCCGACTGTCCGGAAGAGGATCTTGATGTCCAGCCAGAGCGACCAGTTGCGGATATACTCTATGTCCAGGGCGACCCATTCGTCATAGTCGCTGATGCGGTGACGTCCCTCGACCTGCCAGAGACAGGTGATGCCCTGCTGCGCTGACAATTTCTGGCGCTGGAACTCGGTGAACCGGGCAAACTCATGGGCGCGGGGCGGCCTGGGCCCGACAAGGCTCAGATCGCCTTTAAGGACGCTCCAAAGCTGCGGCAGTTCATCAAGACTGTACTTGCGCAGCATCCGGCCGAGACCCGTTACCCTGGGATCGTTCGCCATCTTGAAGGCGGGACCGCTCATTTCGTTTCGGGACTGCAGCTCCGCCTCCCGGGCGTCTGCGTCCGGTATCATGGTGCGGAACTTGTAGCCCCGAAAGGGCCTGCCGCCCTGGCCGACCCAGTCGCAGGCATACAGAACGGGCCCGGGGGAGGTCACAGCCACGAGAATGGCGATCGCGACAAGGAGCGGCCCAAGAAGGATGATCAAGACAATGGAGGCGATCACGTCCATCAACCGCTTGATCAACAATTCCAGGGTGACATCGCGGCCGCCACCGATGACAAGGCCGGGCAGGGGAGAGCGGCTCATGATCTACCGGACCCGCGCCGGGCAGAGGACAGGTCTTGGCCCGGCTCCTGCAGAACCCTGCAAAAGCGCGCAGTCAGACCAGGACGGCTAGTTCGATGCATGGGAATGGGACAGACCTTTTGTCAGGACGTAGCAAAGCGGGACGGACAGGGAAACCTGCGGCAAGCCCCGCGCCAGTTTCCGCCCTGGCGTCCACGGCTGTGACTGGTCCCTTCGCCGCCGTCGGGTTTGCCGGCTTGCGATTTACACCCCTGTCGGTGGAAGAAACCGTCGCCGCGCTGGCGGCCCGGCCCGCCAGCGCGGCGTTCGCCGCTTTCGTCACGCCCAACGC
>JARWZW010000029.1 GCA_029866155.1 Caulobacter sp. | reverse complement strand
CGGCCAGGCTCAGGCCCGCCTCCGGCGCGGATCGCGCACGGCGACGACCAGGGTCAGCAGGGCCGCCGCCAGCAGGCCGAGCGAGGCCCCGAAGACGACATCATAGCCGAGCAGATCCGCCACCGTCCCTCCGATCAGGGGACCGAGGGTGGCGGTGACCCCTTCAGCGGTCGCAGAGATGCCGATCCGCATCGGCAGGTCGTCCCTGTGGCCGAACTCAAGGATCATGGTCTGCGAGGCCATGGCGTAGCCCGCCTGCGCGGCGCCCAGAATGAAGAAGGCGAAGAAGATCGCCATCGGCGCGCCCTGGGTCATCAGCAGCAGGGTCGCGGCGATCCAGCCGATGATCGCCAGCAGAAGCACGATCCGAAAGCCGGACCGGTCACCGAGGTAACCCCAGGCGATGTTGGAAACGGTGTCCGCGCCGAGGAAGGCCAGGGACAGCAGGCCTAGGGTGGCCCCGTCCAGATGCATGGTGGCCCCCACATGCAGGATGTAGAACGGCGTCGCGATCCGGGCGGAGGTGGCCAGCATCTGGACCACCAGGAACCAGCGATAGGCCGGGTCGGCGGCGATCAGCCCCGGAATATCGCGCATGCGATCCCGCATCCGGGCAGGCTCGCGGATCGTCGGCGGAACCGGTTCGCGGATCTGGTATTGCAGGAACCATAGCCCGGCGCTGGTCAGGAAAAAGGCCAGGATAAAGGTCGTGGAATAGCCGTTGCCCAGAACGTTGGCTTCGATCAGGTACCTGCCCGAGACATAGGCCAGGACAGCGGCGATCAGCCCCCCTATGGCGTTGCGCCAGGCCTGCAGGCGACCGCGCAGACGGACCGGAATGACCTTGGACATCAGCAGGGTGAAGGCCACCCGCTGGGCGCCCATGAACACCCCGAACAGGAACAGAAACATCAGCAGGGTGACCACCTGCGCCTGGTCCTCCAGGAACCAGCCGGACAGGGCCATGCCAAGGATCGCCAGCCGTCCCAGGCTGCCCAGCACGATGGCCGCCGGCATGATCTTCAGCCGGTGCTCCATCTTCGCCCCGGCGACCAGCGGCGAGATGATCGACCCCACCTGCTGCAACGCCAGTCCCAGGCCGACGATGGTGTTCGAGCCGGAGATCATGTGCAGGTAGGCCGGCATGAAGGTCGGCGCGTTGATCAGCCGAAAGCCCGTCATGCCGAGCATGCCGTGCACGAAGTTGCCGATGTAGTTGCGCCGCAGATTGTCCCAGACGAACGTCTGGAACGCAGCCTCCCGCACGGCCATGTCCTCCGACACGGCCGCTGGAACTTCTGGCTCTAGAGCCGTTGCAACCGGATCATCGGTCTCGTTGGTCAATACCCCTGCATCCTGCCCCAGCGGTCGCGGTGCCATGCGGTGGTGCCAAACAGGGCCTCAACGGCGCGCGCACGCTTGAGATAGAGGCCGGCGTCATGGGCGTCGGTCATGCCGATGCCACCGTGCATCTGGACCATCTCGCGTGAGATCAGGTTCAGGGTGTCACCGGCCACGGCCTTGGCAAGGGCGGCCTGCTGGGGCAGGTCATCGGCGTCCTGGTCGATGGCCGAGAGGGCCGCCTCGACACAGGACCGGGCCAGCTCCAGCTCGCTCAACATCTTCGCCGCCCGGTGCTGCAGGGCCTGGAAGCTGCCAATCGTCTGGCCGAACTGGACGCGGGTCTTCAGGTACTCCAGCGTGGTGTCGAAGGCCTGGGCCGACATGCCGAGCATTTCCGCCGAGACCGCGATGCGGGCGACATCGAGCGTGCGCTCGAGCAGGGGGTAACCGCCACCGACCTCGCCCAGCACGGCGTCGGCGCCGACCTGGACACCGTCGAAGGTCAAGGCGGCATGGTCACGGCTGTCGGCCGTGTGACGGGCGCTTCTGGTCAGGCCGCTCGCGTCGGCGGGGACGAGGAACAGGGTGATCCCGGCCTCATCACCCGGCGCGCCCGCGGTGCGGGTCGACACGAGGTAGAGGGACGCGGCCATACCTTCGGCGACGAAGGCCTTGGTCCCGGACAGGCGATAACCGCCCCCGACGGCCTCGGCCTTCAGGGCCGTGCGGACAGGGTCATGGCGCGGGGCTTCGTCCACGGCCAGGGCGGCCACCGTCTCGCCCGAGGCGATCTTCGGCAGCCAGACCGCCTTCTGAGCTTCGGCGCCGGCGCGGACCAGGGCGCTGGTCACGGCCATCGACGATACGCCCAGCGGTGACGCCGCCAGGGTCCTGCCCAGCTCCTCGAGCACCAGGCCCAGGCTCAGGTAGCCGAACTCGGACCCGCCATGGGCTTCGGGGACAACCACGCCGGCCCAGCCCATCCCGGCCATTTCGGCGAAGGCTTCGGGCGCGTAGCCCAGCAGGCTGCCGCCATCGCGCGCCTTGCGCAGCGCCCCTACCGGGGCCTTTTCCTGCACCCAAGCCCTGGCGGCGTCGCGCAGCATCGATTGTTCTTCGGTCAGAACGGCCATGTCGCGCGCCCCCTACTGGTGATCAAGAAGGCCAAGGATACGCTTGGCGATGATGTTGTTCTGGATCTCGGCGGAGCCGCCATAGATCGTGGTCGCCTTGCCGCCCAGCCAGTTTCGGGTCTGCTCCAGCTCCTTGTCGGTGAAGCCCTCGCCCTCCCAGCCGAGGCCTTGGGAGCCCATGATCTCGATGGCCAGTTCAGCGCGTTCCTGGCCGACCTTGGAGCCGACGTTCTTCATGATCGAGGTGGCCGCCGACGGTCCGCCGCCACCCTTGCTCTCCGCCTGGGCGCGCATCAGGGTCAGCATGAAGGCCCTGGCTTCCATCTGGTGCCGGATCAGGCGGGCGCGCAGGTCCGGGTCGGCGATCCGGCCTGTCTCGTCGACGCCGATGTAGTCCATGGCCAGCTTGTCCAGCGGTGTTCCTGCCGCGAACCGTCCGGCCGACCCGCCGCCGCCCGACAGGCTGCTGCGCTCGTGCATGAGCAGCCGCTTGCCGATGGTCCAGCCGCCGTTCAGCGGCCCGACGAGGTTCTCCTTGGGCACCTTCACATCGGTCAGGAAGGTTTCGCAAAAGGGTGAGTTGCCGCTGATCAGCTTGATCGGCCGCACCTCAACTCCCGGCGTCTTCATGTCGAACAATACGAAGCTGATGCCCTCGTGCTTGTGGTTTGTGTCGGTCCGCACCAGGCAGAAGCACCAGTCGGCGTACTGGGCGCCGGAGGTCCAGACCTTCTGGCCATTGACCAGGAAGTGGTCGCCCTTGTCTTCCGCGCGGGTCTGCAGAGCGGCTAGGTCGGAGCCGGCGCCCGGTTCGGAATAGCCCTGGCACCAGCGGATTTCGCCCTTGCAGATGGACGGGATGTGCCGCTGCTTCTGCGCCTCGCTGCCGTACTCCAGCAGGGTCGGGCCGAACATCATGATGCCCATGCCGCCGATCGGGTTGCGGGCGCCGATGCGGTTCATTTCCTGCTGCAGTACGCGGGCCTCGGCCGGCGACAGGCCGCCGCCGCCGTACTCCTGCGGCCAGGTGGGCGTGCCCCAGCCCTTCTCGCCCATGCGCTGTTTCCACAGCAGGGCGTCGCCCTCGACCGGGCCGTAGGCATTGGCCATGGCCACGTCCACGCCGGCGAGAGACGGCGGGAAGTTGGCGGCGAGCCAGGCCTTCGCTTCCGTGCGGAAGGCCTCCACGTCGGTGTTGCCGAAATCGGCCATCTGCTTCCTCCTGGACACCCACCTTAGTTGGCGTGTGCGTCTTGCTTTTGTGGGTTGGGGCGGTAGGGCCCGTCAGATCTGGCGCGCTCGCCCTTCCCAGTAGGGCGCGCGCACCTTGTTGCGTTGAATCTTGCCGGCTTCGGACCTTGGCAGTTCGGTCACGAAATCGAGGCTCTTTGGCACCTTGAAGCTGGCCAGATTCGCCCTGGCGAAGGCCAGGATTTCCTCTGCCAGCGCCGGGCTGGGCTCATGGCCGGGGTTCAGCAGGATGACCGCCTTGACCTGTTCGCCCCATTCGTCGTGCGGCGCGCCAATGGTCGCCGAGTCCGCCACGGCAACGTGCTTGACCAGCTCGTTGTCGATCTCCTGCGGATAGATGTTCACCCCGCCGGAGATGATCGTCTCGGCGTTGCGGCCGGTGAGGAACAGATAGTCGTCGTCGTCGAAATAGCCGACGTCGCCCATGGTGAAGAAGTCGTCGACCCGCGACGCCTGGGTCTTCGCCTCGTCCTTGAAATAGGTGAAGGCCCCGCCCGGCGGCAGCTGCTGGTAGATGCCGCCTGCCTGGCCGTTGGGCAGATCCGCGCCGGCCTCGTCCAGGATGCGCACCTGAAGCAGGGCCGGGCGCTTGCCGACACTGCCCGGCTTTCGCAGCCATTCGTGGGAATCGATCAGGAACCCGGCTCCGCCCTCGGAGCCGGCATAGTATTCGGTCAGCACCGGCCCAAACCAGTCGATCATCGCCCGCTTGACCTCGGGCGGGCACGGTGCGGCGCCGTGGATGATGAAGGTCACATGGTCGACCGGATAGCGGGCCTTCACCGTGTCGGGCAACGCCAGCAGGCGCTGGAACATGATCGGCACCAGATGGAAGTGCGTGACCTTCCGTTCAGCTATGGTCCGCAGCACCCCTTCGGAATCCCATCGGTCTATGAACACCAGCGGGACCCCGCCGGCCATGGCCGCCCGCACATCGAAGGCCAGCGGCGCGGCGTGATAGGCGGGACCAGCGCACATCTGCACCGAGGTCGCCGGGTCATAGCCGCGCATCAGATAGGTGGCGTAGGGTGTCACGACCGGCACGGGCCGGTGCACCCCCTTGGGCCGGCCAGTGGTGCCGGAGGTGTACATCATGCCGTTGCCAAGCAACGGCTCGGTGATGTCGGTTCCATCGAACGGGGCGATGGCCGTTTCGTAGGGCTCGAACCCCTCGATCGGCGCGCCGACCGCCAGTTTCAGCACTGGACCCGGACAGGCCGCAGCAGCTTCGGCAAGGGTTTCCACACGCGCCTCGCCGATCAGGGCCTTCGCCTCGCAATCGCGGATGATGTAGGCGATCTCGTCCGCCGACAGGTGCCAGTTTACCGGCGTCAGCCGCAGACCGCAGCGCTGGGTGGCCGCCAGCACCTCGACGAATTCCACCCGGTTGGAGCAGACGAGCGCCACGGCGTCGCCGGGGACCAGTCCCCGGTCCCGGAACAGCCGCACCAGCCGGTTGGCCCTGGCGTTGGTCTTGCCGAAGCTGTGCGCCGTTCCGTCGGGGTCATAGACCGCGATCCGGTCAGGCTGCAGGTCGGCCCACACCGCGAGCGTCATGCCCCGCAGCGCGGCCTCGTCCAGGCGTCGGACCCGTTCAGGGTCAATCTCGGTGAAATCCATTCACGCCTCCGCAAGGCGCCGGGGCGACCTCTCCACAAGTCTGGTCTATTCGGACGGGATTCCGCAATCCGGCTTTCGAAAATGCTCGCGAGGCGAAACTGGCGCGCCTCGCCGAAACTGCCCGCCGGTCGCCCTCGCAGAGTGGCGAATGGTCATGGGCGAGGGCCAGTTCCGGATTGGGCGAATTGCGCCAAACCGGAGACGGGTGGCCGATGGACTGACAGCACCGCCAGACACTGTTCGCCGGCCCTCCGGGGGCAAAGCGTTGACAATGCGCAGTCACCTCGGCTCGCGGTTAAGCAGTGTGCGTCCCCACTCTAGCCTGCCCCACTTTCACTTTAGCAACGCGCCTTTACGGCTTTTCCCGCGTTAACCGCTCTGCATAGGAGATCCCGATGGCGGAAAGCACGAAGGTGAAGTGAATGACGGCCACTATCGCTACGATCTGAATGTTTTCCATACTCAGGTCGCCACCCAGGTAGGTCTTCAATGCATGAACGCCTGAGATCGAGATTATGGCGAATGCGAGCTTCAGTTTGAGATTGTATGTATTGACGTGGTCCAACCAGTCGGGCTTTTTCACGTCCTTGTTGTCAAAGTGTCCAGTGGTCACGAAGAGCGATACACCCGCCAGCGCAACAACCCACACAAGCTGCGCCACCATGGTCATGTCGACCAGTTCTAGCACCTTGATAATCAGGTCGATCTTGCTGAGTTCACCAAACATCAAGGTGGTCATCAGCTTGTAGGCTTCCAGGATGAATTTTCCCAGGATGCCGAGAATGATCGCCACCAGACCCATATAGAAAAACAGCATGGTGAATCTCATGCCGTAGAGCAGAGACCCAACCCATGAGAGCAGTTTTTCCATTGGTGATTACCTTCAAACTGAGCAGACGATTAACTCAAGCAGAGCTCCCGTTACCGTGTCATGCTCGGCGCTTCGCAAAACCCCAAGGTCACAAGGTCCAACGACACGGGACAAGGCATCGTATTGGCGCGTTTTGTGCTCGGCGTCCATGGAGCCAGCCGGCTTGAATGATGCGGTAAAACCGGGCCGAATGCTCAGCAGCATGTACGTGGCCTGCCGCGCCCTTGAACGAGGACGCTTGCGGCGGGCGCGTCAGGGGAAATGCCGGACAAGGAACAGGCCGATGCTGGCCTGGTCTTCCGACCCGCGCAACTGCACCAGCGGGCTGTCGCTGGCGTCGCCGGTCAACCGGTCATACCCGGCCACGAAGACAAGGGCCGAACGCCCGTCACGCGACAGCGGCGCAACGAGGGATGCGCCGAGGCCATAGGAATGCAGACCGCCGCTGGAGGCATAGACCGGCAGCCCGGATGCGCCGGATTGGGCCGAGGTCACACCGAAATAGGCTTCGCTATATTCGTCCCCGACCAGGCGAGCCCGGGGACCGGCGGACCATATCAGGGGCCGGCCGGAAAGCAGGGTGCGGCCGGACCAGCTTGCGCCAAGGTCCGCCACCCATCCCTGGTGGCCAGAGGTGGCCTGGCGCGCTTCAACACTCAGGGTCAGGCCGCCGAGACCATACTTGACGAACCCGCCGACTTCTAAGCTGGTATCAACGTCGCCGAGGCCCTTGAGGTCGCCGGTATCGTTTCCGCTGATCGCGAAGTTCTGTTCCCCGTTCTCATTGCGTGAAAATGCGATCCGCCCGATCGGGCCAACCTTCAGGGTCGGGGTGTTGATGAAGCGATACCCGGCGCCATTCTGGACGGATGCAAAGAAGTCGTCGCCATAGGTCACTTCAATGCTGGGCAACAGCGAGAGTCTCGACTCGTCGTCGCCCTCATAGGTCGGGGCGTAAAGTGCGCCCCCGCCGAGCCTGACGCTCCAGCCTTCATCTTCGGCACCCTGAGCGGCGGCAGGTCCCGTAAGGGCCAGGGCAGCGACAGTGAGGGCAGCGAAAGAGATGGCTGCAGTACGGATCATGGTGTCTCCTTTTCCGCCCGGACGTGCGGAGGTTCTATATTTGCAAACCATACGTGCAACCCCCGCCTTTGGATGCCACGCCGCCGCAATTGGCCGAGACCGGACCACGGATCGCGGCGCCTTCACTATGTCGCGCGCGAGGCCCTTGCACGAACAATACCCTGCATCCATCTCTGCGCCACAGGCTGCAAAGCGATGCCAAGGCAAGGCCGACCCGGGAAATGCCCCGGTTGAAGAGGACCTTCGCCATGCAGGGAAAACGACGAGGAAAAATGATGCGAACTGTTCTGATCGGCGGACTCGCATTTGCGCTCGCCGCCTGTGGTGACGGGACCAACTTTCAGCAGATCAAGCAGGGTGCGGCCGATCTCGGCGGGCAGGCGGTCAAGGCCGCAAGCAGCGCGGTTGACACCAGGACGGCCTGTATGCTGGCTGGACAGTCTGAGGTTTTCTGCGGCTGCGTGCAGGACGGTCTCGGGCCCGAGCTGACTGGCGAGCATCTGGAAACCTTGAAGACCATCGTCAGCGAAAGCCTGAACGGTGAGGGTTTGCAATCCGCCGTGGAGAAAGCCGGAGGCCTTGACGCCGGGACCCGCGACGCACTTGTTCAATGTGCAACCAAAGCTGCTGTTCAGGGCGCTTTGGGCGAGGCGGGGAACTAGGTCCAATCGACATTCAGCGCTTCTCGGTTCGCGCGAAGGGTGATTCATTGGTCTCCGATGCAAGGTGGGGTCGCACACCACTTTCGCGGGAAGAGTTCTGGCAGAGCTGAAAATGTTCGGCCTCGCAAGGCTGAGGACAGGATCGACGGGAACAGCCCGCACGGCTTTGGGGGGTGTGGTCCCCGGTTTCCACCTTGCCAGTTTCACAGCTCATCCAGGCCGCTAACCTCGTCCTCGGCAGAGGGCAGCCCTGGACCGGGAATCAACATTGTTGCTCAGCCATCCGCGCTGGCGCATGGGGCAACCGCCCGGATCTGCAGACGGCGATGCCGTCTCGACCCCCGCGAGGCGTTGCCCTAAGCTCGGCCCGGGGCGCAAGGGGCTGACCGACATTCCCGAGATCAACTTCCTCGACAAGAGCCACGAGCCAGATGGTGCGCGCGCGCCGCCACAGCCCGGCATAGGTCTGTCGCTGGGTGTGACGGGCCACCGCCTGAGCAACGCCGACTTCGCCGCCAATGCTTCGGCGGTCGCCAGGACGCTTTCGGCGGTGTTTGACATCATGGCCAGGGCCGTGGCCGCCGCCCAGCCGCATGCCGTTCCAGCGGCTCCGGCCTCGATCCGGCTGCATTCCATGATGGTCGACGGGGTTGACCAGATGGCCGCGCAGCAGGCCCTGGAGCGGGGTTGGGCGTTGGTTGCGCCCCTGCCGTTTGGCCAGGCGCTGAACGCCTCCATCAATGCGCGCCCTGAATCGGCCGAAGAGGCAGGGTTTCTGCTGACCGGCCAGGGCGCCTGCAGCGCCGGGACGCTCGCCAGGGCCCAAGACATCGCCGGGTTGCTGGCGCGGGCGCGGGTGTTTGCCCTGGCCGATGCCGACGAGACCATCACGGCTCTTCATCTGGCCCTCATGGAAGACCCCGGCAGCGTTCAGCGGGCCCAGGCCTACAGCGTCCGGGCGTCCGAGCGGGTTGCCCGTGCGGCCCGGGTGATGATCGAACAGCCGGACCTCATCAACGGGGACCCGGACGG